>NZ_KQ031391.1:5084429-5444318 GCF_000966285.1 Pseudofrankia sp. DC12
CCCCGCGGGGGGGGCCCGCCACTACGCCGGGGCGCTTGACGTGGCCGACCCGCTCGTCAGCCCGCTGAACGGCTCGCTCGCCGGTCTGGCCCCGCTGACCGTGCTGTGCGGCACCCACGACGTCCTGCTGACCGACAGCCGGCGCCTCGCCGCCGGCGCCGCCGAGGCTGGCGTGGCGGTCGACTACCACGAGGCGCCCGGCCTCCCGCACTGCTACCCGCTGGCGCCCATCCCCGAGGCCGCCGCCGCGCGCACGGCCCTCGTCGCTGCCTGCCGCGCCGACCGCTGAGCCGCCACGGCGGCGGACCTCCCAGGTGGGCCGCTTGTATCGCCACCTGGGTTCGAGATATGAACTTATAGGTGATGATCGGGTGCGGTGCTCGAACGGTTGCCTTCAGGCCGGGCGGGGTGACACGCCGGGTTTAGAACCAGGTTTCCCTGCCAAGGCCCGGTTGGGCCGACCGCCGGGTGGCTTTCGGCGAGGCCATCTTCGTCGGGCCGGCCTCCACCCGTCCCGCTGACCGTGCCGAGCTCCCCGGGTCCGCGCTCGTCCAGAGCCCGGAGCCGGATCTCCGAGAAGAACCACACGCACTCGACGCTGAACCCGCTGGCGTCCTACCAGAAGCGGTTCACTCTCGACCAGATCATGAACGATGTCATGATCGCCTACCCGAACACGCGGCCGATGTGCTCGGCGAACTGCGATGGCGCGGCGGCGGCCGTCCTCGTGTCCGGCGCGAAGCTGAGGACGCTCTCGCTGGAGCAGCAGCGGCGCGCGGTGAAGATCTCGGCGTCGGTCCTGACGACGGACCCGTACGAGGAGGCCTGCCAGGTCCTGCCGAACATCAACACGCTGACCCGGCAGGCGGCGGCCCAGGCCTACGAGCAGGCCGGTATCGGCCCGGGCGAGCTCGACCTCGTCGAGCTGCACGACTGTTTCGCCACCGCCGAGCTGGTGCACTACGACAACCTGATGCTGTGCGAGCAGGGCGGCGCGGTCGACTTCTTCAACTCGGGGGCGACCTGGCGCGACGGCAGGACGCCCGTCAACGTCTCCGGCGGCCTGGAGTCGAAGGGCCACCCGATCGCGGCCACCGGGATCGCCAACGTCTGGGAGATCGCGACCCACCTGCGCGGCGAGGCCGGCGGCCGCCAGCTGCCGAACGCCAAGGTGGGCCTAGCCCACGTGATCGGCCTCGGGAACGCCTGCGGCGTCCACATCCTCGAGCGTGCCGCCGCCTGACCCCACGCACCCACGGCCGGCCGGAGTGCGCCCGCCGGCCGGGCTCCGGCCCGGCCGGCAGGCCCGGGACCTTCCGGAGGCCCGGCCAGGCGGCGCCTGCGGGCCGGCTCGTCGACAGATGTCATTGACAGTCGTCAGTCGAAAATGGTACATATCTACCCATGGTGCGGGTGCCGGAGAAGTCGCCCGGGCGTGAGGCGCAGCGGCTCGAGACGCGACAGCGCGTGTTCGATGCCGCGATAGCGGAGTTCAGGCGTTTGGGTATGGGCTACGCGGATATCGGCGCGATTGTCGCCGCCGCGGGCGTGGCGCGAAGCACGTTCTACTTCCACTTCCCGACGAAGGAACACGTCCTCGCGGCGCTGGAGCGCGGCGAGCAGGAGCAACTGGCTGCGGAGCTTGCCCAGTTCCTTGCCTCGCCTCGCCAGCTGCCGGATCTCCTGGGCGAGGTCGTCCGCCTGGTGACGGGTATCGAGCAGCGGCTCGGCGCGGTCCTCTTCCGGGATGTGCTCGCCTTCCACTTCTCCCCGACCCGTCCCCGCGACAGCGAGTGGACGTCGTATCCGATAGTGGTGCTCATGGTCGAGGCGCTCGAACGGGCGCGCGACCGCGGTGAGATCCACCCCGAGGCTGACCTGAGGCACAGCGCGTTCTTCTTCCTGCTCGGCCTGTACGCCATCCTGGCCGCTGTGCAGGGGCCTACGTCCGACCGCGCCACGATACTCGCCAACTTTGCCGCGACCGTGCTCCGCGGACTGGAGCCACGATGATTCAGACTTCACGGTGGCCGGCGTTGCCGTTGTCTCTCCGCCTGTCCTCGCTGCGCTCCTCCGGACCGATAAAGATGCTGCGTCCCAAGCGGCGCGGCCAACATGCACCCGATCATCTGGATGGGGCCCGCGGCAGAATGCGCGGCCGCCATCCATTTTTTGTTTCGGCCGTGCTACGGCGCGCCGCGGCGCGCCGTAGCACACCGCGCAGCCTCCCGCCCGCGGAGCGGGGCCGCCGTCTGTCGCGTCCTGACGGGCCCCGGGGGCCCGCGCCGGGAATCGCGGCGGCGCCGCCCGGGCCCAGCCGGGCCGCCGCTGGCCTGGGCCGCCAGCCGCGCAACACCGCGGGGTCTCCGCGATATCCGCTGGCTCCGCGCCTGCCTGTTCTCAGATCCGCGGCGCGATCTCCTGTAGAACGCCGGCCGCCGGCCCGCTTGCGCACGCGCGGCCGCGCGCCCCCGGCGCCGCCGCACTGTTCGATGTTCATCAGAACCCTCTCCGGCCGCCGGGCTTGCCCGGGCCCGATCGCCGCACCGAGCCGTCACCGCTGGACGGCACCACGATTTCGTGCCGCCGCGGCACCAGGCCGCACCGATGGATTCTTCTTCTCGCCGGACGTGGAGCCCGCGGACGATGCGAACCCTCCGTAGGAGGGCGTAACCCAGAACGTGGCACCCAGGGCCCGTCGACCCGCAGCACGTCGCTGTTGTCCTGGCGCGCGGCCCGACCCAATACGACCCGATATAGCGAGGTCCAGTCCGGCCGCCGCGCCGGCGCAATCCCGAGCAGCGACCCCCGCGGATCGCGCCTGTGCGCCGCGCCATGACGGCGCGGTTACCGTGAATATGTAGCGACGTTCCCGCAACACCAGGAAGACCGGAAACCAAGTACGGAACGGTCCTCTGCCTGAAGGCCCTCGCGACAGAAATACGGCCGGCCTGCCTGCGTCTCCGGCGCCGCCGGCGTGAATTGGCATGCCCTGCTCGGGCCAGGAAAAGACGTGGCCGCTCGTCCCTTCCGCGACGTGCGGCGCTTAGTTCTGCCCTGGTCTGGCCCAGGGAACAAGACTTGTATTCGTGTATTGACAGCGAGCCGTTCGGCCGTCACGCTCGGAATGTCTCCAGGCCGGCTCCGTGACGTCGTCGCGGGCCGCGCGGTGCCCGGTTGAACAGTGGGCTGCGGGCTGCGGGCTGCCCAATCAAGCGCGAAAGCGGGAGAACGCCGCTGCCTGATATGCCGCCTACCCGTTTCCAGCCGGCGGCGCACACCTCGACGATTGGAGCAGCCATGTCCGACAGCGCTTCCTCCGGTGAGACTTCCAGTGGCGGAGAAGAATCCAGCGGCCCTCGTTTAGGACCCAGCCCGCAGGTCACCAGGCGGGCCCTGTTCGGCGCGGCGGCAGCCGGCGTCGTCGCGGCGGGCCTGGGCGCCTCGGGACTGGGTGCCTCGCCCGCGCAGGCGGCGACGGCGTCGGCCGGGTCGGCGGCGGTGACCGAGGTGCGGGCACGGGCGGTCGTCGTCGGCTCCGGGTTCGGCGGCGGTGTCACCGCGCTGCGGCTGGCCCAGGCCGGTGTGCCGACTCTTCTCCTGGAACGCGGCCTTCGCTGGCCCACCGGGCCCAACGCGACGACCTTCCCGCGGATCACCCAGGGCCTCGACTACCGGGCCTTATGGCTGCCCCCGGCCGGGGCCGTCCCCTGGGCGCCGTACACGGGTCTGCTCGAGACGCTGCAGGGCAACGGCATGACCGTCAACGTCGGAGCGGCGGTCGGCGGCGGATCGCTCATGTACCACGGCATGACCCTGCAGCCCAGCCTCGTCAATTTCGCGCTGTCGCTGCCCCTGATGGCGGGCTTCTACCCGGAGCTGAACCAGTGGGCCTACCCGAGGGTCGCCTCGATGCTCGGCATCTCCACGATCCCGGACGACGTCCTGAACTCGGATCCCTACCGCTCGTCCCGGTTGTTCCTGAACACGGCGCCGAAGGCGGGACTGCAGACGTTCCGCGTACCGCTGCCAATCGACTGGTCGTTCGTCCGTGGCGAACTGAACGGCCAGTACGCCCCCACCTACACCACCAGCGATATCGGGTTCGGCGTCAACAACGGCGGCAAGCACTCGATCGACGTCACCTACCTGGCGGCGGCGGAGGCCACCGGAAAGGTACAGGTCCAGACGCTGCACGTCGTCCGTGACATCGCGCTGGACCCGAAGCAGCGCTGGGTGCTTTCCGTCGACCGTATCGATACGGCTGGAGTGGTCCAGGAGAAGAAGTCGATCGTCGCGGACGCGGTATTCCTCAATGCCGGGTCGGCCGGCACGACGCGTCTGCTGGTGAAGGCGAAGGCCAAGGGCCTCGTGCCCAACCTGCCCAGTGGCGTCGGCACCCAGTGGGGCAACAACGGTGACCAGATCTACGCCTGGACCCAGATGAACGATGACCCCGGGGCCCGGCAGGGCGGGCCGGCCTGCGTCGGCGGCCGTCCCGCCGTCAGCGCGATCCCGTACACCATCATCCACTCCGGATCGCCGATCCAGACGCCGGGCGTCCGGGAGATGCTCCTGGTGGGCTTCGGGATCGAGCAGCCCACCGGCACCTGGGCCTACGACGCGAACAAGGACGACGCGACGCTGACCTGGCGGTCGTCGGGAGACGCCGCCCTCCAGCAGCTCATCGCCAACCAGATGAAGGCCATCGCGCAGGCCGGCGGCGGGCAGGTGACCGACACCGACTCACCCGCACCGTCGACCTGGCACCCGTTGGGCGGAGTACCCATGGGCACGGCGGTCGACCTGTACGGGCGCGTTCTCGGCCACCGCGGCCTGTACGTGCTGGACGGCTCGCGGATTCCGGGGTCGACCGGGGCCTGCAACCCGTCGATGACGATCGCCGCCCTGGCGGAGCACAGCATCGCCACGATCGTCCGCCAGGACCTGGGGCCGGTCTTCTAGACCGACGCAGGACCGCCTTCGCGGCGACGAAGGGGCGGATCGCCGGCCGCCGAGCCCGGCGCAGTACCGGCACTGAGCGCTTCGATCGCGTGGACATCGTCCCGCTCGGTCGGGACGTGATCCACGCCGTGCACGGCGCCCGACGGGGCCGGCAGGCGCGGCCACGGCAACGAAG
Source organism: Pseudofrankia sp. DC12 (assembly GCF_000966285.1). Taxonomy (NCBI): domain Bacteria; kingdom Bacillati; phylum Actinomycetota; class Actinomycetes; order Frankiales; family Frankiaceae; genus Pseudofrankia; species Pseudofrankia sp. DC12. The sequence goes on from NZ_KQ031391.1 coordinate 5,089,570, forward strand.
CCGTCGGCCGCGTTCTGCCCCCCCGCGGCGCCGATTGAGTGACCGTCCCGGCGACCGGGGCCGTCGCCTTGCCACGGATGGTCGCCCACCCCTGGGCTGACCGGCCCACAACACGTACGGGAGTGACGGGTGGAAGACAGTACCGCGTTCGTCGGCACCGGCCAGGCGGCCCAGGTGCCGAGCGAGAGCGCGCCGCGGGACCGGATCATCGCCGTGAGCCCGTTCGGCCGGCCGGACGCGAGGCTCGTCGCGGCAGCGTGCGCGGCCGGCGCGATGGGCGTGCTGGACCTCGGCCTCGACCCCGCCGAGGCCGCCGACGCGCTGCCGCTGACAGCACGGCTGAGCGCCTGCGCGTTCGGCGTGCGGATCACCGATCCGGGTGTCGTCGATCCCCAGGTGACCGCGCGGTGCCGCGAACGGATCGACACGGTCGTCCTTCCGGCCGCGCTGTTCGCCGACGCCTCGGCCGGGAGCGCGCTCGAGGTGCTGCTCACGACGTTGCACGGTGCCCGCGTCCTCGCCGAGGTGACGAGCGTGGCCGAGGCGGAGGCGGCCATCGTGGCCGGAGCGGACGGCGTGCTCGTACGCGGGAACGAGGGCGGCGGGCGGGTGAGCGAGCTCAGCTCGTTCGTCCTGCTGCAGCAGGTGCTGGGCGCGCCCGGCTGGCGAGGCGCTGACGGACAGGTCCGTCCCGTCTGGTGCTGGGGCGGGATAGGCGTACGTACGGCGGTGGCCGCCGTCGTCGGCGGAGCGGCCGGGGTGGTCCTGGACACCCAGCTTGGGCTCCTGCGTGAGGCGACTGCTCTCGGGCCGCTCCCCGGCGCGCTGCGCCGGCTCGACGGCACCGAGACGGTGGTGGCGGCCGGGTATCGGGTCTACCAGCCGCCGGCCGGCAGGCGGGCCGACGGCGACGCCGAGGACTGGCCGCCGGACACAGTCCGCGCGAGAGCCGGCCACGACGGTCACGACCGCCAGCTCCTGCCCGTGGGCCAGGACGCCTTCCTGGCCCGGGAGTTCGCCTCCCGGTACGGCACCGTCGCCCGCGCGCTGCGCGCGATCCGCGGCGCTCTCGACGCGTCGGCCCAGCCGGAGTCGGTCACGGCCGCGGACACCATGCTCTCGGCGCGTTCGCCGCTGTGCGCCGCCTGGGGGACGGCCCGGCCTGTCGCGCAGGGGCCGATGACCCGGGTGAGCGACCGGCCCGCCTTCGCCCGCCGTGTCGCCGAGGACGGGGCGCTGCCGTTCCTCGCGCTCGCGCTGGCGGACCGGGAGCAGTCGCGCCGGCTGCTGGCCGAGACCCGGGACCTGCTCGGCGAACGCCCGTGGGGAGTCGGCCTGCTCGGGTTCGCTCCCGAGGACCTGCGCGCCGCCCAGCTGGACGTGGTGCGTGAGGTCCGGCCGTCCCGGGTCATCATCGCCGGCGGCCGGCCCTCGCAGGCGGCCGAGCTGGACGCCGACGGCATCCCGACCCTGCTGCACGTCCCGTCGCCGGCCCTGCTCCGGCAGTACCTGGACGCGGGCTGTCGGCGCTTCGTTTTCGAGGGCTCCGAGTGCGGTGGCCACGTCGGCCCCCGCGCGAGCTTCCCGTTGTGGGAGGCGCAGATCGCGGTGCTGCTCGAACACCTCGACGCCGTAAGTTCCGCGCCGCCGGCCGCGCCGTCAGGCTCGGCGCGGGGAACCGAGCCGAGCGCGGGCGTCGAGGTGCTGTTCGCCGGCGGCGTGCACGACGCCCGTTCGGCGGCGATGGTGGCGGCGATGGCGAGCCCGCTGGCCGCACGGGGCGCCGGCGTCGGCCTGCTGATGGGGACCGCCTACCTCTTCACCGAGGAGGCCGTGAAACTCGGCGCGATCCAGGACGAGTTCCAGCGGCAGGCGCTGGGCGCCACCGGCACGGCACTGCTGCGGACCGGCCCCGGCCATGTCACCCGCTGCGTCACGAGCCCGTTCGTCGACCGGTTCCACGCGGCGCGCGACGACCTGCGCGCCCAGGGCGTGCCCGACCGGCAGGTCTGGGAGCGCCTGGAACAGCTCAACATCGGCCGGCTGCGAGTCGCCAGCAAAGGAGTGGAGCGGCGCGGTGAGGCGTTGCTCCCCGTCGACCGTGAGCGGCAGCGCGACGAGGGCCTGTTCATGGCCGGGCAGGTCGCCGTGCTGCGGTCCGCGACGACGACGCTGCGGGAGCTGCACGACAGCGTGACCGAAGGTGCGCGCCGGTTCCTGCGCGAACAGTCCGGCGCTTCCCGGCAGACCCGTGACCCCGCGGGCGCGCCGGTGAGAGCCGAGGCCGCGCCGCTGGACGTGGCCGTCATCGGCATGGCCTGTGTGCTGCCCGGCGCGCCCGACCTGGCGGCCTTCTGGTCCAACGTGGTTTCCGGCAAGGACGCGATCTCGCTGGTGCCCGCGGACCGGTGGGACCCCGAGATCTACTTCGAGGCCGACGGCGGCGCCGGTCCGAGCGGTGACCGGACCCCTTCGAAGTGGGGCGGATTCCTGCCCAGGATCTCCTTCGACCCGCTTCGCTATGGCATTCCGCCGGCGGCGCTGGCGAGCATCGAGCCGGTCCAGGCCCTCGCGCTCGAGACGGCGCGCCGGGCCCTGGAGGATGCCCGGCTCGACTCCGGCGACGTCGACCACGGGCGGACCGGCGTCGTCTTCGGCACCGAGACGAACAGCGACCTGTCGGCCGCCCTCACGTTGCGGGCCGTGCTGCCGTCGTACTACGGCGAGGTGCCGCCGGAGCTGGACGGCGTGCTTCCCCGTGTCACGCCGGAGACCTTCACCGGAATCCTCAGCAACATCATCGCCAGCCGTGTCTCCAACCGGCTCGACCTGGGCGGTCCCGCCTACGTCGTGGACGCCGCGTGCGCGTCGTCGCTCACCGCCCTGGACGCGGCCTGCAAGGAACTGCGGTCCGGCGGCGCCGACCTCATGATCTGCGGCGGCGCCGACCTGCACAACGGCGTCTTCGACTACCTGATGTTCTCCTCGGTTGGTGCCCTCTCGCCAACGGGCCGAGCCCGGCCTTTCGCCGCGGGAGCGGACGGCACGACCCTCGGCGAAGGTGTCGCCTGCGTCGTCCTGAAACGGCTCGCCGACGCCGAACGAGACGGCGACCGTGTCTATGCGGTGGTCAAGGCTCTTGGCTCGGCGAGCGACGGACGTTCCCTCGGGCTGACGGCACCCCGGCCGGAGGGCCAGCAGCGCGCGCTCGAGCGCGCCTACCGCGCGGCCGGTGTCTCGGCCGCCGACGTCGGGCTTGTCGAGGCGCATGGCACCGGGACCGTCGTCGGCGACCGCACCGAGCTCGAGACCCTCACCAAGGTGTTCAGCGCGGCGGGCGCGGCGCCGGGCAGCTGCGCGCTGGGGTCCGTCAAATCCCAGATCGGCCACACGAAGACGGCGTCCGGCCTGGCTGCCCTCGTCAAGACCTCGCTGGCGCTGCATCACGGAGTCCTGCCGCCGACGCTGCACGTCGACGAGCCCAATCCGGCCTGGGAGGAGGGCGTCAGCCCCTTCGTCCTTGCGGGGACCGCGCGGCCGTGGTCCCGGTCCGCGGCCGAACGGGTGGCCGGCGTGAGCGCCTTCGGCTTCGGTGGGGTGAACTACCACGCCGTCCTGACCGGGCACCCCAGATCGGTGGACGCCCGGCATGCCCTCGATCAGTGGCCCGCCGAGCTGCTGGTCTTCCGAGGCGCCGACCGCGCGGCCGCACTCGATCCCGTCAACGAGATGCGCGAGCTGCTGAGAGCGAACGACGCGGCGGGCCGGCCATGGCCGCTGCGCGACTTCGCCGCCACCGCGGCGCGCCAGGCCCAGACGCGGCGAGGCGACGTCCAGATCGCCGTCGTCGCGCGTGGCCTCGACGACCTCGCGCGCCTCCTGGAACGGGCGGCCCTGGGGGAGCCTGACCCAGGCGCGGGGCTGTTCCTGGCCCGCGACCGGCCGTGGTCAGACGGCCTTGGGCAGGGGGCAGGCGGCAAACTGGCGTTGCTCTTCCCCGGCCAGGGCAGCCAGCACCCGGGCATGCTGGCCGAGCTGTTTGTCGCGTTCCCCGAGCTGCGCGACTATCTGCGGCTCGGGGACGCCTGGCGGGACGCCATCTTCCCCGCGCCGGCGCCCGGCGGTACGGGCGCCGGCGCCGAGAGGGCGGCACGGCGCCTGCGGGATACCCGGGTCGCGCAGCCGGCGCTCGGGATCGCCGGCCTCGGGATGCACCACCTGCTGTCCCGCCTGGGACTGGCGCCCGACATGACCGCCGGCCACAGCTACGGGGAGCTGGTCGCGCTGTGCGCCGCCCGCGCGTACGACGCCGAGACCCTGCTTGCGCTGTCCGCCGCCCGCGGCGAGGCGATCGCCGCGGCCCTGGCCGGCCAGGGCGGCGCCGAGCAGACGGACCAGGGCGCCATGGCGGCCGTCCGGGCGCCCGTCTCGGCCGTGACCTCGGTGCTGGCTTCCGCCTCCCTCGCCGGGCAGGTGGTCGTCGCGAACCACAACGCCCCGGACCAGGTCGTGATCTCCGGTCCTACGGCGGCGGTCGAGGCGGCCATCGGGCTACTGCGGGCCGCTGGGCACAACGCGCTGCGGCTGCCCGTCGCCGGTGCCTTCCACAGCCCCCTGGTCGCCGGCGCTGCCGACCTGTTCGCCCGCGCACTCGCCGAGGCCCGCCTGGCGGATCCCAGGCTGCCGGTCTGGGCGAACCGCGGCGCCAGCCGCTACCCGGCGACGGCCGGCGGCGCCGCCGGCGACGCCGTCCGGGCCGAGCTCACGGCGCAGATAGCGGCGCCCGTGCGGTTCGCCGACCAGATCGAGGCGATGTACGGCGACGGGGCCCGCGTGTTCGTCGAGGCTGGCCCCAGCCGGGTGCTCACCGGTCTGGTCCGCTCGATCCTCGGCAGCCGGCCGCACCTGGCGGTCGCCTGCGACGGGCGCCGGGGCGGTCTGACCGGGTTCCTCGACGCCGTCGCCGAGCTCGCGGCCGCGGGCGTCGGGCTGCAGACCGACTGGCTGGTCAACGGCCGGCAGGCCGTGGACCGGACCGGCTCGGCCCCGCCCGCCCCGCCCAGGTGGAGCGTCGACGGGCGCAGCATCTGCTTGGCCGACGGGCAGCCGCTGCCCGGCGGCCTGCTGCCGGCACGCAGAGTGGACCACGCTGCCTCCCCGGCCGCCGTCGCTGCCTTCGCGGGACAGCCGCCTCCCGGAGCCGCGCTGACGGCCGTTTCCGGCGACGCCGCGACGCGGGACGCGCTGGTCGGCCAGTTCCTGCGGACCTCACGGGACAACCTGGCCGCGCAGCGCGACGTACTGCTTGCCTACCTCGGCGGTCCACCGGTGCCGGTGCCGGGGGCACCGGCACTCGCGAGCGCGGTCTCCTTGGCGGCCGCGCCCACCGAGACGGCTGGCATCCCCGCCCTGACGGCCGACACCTTCGAGGCGGTTCCCGTCACGCCCGGCCATGCGCGCAAGATCCCCTCCAGGGCGGCCGAGCCCGCCGCGACCGTGCCCGGGGCGGGCGTGGACGTGACGGCGGCCGTGATCGGGCTCATCGCCGAGGACACGGGCTACCCGACCGAGATGATCGAAATGGACCTCGACCTGGAGACCGATCTGTCGGTCAACTCGCTCAAGCGCACCGAGCTCGCTGGCCGCCTCGCCGAGCGCTTCGCCATTGCCCGCGGCGAAGCCGACCAGCTCAGCCGGCTGCGGACCGTCCGCGGGATCGCGCGCTGGCTCACCGAGCACAGCGCCATCGCGGACGCGGCGCGCCCGGGCGGCGTGCCCGGCCCGCTCGCCGAGCCGGCGGGCGCCACTGCCACTGCCACTGCCACTGCCGCGGACCGCCAGCGCGGCCGCGACCCGATGCGGCTGGTCTCGTCCTGGCAGCCCGCCCCAGCGCCCCCCGTCCCGGCCGACCTGACGGGCACGGCCTGGGTGGTCTTCGGCCGGGCACCCGACGTGCGCGCGGCCGAGGCCGTCGTGCGCCGGCTCACCGAGCTCGGCGCCGACGTACAGACCAGGACGACGGAGGACCTGGCCGACGCCGGCCCGGTGGCCGTCGACGGCGCGCTCTACCTGGCCGGCTGGGAAGACGACGCTGGGGAGCCGGAGCTGCCCGCAGCCTTCGGGGCCGTGCGCGCCGTCGTCGGTGAGCAGCTCCGGTGGCTGCTGGCCATCACCCCGGCCGGCGCGCCGCGCGCCGCCGGCCTGCGCGGCCTGTTCCGCACACTGCGCCGGGAGCGCCCGACGACGACCGTCAAGCTGGTGGAGGTCGCCGCGGGCGCGCGGCTGGCGCTTGCCGACATGGTCGCCGTCGAGCTGAACGAGCCTCCGGCGCGGGGCGAGGCCGTCGTCCGCCTCGGCGCGACCCGGGAAACCGAGCAGCTGGTGGAGGCAGCCCTGGGCCCGCTCGCGACGGTCGGCGCGGGACCCGCGGATGACGGCACGGCGGAGGCCGCCGCGCTCGGCCTGGACCGCGGCTCCGTCGTCGTCCTCGTCGGCGGAGCCCGAGGCATCACCGCTGGGTTCACGGCCCTGCTCGCGGGCGCTGCCCGCTGTCACCTGGAGCTGGCCGGCCGCACCCCAGCCCCGGCCGGCGAGGAGGAGCCCCGGCTGGCGGCGGCGCTCGACCGGCCCGCCGTGCTCGAAGCCGTCCGGGAGCTCGGGCACCGGACCCCGCGGGAAGCGAGTCGCGCCGCGGGGCAGGTGCTGGCTCAGCGCGAGATCAGGGCGACCCTCGCCGGCGTCGCGGCCCGGGGCGGCCAGGCGCGCTACCAGCAGCTCGACGTGCTGGACGCGGACGCCGTCCACCAGTTCGTCAAGCACGTGTTCGCCCGGCACGGCCGGATCGACGCGGTCATCTATGCCGCTGGTGTCATCGAGGACCGCCTCGTCGTCGACAAGGAACCAGAGTCGTTCCGGCGGGTCTTCGACACGAAGGTGGCCGGGGCGCGGGCGCTGCTGGCGGCGCTCCAGGAGCTGCCGGCCCCGCCACGCACGGTCGCGTTCTTCGGCAGCACCGCCGCCGCACTCGGCAACCGCGGCCAAAGCGACTACGCGGCCGCGAACGACGCGCTCGAGACGATCGGCTCGGCCTGGGGCCGCCGTACCGGGTCCCGCGTGCTGACCGTCCACTGGGGCCCATGGGCACCGGACGCTGACCATCCAGGGATGATCAGCGAGGACCTCGAACGGGACCTCGCCCGGCGCGGCGTGAGCCTGATCGACCCCGAGGCCGGGCACCGGAGCCTGCTGCGCGAGCTCGCCTGGGGACCACACGACATTTCCGGCGTCGTCTACACAGCCTCCCGGTGGTAGGGGTGCCTACCGGTCCGACGCGTTCGGCCTGGTCGTCCGCGCCAGCGCCTGCGCCCGGCTGGCGCCAGCCGCCGGTCGCCATCGTCGGCATGGCCGTGCTGCTGCCCGGTGCCCCTGATCTGGACACCTACTGGCGGAACCTGATCGGGGGGGTCGACGCGATCACCGAGGTCCCGCCCGGTCGCTGGGACCCGGCGTTCTACGACCCCGCCAGCGCGGCCGGGCCGGCCCGGGCCGACCAGATCTACTGCCGGCGCGGCGGCTTCGTGGACGACCTGGCCTACGCCGACCCGCTCCGGTTCGGCATCCCGCCGCGCGACCTGGCCAGCATCGAGCCCGACCAGCTCATCGCGCTGCAGGTCGCGTCGGCGGCGATCGAGGACGCCGGCGGCGCCGACCGCCTGGGCGATCCCGGCAAGGGCGGCGTTGTCCTCGGCCGCGGCGGGTACATCGGCGCCGGCATGGCCCGCCTCGACCAGCGCCTGCGCACGGCGCGCCAGCTCGTCGACACGCTGGGAACCCTGCTGCCGACGCTCGGCCAGGAGGATCTCGACCAGATCCGCGCCGCCTTCACCGAGCAGCTCGGACCGGAGGCGCCCGCCGCGGCGATGGGCGTGGTGCCGAACCTGGTGGCGTCCCGGATCGCGGCCAGGCTCGGCTTCGGCGGGCCCGCGTTCACCGTCGACGCCGCCTGCGCGTCCTCACTGGTCGCGGTGGACAGCGCCGTGGCCGAGCTGGCCTCGGGCCGCTGTGACACGGTGCTCGCCGGCGGGGTCCACCACTGTCACGACATCACCCTGTGGAGCGTGTTCTCCCAGCTCCGCGCCCTGTCGAGGACACAGCGCATCAGGCCGTTCGACCGGCGCGCCGACGGCATCCTGATCGGCGAGGGCACGGGAGTCGTCGTTCTCCGGCGGCTGGCGGACGCCTACCGCGATGGCAACCGGGTCTACGCGGTGATCCGCGGGGCCGGAGTGTCCAGCGACGGCCGCGGCGGCAGTCTGGTCCATCCGGATCCGGCCGGCCAGGCAGTGGCCATCGAACGGGCGTGGCGCTCGGCCGGCCTCGACCCCCGCGAACCCGGCTCGGTCGGCATGATCGAGGCGCACGGCACCGGCACGCCGGCCGGTGACGAGGCCGAGCTGACGACGCTGGCCCAGGTCTTCGGGAGCGGCGCCGGGAGCGGCGCCGGCCCATCCTCGGGGGACACCCGGGCCGCCGCGCTCGGCTCGGTCAAGGCGATGATCGGGCACACGATGGCCGCCGCCGGCGTCGCCGGACTGGTGAAGGCGGCTCTGGCGCTGCACCACAAGGTCCTGCTACCGGCGGTGAACTGCGACGAGCCTCATCCGGCGATCGCCGCGACCCGGTTCCGCCCGCTGCCCGCCCCGGTCCCCTGGGAGGCGAGCGGGCCTCGCCGCGCGGGCGTCAACGCCTTCGGGTTCGGCGGCACGAACGCGCACATCCTGCTCGAGGAGGCCGCGGCCACCGGCTCGCCGCACGCCACGCCGCCGGTTCCCGGCGTGCCGGTGGCGGCGGCCGCGGCAGCGGTGCCCGGCGCGCCGGCGCCCGCTGAGCCGACAGTGGACCAGGCCCACGCGCCGCGGCTGACGGTGGCCGAGCCAGAGCTGGTGCTGCGGCTCGCGGCGGCGACCCCGGACGAGCTGGGCGCGCTGCTCGAGGTCGACGACGCGGCGTTGCGGACCGCCGCGGCCGGCTCGCCCGCCCCGGCCGCCGTCGGCGCGCGGCTTGGCCTGGTGAATCCGACCGGACGGCGACTCGCGGCCGCGAGGCATGCTGTCGGCGGAATCCGCCTGGGGGCGTGGCGGGCGTGGCGCGGCCGCGGTGAGGTCTGGGCCAGCGCCGAGCCGCTGCTCGCCGGGCCGGTGCCGGGCCGGATCGCCTTCGTGTTCCCCGGGCTGGAAGCGGAGTTCTCCCCCCAGCTCGACGACGTCGGCCGGCACTTCGGTTTCTGCCTGCCCGCGAAGCTGTCGGCGGCCGACCTCGGCAGCCACGGCACCAGCGTCCTGCTGGTGAGCCGCGTGCTCGACCGGACGCTGCGGCGGATGCGGATCGAGCCCGACGCGCTGGCCGGGCACAGCATCGGCGAGTGGAGCGCGATGTTCGCCGCGGGAATGTTCGACGAGGACGAGGTCGACGCCAGCGTCTTCGCCGCCGACCCCTACGGCGGCGACGTACCCGACCTCGACTACGCGTCGCTGGCCTGTTCGAGCGACCAGGCCAGGCTGTTCCTCGCCGACCAGCCGGACATCGTCCTGTCGCACGACAACGCGCCGCAGAGCACGGTCGTCTGCGGACCGCCCGGCGCGATCGCGGACCTGGCCGCGCGGCTGCGCCGCGAGAACGTGGTCGTCCAGATCATGCCGTTCCGGTCCGGGTTCCACACCCCGATGCTGCGGCCACACCTGCCGGCTCTCCGGGCGCGGACCGACCGGCTCCGGCTGCGGCGGCCCGCGCGGGTCGAGCTGTGGTCGGCGACGACGGCCTCGCGGTACCCGTCCGGTCTGGCGGCCATCCGCGAGCTGTTCGTCCGCCACCTCGTCGAGCCGGTGCTGTTCCGCCAGACCGTCGAGGCCATGTACGCGGCGGGTGTCCGGGTGTTCATCCAGGTCGGGCCCGGCCGGCTCGGCGGCCTCGTCGACGGCGTCCTCGAGGGCGCCCCGCACCTGACGATCGCGGCGAACTCCGCCCACCGGGACGGACTTGGCCAGCTGCGCCGGCTCGCGGTAGCGCTGTGGGCCGAGAACGGCGACCCCGACTTCGCGGTGCTCGACGGGCCCCGCGCCCAGCCTGCCTCTTCGGCCGCGGAGCCGGCCGGGCCGGATGGCGCGGGCACCGGGAGCCGCCCGAACCGCCTGGTCCGGCTGGACCTGAGCGCGGGCACGGTGGCCATCGACCCGGCCCGGCTGCCCCGGATCGCGCCCGCTGGCGTCGGTTGGGCCCGGCCTGGCCTTTCGCAGGGTGACGACGCCACCCCGGTCCCGCGGCCCTTGGCCGGGCAGCCGGCGGGCCGGGCCGCTGCGCCCGGCCACCCGCTGGCTGGACATCCGCTCGTGGCGTGGGCCGAGCGGAACCCGGTGGCCGGAGAGCTGATGGCGCTGCTGACGGAGACTGCCGACACTGCCGCGGCCGTGCTGACCCGCGCGGGCGAGGCCGACACCGCCAGGGGCCCGGTCGGCGGCCTGCGCGAGGATCCCACGGGACCAGGCTGGACGGCGACTCTGCGCGTATCGACGGCGACGATGCCGTACCTGCTCGACCACGCGCTGACGCCGCAGCCGCCTGACTGGCCGGACCTCGCGGACCGGCGCCCGGTGGTGGCCGCGACGACCACGGTCCAGCTCATGGCGGACCTCGCGCGGGAGGCCTCGGGCCGGATCCCGGTCGGCGTCTACGACGTCCGCCTCGAGAGCTGGCTGCCGGCCGAGCCCGCGACCGACGTGGCCGTCCTGGTGCGGCCCGAGGGGCGCGACCGGTTCCGGATCACCTTCGTCGGCTTCGCCACCGCCCTCGTCCGCGTCGCCGACAGCTATCCGGCCGGCCGGCCGCCGCGGTGGCCCGTCGACCTCGACACCGAGCAGCCGCCGATCCTGACCGGCCGGGAGTTCTACCGGGAACGGTGGATGTTCCACGGGCCCGCCTTCCAGGGCGTGACCGCGTTTCTCGGGCACGGGCCGTCCCATGTCCGGGGCGTCCTGCGGACGTCCGGCGCGCCGGGAGCGCTGCTGGACGCCGCGGGCCAGCTCCTCGGCTACTGGCTGCGATCGCGGGAGAACGACCGCTTCGTGATGTTCCCGGTCCGCATCGGGATGACGGAGTTCTTCGGCCCGGAACCGCCGCCCGGGGCCGCGGTCACCTGCCACGCCTGGGTCGAGAAGTTCGACAGCGAGTGGGCTGAGGCGCACCTGCAGCTCGTCGACGGCCATCAGGTCTGGGCGGTCGTGCACGGCTGGGTGGACCGGCGGTTCGACCTGCCGGCGGAGCTCGACGAGGCGTTCCGCTGGCCGCAGCGGCACCCCTTCAGCCGGGTCGTCGCCGACGGCTGGGTCCTGGCCACCGAACGCTGGTCCGACCTGGCTGTCCGCGAGATGGTGCTCAGCCGGTACGTCGGCGCGGCCGAGCGGGCCGAGTACGAGACGACGCCGCCAGCGGCCCGCCGCGAATGGCTGCTGCGACGGATCGCGATCAAGGACGCGGTGCGTACCCAGCTGTGGGGACCGCGGTCCCCGGAGATCTTCCCGGTGCAGATCCGGGTGGCGGACCCGTTCGGGCAGTGTCACGTGAGCCCCGGTGCCGCGCCCCAGGTGGCCGTCTCCGGCGTTCGGGGATTCGTGCTGCCGCCGGTTGCCCTCTCGGTCGCGAGCACCCCGGACGTGGCTGTGGCGTGCGCGCGCCTGGTCACCGGGCCCGGCCTGCCCCGGCCGCCGGCGCAGGTCAGCCTCGTCGTCGAGCCGGCCGGGCTCGATGCCGGCCCAGCGGGGCCGGAACCACCGGTCAGTGCCGATCCGGGCGGCCCCTGGTGGCATCGCCGCCTCGCGGCGGCGAGACAGGCGGTGGCCCGGGCGTCCGGGGCCGACGCGTCCCGGACCCGGATCGCTGGCGCGTCCCGGCTGGCTTCCGACCCGCGGGTCCTGACGGTGTCCGTGACCGTGCCCGCGGCCGGCGAGCTCGCCGTGGCGGCCCAGCACACGGTGATCTGCGCAGAGGCCGCTATCTGCCGGCCCGGCGGCGCGGGGGCCGGCGACGGCGGTCGGCGGATCGTCGCCTGGACCACGAATGAGCCCGAGATTTCCGACGAGACACCGACGACCCTGATGGGAGTTCATGGATGACCGCGTCCGCCAGCCAGACCAGCTCCGTCCTGGCCGAAACCAACAGCCTGATCAACGAGATCGTGCGCAAGTACGGCTCCCCGCCCGTCCAGGTGACCATGGACACGCTGTTTCACGCTGACCTCGAGCTGGAGAGCATCGATCTGGTGACGCTCGGCGTCATGCTGGCCGGCCGGTACGGCGACCAGGTGAGCATGGCCGAGTTCCTGGCCGAGAAGGAGCTTGGCGAAGTGATCGCGTTGCGCGTTGGCGAGCTGGTCGACTACGTCGTGTCCCGGCTGCCGCTGCCGGCCAGTGCCGACTGACGATCATGCCGACTATCCATGTCAACGACACCGACATCCACTACCTGTACATGCGCGGCAAGGCGTCGGACGGCCCCGCTCCGATGCTCGTCTGCATCCATGGCCTCGGCACTGACAGCCTCGCCAGCTTCTACCTGACGCTCGCCGCGCCGCTGTCCGCGGCCGGCGTCGACATGCTGTTCTACGACCTGCGCGGGCACGGCAACAGCTCACGGCCTACCAGCGGGTACCGGGTGGCGGACTTCGTCGCGGACCTCGGCGGCCTGCTGACCGCGCTCGGCATCGCGCGACCGGTCCATCTGGTCGGCAACAGCTTCGGCGGCACCGTCGCCTTCGCTTTCGCCGCCGAGCATCCGGAGAAGGCGGCCAGCCTTGTGGTGATCGAGTCGGAGCCGCCGACCGAACAATGGGCGCAGCGGGTGGGGGAGCTGCTGAGGAACACCCAACAGGAGCTGTCCCGCGAGGAGACGTTCCAGCAGATCGCGGTGTTGTTCGGCGACCACCACGCCAGGCTGTCGCGGCAGGCCTACCGGCGGCTGGCGGAGACCTCGATGGCGGAGGAGATCCCGAGCGGGCCGCTGCTGGATCTCGTGGACCTGAGCCGGATCACGATGCCTGTTCTGAGCGTCGTGGGCAGCGACGGCTTCCAGGCCGAGGACCCATATCTGCTCGAGGGCGTGCTGCCCGACTGCCGGACCGTCGTGATCCAGGACCAGGACCATTCCGTCCTCGTCGAGGCCCACCGCCAGGTACGCGACCTGCTGCTCGACTGGATCTTCCGAAAGCCCGTTGCCACGGCGGCATCGCGGGACCTTCGATGACCACATTCCTGTTCGTGGTGCCGCCACTGACTGGACATATCGCGCCGTTGGCCGCGGTCGCCGAACGGCTGGGGGAGCTCGGCCACCGGGTCGCCTGGTCCGGCGAGCCCGCCCTGATCGGGAAGCTGGCCGGCGAGGACGCGCAGGTGTACCCCTGCTCGTCCGGCCCGGCCGACCTCCCCGAGCGCGGCGCGGGGCTGCGCGGCTACGCCGCCGTCCGGTTCCTCTGGGAGGAGTTCCTCATCCCGCTCGCCGACGCCACCCACGAGGCGGTCGGAGACGCGGCCCAGCAGACCGGCGCCGACCTGGTCGTCGCCGACATGCAGGCGCTGGCCGGCCCCGTCGCGGCGGCACGCCTCGGCCTGCCATGGGTCACGTCCGCCACGACGTCAGGATCGCTGCGCGACCCGTTCGCCGCGACACCCAAGGTCCGGCGGTGGCTCGACACGCTGCTCGCGGACCTGATCGGGCGCCTGTGCCCGGACGCCGTCCCCCCGCTGACGCCGGCGACGCTGGACCGTTCCCCGCACCTGGTCCTCGCCTTCACCACCGAGGCGCTCGCCGGCCCGGCGGACCCGGCGGGGCCGCCCACCTTGTGGGCGGGACCCGCGCTGCGTCAGCCCGACGCCGCGCGCGCCTCGTTCGCAGCCGACCTGGGCGAGCTGTTCCCGCCGGCGTGGCGCGACCCGTCGCGGCCGCTGGTGGTCGTTAGCCTCGGCACCGTCAACAACGAGGCTGGCGCCGATTTCCTGCGTACCTGCTGCGAGGCACTGCAGCGGCTCGGCGCGTCCGTCCAGGGCTTCGTGGCCGACCCGCTGGGGGCGCTCGGGCCGGTGCCCGGGAACGTTCTCACCAGGCCGTACCTGCCGATGCTCCGGCTGCTGCCGCACGCCGCCGCCGTTGTCTGCCACGCAGGCCACAACACGGTGTGCGAGGCACTCGCGCACGATCTCCCGCTGGTCGTCGCACCGATCCGGGACGACCAGCCGGTGGTCGCCCAGCAGGTCGTCGATGCCGGAGCGGGCGTGCGGCTCAGCTTCGGCCGGGCCACCCCCGGCCTGGTGACTGCCGCGGTCACCGACGTGATCGCCGACCCCCGGTACAGCCAGGCCGCGCGTCGGGTCGGCTCCTCGTTCCGGGCCGCCGGGGGTGCCACCGCCGCGGCCGCCGCCTTGGTGACGCTGGCCGAGGAGCAGGGGAAGTGAGCGGGGCCGGTGGCCCTGGAGCCGCCCCCTCCGGCCGGCCTGGCGGCTCCGCCGGCCTGATCCTGCGGTACACCTCCGGCCTGCGGCTGCGTCTCGTGGCCGGCGGCGCGCTGATCCTCGCCGGCACCGCGCTGTCGCTGGCCCAGCCGCTCATCGCGCAGCGAATCCTTGATCGGCTCGTCCGGGACGAGCCGATCAACAGACTGCTGCTCGTCCTGGCCGGCGCCGTCGTGCTGGGGACCGCCCTGGCAGCCGGCGGCTACTTCATCGTCGAGTCCGTCGGCGAGTCGGTCGTGCGCTCGGTGCGCAGACACCTCGTCGCCCGCATCCTGGCCCTGAGACCGGCCGTTGCCGACGAGGTCGAGCCCGGCGACCTGCTGTCCCGGCTGGTCGCGGACACGACCCTGCTGCGGCAGGTGACCACCCAGGCGATGGTCACGTCGATCATCGCGTCGCTCGCGCTTGTCGGGTCGCTGGTGCTCATGGGTCTGATCGACTATGTGCTGCTCGCCGTGACGGTGGCCGCCGTCACGACGATGACTGTCGCGGTGCGCTGGTCCGCCGCGAGGATTGGGCGGGCCACAGGCAGGGCGCAGGAAGCTGTGGGCCACATGGCGATGCTGCTCGATCGCGACCTCGGGGCCTTCCGGACGGTGAAGGCCGCGGGCGCAGAGGAGCACGAGCTCGGTCTTCTGGCCGGCGCGGCGGACACCGCCTGGCGCCGTGGCCTGCGGGTCGCGGGATGGCAGGCGGCCAGCGGTGCGTCGGCCAGCCTCATGATGCAGACGTCGTTTCTCGCCGTGCTCGGGGTGGGGGGCGCCCGGGTCGCCTCGGGGCAGCTGCCACTCGCGGATCTGATCGCGTACCTGCTCTACATGTTCTTCCTGACCCAGCCGGTCACGACCCTGGCCGGCGCCTGGGGCCAGTTCAAAGCCGGTAGTGCCGCCGCTGAGCGCATCCAGGCGGTGCTCGACCTCGCCGTCGAACCCATCGACGTTCCCCGGCCATGTGCCGGCCGCCGAGGCGACAGTGCGCCGAAGGCCGGGGCGCGGGGCGCCGGCGATCCGCGCACGTACCGACTGGACCGGCTGGACCGGCTGGACCGGCTGGACCGGCTGGACCGGCTGGACCGGCCGGGCGGCGCCACCGTGGCCTTCCAGCAGGTGGTGTTCGGATACCGGCCTGGCCTTCCCGCCGTCCACCGGAATGTGACCTTCACGGTCCCGCGGGGTGGCGTGACCGCGGTCGTCGGACCGTCCGGGGCTGGCAAGACCAGCCTGTTCGCGCTGCTCGAGCGCTTCTACGAGGCGTGGTCGGGGCGGGTGCTCGTCGACGGCCGCGACGTCGCTGACTGGCCGTTGGCCGAGCTGCGCCGCTCGATCGGCTACGTGGAGCAGGAGTCGGCGGTCCTCGCCGGCACGCTGCGGGAGAACCTGACCCTCGGCCTCGCCGGCGTCGGCGACGACCAGCTGTGGGAGATCGTCGGGCTTGCGCGGCTCGGCGACGTCGTCGACGCGCTGCCCGGCGGCCTCGACGGCTGGATCGGACACCGCGGCGGCACGCTGTCCGGCGGCCAGCGGCAGCGGATCGCGATTGGCCGGGCGCTGTTGCGCCAGCCCCGGCTGCTCCTGATGGACGAGGCGACCTCGGCGCTGGACGCGGCCAACGAGGCGGCGCTGCGCGACACCCTCGTGGTCGCTTCGAGGTCCACCACCGTGATCGTCATCGCCCACCGGCTGTCCACCGTCATTGACGCCCGCCAGATCGTCGTCATGGAGTCTGGGCGGGTCCGCGCGGTCGGCACCCATGACGAGCTCCTGCGTGGCGACGAGCTGTACCGGGAGCTGGCAACTACGCAGTTCCTCGCTCCGGCCGGCCCCGAGACGGGGCTCCAACGCTCCGAAGCCGGCCGTTGACCTCGAGCCCCACGGCCAGGGCGGTCGTCGTGGCAGGCGTCCTACCGCCCTGTCGGCCACTGGTCGAGCACCACGCCGGACGCGGCCGAGCGCGGGCCGTCGGCTCGCGCCGGGCCGTCGGCCCGGCACGGGCCGTTCTCGCGGCCCGGACGCAGGCTCAACGAGCCGCGGGCTGCAGGGCGGCCACATTCCCGGCGGCGGCCGCCATCGTCACCGAGGCGTGCTGCCAGGCCACGGCCCCACCTGCCGGCGAACAGCCGGTACTCCGGCCGTAGGACAAGCGGAATCCGCCACGCGGCTCTTCCTCGAACAGCAGTTTCTCCGTTCGATCTCATGACGATGGAAGGCACAACATGATCCTTTGCCGCCTCCGCGCGAGGACCACGGCTGCCACGATCACGGCCGTGCTTGTCGGGCTCTGTACGTCGATGAGTGGATGCGGGCTGTTGCCGACGTCGACAGCCGGCAAAGCTGAGGACTGCCCGACGCTGGCACCGGGAGTCACTGGCAATTCCGTCAAGATCGGGCTGATCTACCCCGACACCGGGCCCGCCGAAATCGCCAAAGCCTTCAAGGCGTCCCGCAGCGGTGTCGAGGCCCGCATCGCCCTGCAGAATGCCCACGGCGGCGTCAACGGCCGTACGGTCGATCTGGTATGGGGCGACGACCAGTCCGACCCGGGAGCCTTCTCGCTGGTCGCGCACGACCTCGTCAGCAACCAGGGGGTGTTCGGCCTCATCACCCCGTCCATTGTCCTCGAAAAGTCAGCTGAGTGGCTCGAGAAGGAAAACGTACCGGTCACCGGAACCGCGACGAGCGCCGCGTGGAGTGATTTCCCCAACCTCTTCGACGCCGGGAACCTGTTCAACACCGGCAAGGTCTCCGTCTTCGGCGACTTCGTCAAGGCCGAAGGCGGGACAAAGGCACTGGTCGTGGTCGACCCGAACGTCGCGGCCTCCCAGAGCCTCGCCGCGCAGTTCGTCCCCAGCCTCCAGAGCCGTGGAGTCGAGGTCGTCGGCGAGGTCACCTACACCGACGGCTTCACCAGCCCCGCCAGCGTCGCCGGCGAGCTGGAGAAATCCGGCGCTGACGCCCTTATTGGCGCAGCCCAGTCCAACCCCTTCATCGACATCTACGCCCAGGCCAAAGCCCTCGGCGCCAAACTTAATGTCGCCCTGAGCGCCACTGGCTTCAGCCCCAGCCTGCTCACCCAGCGCGGCAAGGACATGGCCGGAATGTCGATCATGTCGAGCATCGCGACCCAGGGCTCGCCGGCGCTGAGGGCCTACCAGAGCGCGATGAGCGCCTATGCGCCGGAAATTCTTGACCCAAGCGACGAGCTTTCGCTCGCGGGCTATGTCGCCGCCGACGAGATGATCGAAGGCCTGCAGCTGGCCGGAGGCTGCCCGAGCCGCGAGGCGTTCATCCAGAACCTCCGCAGGGTCACCGACTTCACGGCCAACGGCCTGATCCCCCCGATCGACCTCACCCATCCCAAGCAGCCGACCCTCTGCGAGAACTTCGTCAAGGTCGACCAGAAGGGCCACAGCTTCGTACCGGTGCCACCGCCCGCCGCCCTCAACCAGGACGGCTACTGGTGCGGCGAGCCCCTTCAGCAGAGCTGACGGCGGCCGGGATCCCCTGGCCGGAGCCCCGTTCGCTCTGGGCTGCTCAAGTGATGCGGCATGATCGCATCGCCCACGGCTGCGGACCCGGCTGTCCGGCCGCCTCGGCGCCTCCAGCCGTGGCACAGCCGGCTATGAGAGCACAGCCGGCTATGAGAGCACTGAGGCCATGAGAGCACTGACGGTCGTACAGGTCCTCGGCCTAGGCCACAATCCCCCCCTGCTCGGCATCGGCGTCCGGCGGGAGCGATCTCGCCGGCGCCGGCGCGCCGTTGGGCAGGGAGAGCTCGATTCGCAGGCCGGATGGAAGACTGGGATGGGCGGTGACGGCGCCGCCGTGGGCGGCGGCCACATCGCCGACGATGGCCAGTCCGAGGCCGGATCCTGGAGGGGTGTCGGATCCTTCGGATCCTTCGGCTCGGTAGAAGCGGTCGAATAGCCGGGGCAGTGCAGCTGCCGGGACGCCCGGTCCAGAGTCCGCCACCTCTATCAGAATGACGTCGCCGCGCCGGCGGGCGGTCAGCGTGCAGGCCGTGGCCGGGGGAGTGTGCGTGCGGACATTCATGAGCAGGTTGTCCACGGCCCGGCGGAGCAGCTCTGCGTTCCCCTGCACGCAGAGGCCGGGCTGGATCCGGGAGCTCCACCTGCGTTCCCGGTCCGCGGCCTGTGCCTCCGCTGCGCTCGCCCTCAGCAGCTCGGTGAGGTCGACGTGCTCGGTGCGCTGGTCGGGCGTCTGGCCGAGGCGGGCCAGATGGAGCATGTCGTTCACGAGCGCGCTCATCCGCTGGGCGCTGATCCTGATGCGCCGCATGGCCTCGTCGACCTGCCTTGGCTCGGCCAGCGCTCCTTGGCCGTAGAGCTCGGCGTTGGCGCGCAGCGAGGTCAGCGGTGTGCGCAGCTCGTGGCTGGCGTCAGCGAAGAACTGGTTGGCCCGTTCCTGGGCGGCTTCCTGCTCACGGATCGCCGTCTCGATGCGGCCGAGCATACGGTTGAGCGCCAGGCCGAGGCGGCCGACCTCCGTGTCGGGAGTGGACGGAGCCACTCGGTGGGTGAGGTCACCGGCGGTGATCCGGTCGGCCTGGGCGGCCATGGACTCCAGTGGCCGCAGGCTGCGCCGGACAGCCACCACTCCGGCGGCGGCAAGGGTGGCGAGGGCCGCGACCGTTACCAGCGCGAGGATGCGCTGTAGCTGTTCCAGGGTGTCGGTCACCTGACGCAGGTTCGTGGCGACGACGACGATCCGGTCGCCTATCGGGCTCGCGTGCAGCAGGAAGCGGCTCGTGCCGTCGGTGCTGGTGGCGGTGCGGACCTGGCCGGACCGGGCCAGGGCGGCCAGATCGGTGGGAAGGGCTGGTTGGACCCGCGGGTCGGCGATGGTCACGACCGTGCTGCGGTCCGCGGTGACGACGGCGATGTAGTAGTCGGCTGGGAGGAAGTCGAGGGCTCCTTGCTGCAGGCTGTCGCCGTCGGCGAGCGTGGCCGCCCGGCCGGGGTTGCTCTGGATGGCCTGGTCGATGCCGGTCATGATCTCGTCGGTCCGGCGGGTCAGGAGATGGCGCATGGCGGTCACCGTGGCGATATCGGCGGCGACGATGACCAGCGCGGCGAGCAGCAGGAGGACCGCGAGCAGCCGGGTGCGCAGACTTGCGCGCCGGCGGGAGAACGGGACGCTCACGGTGAGCCGGCCGCGGACGGCGGCAGCCGCAGTCCGTACCCGACCGCGCGCTCGGTGTGGATCAGGTCTGGACCGAGCGCGGTGACCTTGCGGCGCAGATAGCTGACGTAGGTGGCGACCACCGCGCCGGAGCCGTCGAAGTCGTAGCTCCACACGTGCGCGAGCAGCTGGTCCCGGGTCAGGATCCGGCCGGGGTTGAGCATCAGATAACGAAGCAGCCGGAATTCTGTTCGCGACAGGTCGATCCGCTGCCCGGCTCGGCGGACCTCGTAGGTGTCCTGGTTCAGCTCGAGATCGGCGAAGTGCAGTACCGGCCCCGGGCGGTCTGGCCTGGTCCGCCGCAGCACGGCGGTGACGCGCGCGGCGAGCTCCTCCAGACCGAAGGGCTTGGTGATGTAGTCGTCGCCGCCCAGCCGCAGCCCGCGGACCTTGTCCTCCCGGGTGTCTTTCGCGGTCAGGAAGATGACCGGGAGGAGGGAGCCCTCCTGGCGGAGCTGCTGCACGACGGTGAACCCGTCGAGGTCGGGCAGCCGCACGTCCAGCAGCAGAAGATCCGGCTCCGACTCACGGGCCTGTAGCAGCGCGGCCCGGCCGCTGGACGCCACGGTGACGTCGAACCCGCAGAAGCGCAGTGACGCCGAGACGGCGTCAAGGATGAACGGCTCGTCGTCCACGACCAGCAGCCGAGCGTGCTGCTCGCCGCCGGGGACTGCCCGGCCAGGAGCCGGATCATCTGTACAGGCCTCTGTCACCTGCTCACTACACCACGGCGGTCTGACCTCTCGATGAGAGGTTCATGAGAGTTCTGTGGGAGTTTTCCCGGTCTCCCGGTCTCCCGGTCTCCCGGTCTCCCGGCCGCCGGTCGCCGGCCGCCGGCCGCTGGGTGACGCCCGACACGTCGATGCCGGCACGAGCCGGAAACTCCCAGGCAATTCCCATGCGACTGCCGGAGATCTCCCACGGGCGCCCGGTTTCCTGAGCTCAGGACCGACGTTGGCAGCCGCGCGCTGCCATTGCCCTGGCGCCCAGCGCTGGAAGGAAGCGATGGTTGACTCCGGTGTTCACGCGTATCCAGGCTCCAGCCCGAGCGAGCAAGGACCCGCCGCCGGCAGGCTGGGCACCGGGACGTGGGCTTCTGCTGTCGAGCCAGGCTGGCCCGAAATTCAGCCGGCCACGGTGCGGGATGGCGAGCCGCGCCCACCGTCCCGGCGCGGCCGGCGAATTGGCACCATCGTGCTCTGCATCCTCGGCTGCCTCCTCTGCGTGGCGTCGGTCAGCGCGGTCTGGCTGCGCGGCGAGGTGCTGGATACCAATCGCTATCTGAAAAGCGTCGGGCCGCTGGCAAGCAACCCCGTGATACAGGACGCGGTGGCGACGGAGGTGGCGAAGGCCGTCGGTGAGGAGGCCGTGAAGCAGACACGCGGCCACCTGCCGGCCTCCATCGGCGGGCTCGTCGCCGAACCGATTGGCGGGGCGACGGAGAAGGCCACGCGGCAGATCGTGCTCAGCTTCGTCCGGAGCGGCGCTTTCAAGGCCACGTGGATCGCGGTGAACCGGACCGCGCACCAGCAGCTCGTGGCCGCGCTTGAAGGCCGGCCTGGAAGTCTGCTCGCCGTCGACAACGACGGCGTGTTGACGCTGGAGCTCAACCCGGTCATCGTCGCTGTAGCACACCAGCTGGCCGGTCTCGGAGTCGCCGAAAGCAAGCTGCGATCCCTGTCCGTCAGGATGCCTATTTCGAGGATCAGCGGGATCGGCCGAGCCCGGGCGGCGGCAAAATGGCTGGCTCGCGCGGCATTCTGGCTTCCCTTGCTGACGGTCACCGCGCTGGCCGGCGCCGTGCTGACCGCCGTCAGCCGGCGGCGCATGCTAATCGCCGTCGGAGTGAGTGTGACCGCCACAATGGCGGTCTTCTGGGTGATCCTCTTGACTGGGCGCTCACTGATGGTGAGCGGTATTTCCGACCCCGTTCTGGCCCGGGCCGCGACGGCCGCTGTTGACCAGGTAAGCCTTTTCCTTCGCGGCGAGATCTGGGTCACAGGGGCTGTGGGGCTGGCCGTCGCCGGTCTAGGTGCCGCGCTTCTTGCCCTGCGGCCCAGCAGGTAGTCGTCGGTCCGCCGCGTTCCGCATCCAACGGCCGATCATTGACTGGACCATCGCCCACTACCCCGGGGCCCCGCTCGTCGGCGCGCGCCTCGCCGGGCGGGACCTGACGTTCGCCCGGTGAGCGCCACGACTGACACGTGCGCGACCGCATCGAACGTCAGTTCTCCATGAGGGGCCCGCCTTGGATGATCACAACCGTGCCGACGTCGGTGGCGTCGACCGATCGCGTCCGCATGATCAATTTGCTGTCGACGCGGTCAGCCACCGTAGGGTTCGAGCGTGCTGACGGTACGGGACATTGTCGAACGCGCTGACTTTCGGCTGACCGTAATCGCGGCTTCGGAGACGGCCCTCGCGCGTCAGCCGCAGGGAGCCTTTGTGACGGATCTGTCCGACCCGCGGGCGTTCTTGCCGCCTTCCTCGGTGGTGTTCACGAGCGGTTTGTGGACCCAGACGCCCGCGGGGGTGAGCTCGTTCCTGGACGCGCTGGCCGTGACGAACGCGACGGCCCTCGTCTTTGGGCTGCTCGAGATCGGCACGGTTCCGAGCGAGGTCCTAGATCGCTGTGCCGCCCTGGACATCCCGGTGATTGTGACTGCGGACGACGTCGTCTACAGCGACGTGCGCGCCCAGATCCTGGCCGCGCTGGAGTCGCCGGTCCAGGACCGCGTCTTCCGCGAAGTGTCGGTTGTTGAGCGACTCGCGGCGCTGCCAGTCGGCGACGAGCGAGCTGCCGCGGTGCTTCGCGAGCTCAGCGCCTTCGGATTGGACGCGTGGCTGGTCAGCCGCGACGGATCGCTGTTGACCTGGACGGGCGCTCCTCCCGCGGATGAGGACATGGTGGCCATGTGGAGCCTGGCCGCGCGATTCCCGGACCGCACTCACGACCGCGCCGACCGCGCCGACCGGCTGATTCGTGCTTGGTCGCTCGACGGTGGCACTGGCGGCAACCCGGCGCACCTGGCCGTGCGCGCGAACACCAAGGCGGAGCTGCCCAAGCCCGACTCGATCATGATTATGTCGGTGCGGGCCGTTCTGGGTGCGGAGCTACTCGAGCGGGACATCGTGCGATCCAGCAGACGGGCGAGCGTCGGTCAGCTGGTGGAGCTACTGTCGAGTCCTGCGATCACCCCGGTCGAGCTTTCGGCGCGATTCCGCCTTGAGGGTCGACGTACGACGGGCGCATCCCGCCGGGGGGTTCGCGCGTCGCTGAGTCGTCCTACGGTGGTGCGCCGGCCCGCGACGTCGAAGCAGTCCTTGATCGTGACTGGCCAGCCGGCCAGCATCCCCGGCTGCTCGCCCCGTGTGACCTGCTTGTCCACCCTCGCCGCGGCTGCCTCCGCCGCCGCCACGTCGAGCTCGGTGATCGCGCCGATGGCGGCATCGCGTTTGGCGATGGTCGCAAGGTGAGCGTCGAGGACCTCGCGGGCCGAGACCTCCCTGGCTACGATCATCTGCCGAATCTGGTTCTCCGCGAGGCGGGGGCACTGATCCTCGGCAAGACGAACGTCCCGCCCCTGCTGGACGACTACACCTCTAGCAACGCGGACTTCGGCATCACCCGCAACCCTTGGGATCTCGCACGCACCCCGGGCGGCTCGTCCGGCGGCGCCGCCGCGGCGGTCAGCGCCGGCTTTTCGGTAGCCGATCTCGGCAGCGACCTGTACGGGTCGACCCGAATGCCGGCGAGCTGGTGCGGCATCTTCGCCCATCGACCCACCAATGGGCTCGTCTCCAAGCTCGGACACATGCCTGAATTCCCTGACGCTCGCATCGAACCGCCGCTGTCGACAGTCGGCCCGCTCACCCGATGTGCTGGCGACCTTGCCTCGATGCTCGCCGCCATGACCGGACGGGAAGGGCACACCGCACGCGGCTGGGAGATCGCCCTACCGCCGCCGTCCCGTTCCGTGCTGCCGGGAACACGCGTCGCGCTGTGGCTGGACGAGCCCGCGGCGCCGATCGACTCCGAGACGCGCGTCGCTTTACTCGCGTTCGGCGAGCGCCTGCGCGATGCGGGCTGTGAAGTCTCCCAGTTGCCAGCAGGCATCGCGGGTCCCGACGCTGTCGAGTTGCTCGATCGGCTCAAGGCGATCGAACTCGCCCACAACATCGCTGGCCCGCGAAGAGATCTGGCCGCGGCCTGGGCCGACTGGGAGGAGCAACACCGGCGCAGCGAGCTGTGGACAGGTCGCTTCCGCTACGTCGACATCATCGTTGCCCCGGCGACGTTCAGCGCGGCGCCGTTGCTGCCCGAGCTGCCTGCCGACCAGCGGTGGGTCGACCATGGCGGCCAAGCGGTGCGGGCCATGGACTTCTACAGCGCTTGGAGCAAGCTGACCAACATCGCCAAGGGGCCCGCCACAGTCATACCGCTCGGCCTCGGCCACGAGTCCGGACTGCCGATAGGCGCGCAGCTCCTGGGCCCGTACATGGGCGACCTCACGACCCTCTGGTTCGCGCGCCAACTCGAATGGGCCGGTGTCGTCTCGTCGATCAGTCCGCCCCGGTGACAAGCGGTAGCAACGAGATCGACGCCGAGCTGAGCACCTTTACTGCCATCCCGCAGCGAGCTGACCACCCCCCACCCGCCCGGCCATCGCACCCGCTACGCGCCGTCCGCTACAACCACCCGGTCCGATGCGCGCCGCGTCGTCACCATCCATAGTCGGGTCATGACACGACTAGCCGTGCTGTCCGACATCCACGGCAACACCCGCGCACTCGAGACCGTGCTCGCGCAGGTCACCGATGTCGACGCTGTTCTCAACCTCGGCGACATCCTCTCGGGAGCAGTCGACCCCCGCGGAACGCTCGACCTGCTTGCGGCCCGGCCAGACATCCTGACGATCCGCGGCAACCACGAAAGGCAGATCCTGACCTTCCCCCGCGAGCGGATGGGTGCGTCCGACCGCCATGCGGCGGACCTGCTCACGGACGGGGACCGCGCGTGGCTGGCGAACCTGCCGGAGACCCTCGAACCGGCGCCCGGGATGCTCGCGTTCCACGCGAGCCCTGCCGACGACCTGCGCTACCTCAACGAGACGGTCACCCCCGACGGGCTTCGCCCAGCGACCAAAGCGGAGATCATGGACCGGCTCGGTGACGCCTATGGCGCGTTTCGGCTGTTCCTCTGCGGCCATTCACATCTGCCCCGGGTGGTCGAGCTCCCCGACGGTTCGCTGGTCGTCAACCCGGGCAGCGTCGGCTGGCCGGCCTATGACGACGACGAGCCGCTCCCACACATCGTCGAGACCGGATCACCGCACGCACGCTATGCGGTCCTCGACGACAGCGACGGGACCTGGCACGTCGACCTGCGCACAACGACTTATGACGCCGAATGGGCGGCGCGGCTCGCCGAGGCCCACGGCCGGTCCGATATCGCCCACCAGCTCCGTACCGGACGCGTCACCCCAGTCTGATCATTCTGACGAGCGTCCCTGGCGGGCCGCCTACCCGTGCCGCCATCTGGCTGATGAGTTGGTGCGCGACGGCGACGGTGCGCGCTCCGGATCGGGAGATGATCAGCTGGTGGAACTCCAGGTGTGGCTTGTTCCAGGTCTCGTAGTCGCGGGCCTTGACCGCCTCGTCCATCTGCGCGACCGGCCGGCGGAGCGCCGTCAGGTCAGCGTCGTCGAGCAGCGGGATGCCGACGAGTGCGGCCAGGCCCTCGACGGTCCGACGAATGGTGGGCCCGTTCCGGCAAGGCGACCCGGAGCGCCCCGCGGCCCGAAGGACTGTCCCTTGCCTGCCAGTTCGGCCGTGCCCTCGTTCGAGGCGCTGTTCCGGGAGCACCGCGGGGCGGTCCTGCGGTTCGCGCAGCGACGCCTTGGTAGTGACGAGGCCGCCTGGGACGTCGTCTCGGAGACCTTCCTCGCGGCCTGGCGGCATTGGCAGCGCCGACCCGCCGCCTCGGAGGAGGCCCGGGCGTGGCTGTACGGAATCGCCAGACGGGACGATGCGGCGCCCGGGCTCAGGCGAAGGTCGGTACGCGCTGGAAGAAGGGGCCGAACGCGTAGTCGAGCTCGATCGTCGCGGCCGAGGAGAGGAGACCGAACAGGTCGGTGCGCACGAAGCACTGGATGATGTGATCCGCGAAGGCGGTGTGTTCGTCCCCGGTGAAGGCGGGAGAGGCCGCCATGCGCGCGTCGACCTCCGTGTCGAGTCCGGGCCGGGCACGAAACTTTCTGAGCTGTGCATGCCCGTGCAGTGGGCCTCCAGGCGCAATGTCGCGCTCCAGCGTTCTGAGCGTCTCCTCCAGCGTCTCGAGGCTCTGGAACTTCACGCCGAAGTGCGGTGCCACCTCGGGCCACATCCCGATCTGCTCCAGGTAGGCGTCGGCAGCCTCACCCCCCCTCAGCTGTTCCCGCAGCTTCTGCTCCAGAGCCCAGTGCGCGTCCGTCATCTGCGCGAGGTAAAGGAGGTTGTCGTGGTGGTTGGCCGAGTCCTCGTCGAGCAATGCGCTGCAGAACCCGGGTGGGCCGTTGTCGACGAGGCTGAGCCCGAGGTCCCGTAACAGGGTCCGTGCCGGCTCCTCCAGTCCTGGGACGTAGTACAGGGCGAGGTGCCCAAGGGTGCGTGTCGCCACGGTCAGAACCCGCCTCTCATGCAGGCCGCTCCAGCGGTCGCGGTACGTCATGTGACGTGGGCGTGGACACCCTGACAGAAGTCGAACCATGAGTCAAGCAACCAGACTAACGGTTCAGGAAGCGGTCGCACTGTACGTCTGACGCCTGGCGCGTCCGTACACTCACCCCATGCGTTCACCTCAGCCCGCGATGTCCCTCCGCGAACGGCACAAGATGCAGACTCGCGAGCATCTGTTGGCGGTGGCGACCGAGATCGTCGGCGAACGTGGGTTCGCGGCGACGTCCATCGACGACATCGTGAAGGCGGCCGGCGCCAGCCGAGCGACCCTGTACGCCCACTTCGACAGCAAGGACGCGATCCTGCGCGAGATCGTCCAGCGGATGTGGGGCGACGTCGAGGAGCAGTATGTCGCCTTCGGCCAGCTCCCGGACTGGTCACGCGAACAGATCCGGCAATGGCTACAGGGCTTCGCGCTCGCTCACCGCAGGGACATCCGGCGGAATCTGGCCGCGGTCGAGGCCTGGGTGCATGCACTCGTGGGCGAGGCCCAGGAACAGTACACGCGCCAGATCGCGCACGTTCGCAGCAATAGGGAACTCTGGTCGCACCTTGACACCCAGACGGCGGACGCCCGGGCGTCGATGCTGGTCAGCATGCTCCAGGGCGAGTTCGCGCGCTACTCCCTCAACCGACTCGACACGATCAACGATCGGGATCTCGAAGCCTTCATCGACCGGCTGACCGACGGGGTCCGCGACCTGCTGGCTGTGCCCGACGACCAGCCAGCACGCCCCGATCGAGGGCCAACGCCAGACTAACAGTCTATTGACAAGACTGATGGTGTGCTGGAGTCTTCGACCGTGGCGCCCGCCGCCCGGACGAGGAGGTTCGACGGTGCCCAAGAACCCAACCAAGAACCCCATGCCGCCGCGGGCAGGCAACGCAGCCAGTACACCGCCCGAGGCGGACCTGACCACACCGCTGTTTAGTCCCGGCTCAACCAACAGCCAGCTCGGTCGAGCCACAACGTCCACCCCGCATCCGACCCGCGCTTCAACGCTCGGGGGATCGCTACGTCCCTACCCGCATCCGCGCACGATGCCCTGACCGGCTGGGCTGCCGGCATGACCGGAAGCGCGTATGCGTACAGCGCCGCTCCAGCTGCCGAGCTTCGCGACGACGTGTTCGCCGGACTCGCAGGCCGCCTCCTTGGTCGGCGGGCCGCCAGGAGCGGTGGCGCTTCCGCGGGAGCAAGCCGGCTTCGTCACCTGCGTCGAGGCCCTTGACCGGACCCGTTTTGACGAGCGCATTCTCGCCTGAGTCGCCGGCCGGCCCTCTTGGGGCACCACGGATCTGTTCGACCTGCTCGAGGGCCGCCGCGAGAGGCGGAAGCCTCCGACGCCGCGACTGGTCCCCGAGGCTGTCACCGTCCTGACCGACTTCTCTGGCACCACCGCCGCGGACCTCGAGGCTCCCATCAGGGGGGACTTCGCCGCCGACAGGTGCACCCGCCATACCGAGAACGAGCTCCCGAAGGTGGTGACAGGAAAGAACTCCTCCGTGCGCTGCGCCAGTAGCAGGCTCGACCCGACGATCCGACCACCGTCCGTGACCAGGAGCCCACATGGATTTCGCACCTGATCCCCGCACGGAGGAACTCCGCGTGGAGCTGCTCGCCTTCATGGACGAGCACGTCTACCCCGCTGAAGCACAGTTCGAGCGGCGAGACCCGGCCCAGCCATTCTCCTGGGAGCGGCCCAAGATCATGGCCGAGCTCCAGATGGAGGCACGCCGGCGCGGGCTCTGGAATCTCTTCCTGCCGGACCACGAGCGGGGGGCCGGGCTCACCAACCTGCAATACGCCCCACTCGCGGAAATCACCGGTCGCAGCCCTCACGTCGCGCCCGAGGCGCTCAACTGCGCGGCCCCGGACACGGGGAACATGGAGTTGCTGCACCTGTTTGCCACGCCGGAGCAGCGCGAGCACTGGCTCGAGCCCCTGCTCGACGCCCGGATCCGGTCCGCGTTCTGCATGACCGAGCCGGACGTGGCCTCCTCGGACGCCTCGAATATCGCATTGGCGATGGCCCCGTCGCCAGGTGGTGGCTTCCGGCTCTCCGGCCGAAAATGGTGGTCCACCGGCGCGTTGAGCATCGACTGTGCGCTGCTCGTGGTGATGGGGCGCAGCCACCCCGACGCGCCCCCGCACAAACGACACACGATCACGCTTGTGCCCCGTAACGCGCCGGGGGTTGTCATCCGCCGCGGTCTGTCCGCCTTCGGCTACTGGGACGAAACCCACGGCGGACACGCGGAGATCGAGTTCCACGATGTCGAGGTAGGACCGGAGGCCGTGCTCGGCGTTCCCGGTCATGGCTTTGCGCTGGCCCAGGCCCGGCTGGGACCAGGTCGCATCCACCACTGTATGCGCCTGATCGGCATGGCCGAGCGCGCCTTTGACCTGATGTGTGAGAGAGTCACACGCCGCGTCGCGTTCGGCCGCCCCCTGGCCGAGCAGGGGGTGGTCCATGAGGTCATCGCAGACTCGCGTGTGAAGATCGAGCAGCTGCGCCTGCAGGTCCTGCGCTGTGCCTGGTTGA
Organism: Pseudofrankia sp. DC12; assembly: GCF_000966285.1. Classification (NCBI taxonomy): domain Bacteria; kingdom Bacillati; phylum Actinomycetota; class Actinomycetes; order Frankiales; family Frankiaceae; genus Pseudofrankia; species Pseudofrankia sp. DC12. The sequence continues at coordinate 5,118,580 of NZ_KQ031391.1, forward strand.
TCGACACCCTGGGCGCGAAGGCGGCCGCGTCCGAGATCTCGGCTATCAAGATCTCGGCACCCGAGACGGCTCAATGGGTAATCGACAAGGCCATTCACATGCACGGGGCGGGCGGAATGACCGCCGACAGCCCGCTCGCGATGCTGTGGGCACAGGCGCGGGGCCTCCGCTTCGCGGATGGCCCGGAAGAGGTACACCGCATGTCGCTCGCACGCCGCGAACTCCGCCGTTTCCAGGTTCACTGACAGCAAAGTACCCCCCTCGCTAGGGAAGGCCCGCCACCGGGATCCGGTTTGTAGGGAACCCTTTGCGGCTGGGGGGTGCCGGCTCGGCCAGCGCGGGCGGCGCGGGATATTCGTCTGAAAGGCGGTAACCAATGGTGGAGTGGGGCGCGCGGATACGCGGGCTGCTCGGGATCTCTCGAGATGTGCCGCCGGGGCAGCTCCCTCAGGAGACGTGGCCGTCGCGGATCTATGACGGCCCGTCGGAGGAGCACCGGCGGGCGATCACGAAGCGCGTAACGCGGCGAACCGGCGCGTGACGACCTCGGTTGTGGGCCTGGACCTACCTGCCCTGCAGGACTACCTGACGACACACGTGCCGGGCGTGGGCAGGCTGCACGCCGAGCTCATCTCGGGGGGGCGGTCGAACCTCACCTACCGGCTGACCGATGGGCGTTCGAGGTTGGTATTGCGACGGCCGCCACTGGGCGGACTGACCCCGTCGGCGCACGACATGGCGCGGGAGTACACGGTGGTCGCGGCGCTGCGGGGCAGCGGTGTCCCGGTAGCGGGCGCGGTGGTGCTGTGCGAGGACCCGGCTGTGATCGGTGCGCCCTTCGCGGTCGTCGAGCACGTTGATGGCCGGGTGCTGCGCAGCCAGACGGAGCTGGACACGCTGTCCCAGGCCGATGTCCGCCGGTGCGCTTTTGCTCTGGTGGACGTGCTCGCGCGGCTGCATGCGGTGGACCCCGCCGCGGTCGGGCTCGCCGGATTCGGACGTCCAGAGGGCTACCTGTCACGGCAGGTGCGCCGTTGGCGCGACCAGTGGAACCGGGTCGCTACCCGGTCGCTGGCGGACGTCGATGCACTGTACGCGCGGCTGGCCGAGTCCTGCCCGCCTGAGAGCGGGGCATCGATCGTGCACGGGGACTTCCGCATCGACAACGCCATCCTCGACACCGATGACGCCGGGGTTGTACGCGCCCTGGTCGACTGGGAGATGGCCACCCTCGGCGATCCACTGGCCGATCTCGGCCTACACCTGGTCTACGCCGATCCCGTGTTCGACCCGGTCCTGGGTGGCGCGGCTGCCTCCACCAGCCCGCGGCTGCCGACGGCGGACGAGCTGGTGTCCCGGTACGCCGCGCTGTCTGGGCGGGATGTCTCCGGACTCTCGTTCCACGTTGGGTTGGGCTACTTCAAGGCCGCGGTGATCGCCGAAGGTATCAACGCCCGGCGCATCGCCGGCAAGACGGTGGGAGAAGGCTTTGACGTGGTGGGCGAAGCCGTCGCTCCGCTCGCCGCGGCCGGGCTCGCGGCATTGCCTGACCGATCGTGAGCCCACTCCTCGGTGCACAGGCTGGCAGGCCGCGTTGCCGACGGCCCGCCGCCGATCCTCGGCCGAGGACGCCGATGCTGGGCGCCAGGCATCCAGTCGACCGAACAGACTCCATGAATTTCACCAGACCGACAGTCTGGTGTCTTGACTGCTAGTACGTCGACGTGCCACTGTCATCGGCATGTGACGTGGGTCTCGGAGAGGCCCGCGACGAGGCAGGCCCTGCACATAGATCCGCCTGGGCTGACGGAGGCTTCCGATGAGGTGCGTGAACGACTTAGAGAAGGTCGGGCTGCCCGATCCGGTCTCGGTGTACTCGACCATCCGGCCGGCCGCGGGGCTCCGACACGCGATGCGGCCCTCGGCGAGCGGTGTCGCCTGCGTCATCGACACCAAGAACAAAGCTCGTCACATCGGCCGCCCGGCAGCCGTCGGAGATGCCATCCGTGTCAGTGGCGCGGCGGCATGAGGATGCGGATGACCGCGACAACCACGAGCCCGTGGTCGAGGCTCTACCCGAACAGTGTGACGTCGGGTCCTAGCGCGGCGCCCCCGACGATGCTCGATGCCTGGAAGCGCACGGTTGCGGCCCGCGCGGCAGGGGTCGCTGTCCACTACTTCGACCGGGCGCTCACCTTCGCCCAGCTCGACGGGGCGAGCGACGCGCTGGCGGCCGCGTTCCAGAGCTACGGTGTCCAACCCGGCGACAGGATCGCGGTCTACCTGCAGAACGACCCTCAATGGTTGGTCACGCTGCTGGCCGCGTGGAAGTGCGGGGCCGCGGCCGCCTGCATCAGCCCGATGCTGCGCCAGCACGAGCTGCGCCATCACCTGGGTGACGCCGAGCCGACGATTCTGGTCTGTCTCGACCAGCTCTACGCCGACGTGGTCGCGGAGGTCCGGCACGAGCTCCCGATGGAGACCGTCATCACCACCGCTCCGTGGGACATGATGAGGGAAGCTGCTCCGCCGAAGGTGTTCAGGGACTCCTGGGGCCCGCGACAGGAGTTCGCCGAGACGGTGGACTGGCTACAAACGCAGAACGCGTTCACCGGTTCGACGCCCGCGCCGGTGGACGTGGCTCCATCCGATGTCGCTCTCCTCACCTACACGTCGGGAACCACGGGGCGCGCGAAGGGGGCGATGAACCTCCACCGCGGCATGGTTCACAGCTCACAGATCTTCGCATCCTGGTTCGCCATCGACCCGAGTATCGACGTGGTGCTCGGCGTGGCGCCGCTGTTCCACATCACCGGCAGCGTCGCGGGCCTGGGGCTGAGCATTCTGTCGGGAGCACCGATCGTGCTGCTGCACCGCTTCGACGCGGCGACGACGCTCAGGGCGATCGAACGTCATCGTGCGACCTTCACCGTTGCGGCGAGTACCGCCTACAACGCCCTGTCGAGCCACGCCGATGCCGTGACTCGCGACCTGTCGTCGCTGACGAAGACAGCCTGTGGCGGAGCCCCGCTGAGCCCGGCGCTGGTGGATCGAGTCCAGGAGCGGACCGGTTGGCGGTTGCGAGGTGTCTACGGGCTGACCGAGACCACGTCGCCGACGACCATATGCCCGCCCGATCGCGAGCCGCCGGTCCACCCCGAGAACGGGGCGCTGTCCGTCGGGATCCCGGTCCCGGCGGCTGACGTCCGGATCGTCGACGTCGAGACCGGTGCGGAGCTCCCGACCGGCTCCGTGGGCGAGATCTCCGTCGCCGGCCCCATGGTCGTCCCCGGCTACTGGAACGCCCCCGAGGAGTCGGCACACGCGATCAAGGATGGGCGTCTCTACACCGGGGATATCGGCGTCATGGACGAGACCGGATGGCTGTTCGTGATCGACCGCAAGAAAGATCTGATCAACGCGGGTGGCTACAAGATCTGGCCGCGCGAGGTTGAGGACGTGCTCTACATGCATCCCGCCGTCCGAGAGGCCGCCGTTGTCGGTGTGCCGCATGAGTACCGAGGTGAGACCGTCAAGGCGTTCGTCAGCCTCAAAGAAGGCATGTCGGCCCGGCCAGAGCAGATCATCGCATTCTGCAAGGACAACATCGCTGCCTACAAGTATCCCCGCATCGTCGAGATCGTCCGCGAGCTGCCCAAGAACGCAAGCGGCAAGATCCTTCGACGGGAGCTTCGTGACCGGTCGACCACGGGCGGCGCCGCATGAAGGCCTACCAGCTGGTGTCCTATGACGGGCCGGCCGGCCTCAACCTCGGCGAGGTCGAAGCCCCGACGCCCGCGGACGACGAGCTCCTCGTCAGGGCGCACGCTGTCGGCGTCAACTTCCCAGACCTGCTGATGACGCGCGGCGAGTACCAGCTCAAACCCGAACTCCCCTGCGTGCCAGGCTGCGAGGTGGCCGGCACCGTGCTCGAGGCGCCGCCGGGCTCCGGTTGGGCGACCGGCGACCGGGTCAGTGCGTTCATCTGGCAAGGAGCCTATGCGGAGCAGACGATCGTGCCTGTCGCCACCGCGGCCCGGATTCCAGACGACGTCGACCTGGTCTCCGCCGCGGCCATGATCGTCAACTATCAGACCGTGATGTTCGCGTTGGACCGCCGAGCAGCGCTCAAGCCGGGAGAGGCGGTTCTGGTGCTGGGCGCCGCGGGCGGGATCGGCACCGCGGCGGTGCAGGTCGGCCGAGGACTCGGCGCCCGGGTGATCGCGGGCGTAGCCAGCGAAAGCCAGGCCGCTGTCGCCGCCGCGGCAGGTGCTGACGACGTTCTTGTTCTCCAGCCGGGTTACGCCACTGAGGTCAAGAGGCTGGCGGGAGGCGGCGCCGACATCGTGGTGGACCCACTCGGTGACTGGCTGTTCGACGAGGCCATACGATGTCTTCGGCCGGAAGGGCGCATGGTCGTCCTCGGGTTCGCCGCCGGCCAGATTCCAAGCGTGGCGGTGAATAGGCTCCTGCTCCGCAACATCTCGGTCGTGGGCGCCGCCTTCGGGGCATTCATCGACCAGGAGCCCAGCTTGGTCGCGAAGCAGGCTGAAAGAATCCACGGCCTCGTTCGCTCGGGGACCATCAGACCGCAGATCGACGGGGTTTATCCGTTCGCCGATCTTCCTGATGTCCTCGAACGGCTCGGCCGCGGAGAGGTCCGAGGCAAGGCCGTCATCAGCCTCAGCTGACGCGTCCGTCGTCAGCCGGGTTGGTCAGCTGACCTCCTTCGCACCTTCTGACGGCGCAACCACGGCCGCCGGCAATCACGTCCCAGGCGCCGCCACGACTGGCTTCGGCGGATAGGAACGAAACTCATGCAGGTCAACAGCACTCACATCGCGCCACTCGGCCCTCCACCGCGCATCGACCCTGAACTCGACCAGGTGCTACCCATGATCAACGAGGCGGTGCCGCTCGTCGGCCTGCTTCCTGACATGATCGGTGTATTGCGCGCGGCCTTCGCCCAGAAGCCTACTGACACCGAACTCGAGCTCGATGGTCAGTACGCGGTTCAGGAGCATGTCGTTGGATCGTTACCTGGACGGGCACCGGTCAGTCTGCTGATCTGCCTGCCGGGTAAATTCGCGCAGCCGTCACCGGCGCTTTATTGTATGCACGGCGGGGGAATGATCGCCGGTCACAACCGTAGCAACATCATGGACATGCTCGGACTCGCTCGCGAGATCCAAGCCGCCGTCATCTCGGTGGAGTACCGGCTGGCTCCGGAGCATCCGCATCCGGCGCCCGTGGAGGACTGCTACTCGGGCCTGTGCTGGCTGCGGGAGAATGCGGCCTCGCTTGGCATCGATCCCGCCCGGATCGTCGTCGCCGGCAGCAGCGCTGGAGCGGGTCTTGCCGCCGCGCTCTCGCTGATGTCGCGTGACCGCGGTGGCGCGGCGATCGCGGGTCAGATGCTGATGTCGCCGATGCTTGACGACCGCAACGACACCACGTCCGCAATCCAGATGCAGGGAGTGGGAGTCTGGGACCGGGTCTGCAATCAAACCGGCTGGGAGGCGCTGCTCGGGTCAGCACGCGGCACCGACGACGTGTCGCCGTACGCGGCGCCGGCCCGCGCGACGGATGTCTTCGGTCTCCCACCGGCCTTCGTGGACGCCGGCGAGGCAGAGACCTTCCGCGACGAGGCTGTCTCCTACGCAAGCCGGATATGGCAGGCGGGTGGAAGCGTGGAGCTACACGTGTGGCCGGGAGGCTTCCACCTCTTCGACACGATGGTTCCCTACGCCGCTCTCTCCAAGGATGCCAAAGCCGCGCGGCTCTCCTGGCTGCGCCGACTCCTCAGAAGCGGCTGACAGGCAGAGCCACATAAGGCATTGCTGTCCGCGCGACATGCACAACATCCACAGTTCCGGCGGGTACTCCAACAAGTCTGGCGGCGGGTCCGGCTGACGTCCTGGCAGATACAGAAGTTTCCAGGGCGGCATCAACCGCGACGACAGCGTCCCCAGCGCCCCGAGAAGCGAACTATTACGAACCATCACCAGGCTTGCAGACACCAGCGCGGCGGCCGGCTCTCGCCAGAAGCCGCAAAGAATCTGAGAACCAGACCAGCGCGTCCCGACGCCAGAGGAGAAAAGAATGTCTCAGCCACGGTTAGCCGGCCCGGCGCCAACATTACCGGCGCCCGATTCCCGCAGCATCGGCCGCTGGATCGCCGCCCTCGCCTGCCTGGTGCTGCTGACTGAGCAGACCGCGCTTGGCTTCACCCTGATCGCTCCGGCCCTCGGTGCGTTCGCGGCGAAGTACCACACCACCCAGATCGCCTGGATGATCACAATCTTCATCCTCGTGGCAGCCGCCATCACGCCAGTCCTCGGAAAGCTGGGTGACCGGTTCGGCAAGAAGCGCGCCCTGGTGGCCGCCGGCCTCCTCGGATTCGCCGGCTCCGTGGTCTGCGCGTTGGCGCCGTCATACAGCATCATGCTCTTGGGCCGTGCCCTCATGGGCGTCAGCGGAGCTTTCATGCCGCTGGCGTTCGCCCTGATCCGGGATATCTTTCCCGAAAGGTACCGCAACCTCGGCATCGGCATCGTCACGAACGGCGTCGGTGTGGTCACGATAGCCGGGCCGTTCCTGGCCGGCTTCCTGATCGACCACGTGTCGCTCGAGTCCGTGTTCTGGTTCGTCGCCGCGATCTCGATCGTCGGTGCGGTCGGAGTCGCGGTCGCGGTCCCGGAGACCCCGAACCGCAACACGTCCAGGATGGACCTGCCCGGAGTCGTCGGGCTGGTGGGCGGTCTCCTCGCGTTGATGTACGGCATCTCGAATCTGGCGACCTGGCATCTGGTCGACCGACGCACCTTCCTGTACGTCGGTGGCGGCCTGGTCCTGCTCGCCGTGTGGTGGGTCTGGGAACGTCACGCGACCGAGCCGTTCGTCGACACCAAACTGCTCACGAACCGTGCCGTCGCCACGGTGGTCTTCGCATACAGCTTCACGACCGCCGCCATGACGCTCGGCAGCAGCTACCTCCCCACGATGTTGCAGACTCCACGGGCGCTTGGGATCGACTACGGCTTCGGGCTGAGCGCGACCGGCGTGGCCCGCTACCTGATCCCCGCGGGCATCCTCACCGTCCTCAGCGGACTTGTTGTCGGCGTCCTGGCAAAGCGCCACGGGTTCGGCCCGTTCCTCACCCTCGCCGCCGTCTTCGTCCTCGGAGGCTCGCTCGTGCTGGGCTTCCTACAGACCGAGTCGTGGATGCCGATACTGGGGTACGCCCTCATTGGCCTCGGCGCCATGGTCTACGCGGCCGGCGCCGGACTGCTGATGACACTCGCCCCAGTCGCCTCGCGGGGCATCACAGCGGGCATGCTGAGCGCCATCGCCGGTGCCATCGGCACGGTGACCGCCCAGGCCGCCGGCCTCATCCTCAACAAGAACATCGGCCAGGTCGCCAACGGCTACCCCGTGTACACCTCGACGGGGTGGACTCTCATCTTCGGCGTTGCGGCGGGCATCGCGGCCATAGGCATCGTCATCACCCTGTTGATCCCACAGCGGGCACAGCAGACCGAGAGCGGGCTCGCGGACACGATGGCTAACGCCACCGCCACCGCCACCGCAACCACCTAGTATTTCGACAATCGGCGTGACGTGTCACGCGGAGAGGAAGTCCATCGATGACGACAGCCGCGTCGCCGGCGGCCACCGGCCTTCGCTCAATTGTCGCCGAGGCCGATCCGGCCCTCCTGCTGGCCGCGATCGTCTCAGTCACCGGCGAGACATCTCGCATCGCGGAGTTCGCGCCGCATATCACGAACTCGGTGATGAACTTCCGCATCGTGAGTCAGATGCCCGACAACCCCCGGTCGGCCCTCGACGACTGGGCAGTGCGGGTGATCTCGAATCTGGACTCCTTTCGCGACCGGGACCCGCTCGAGCTCGATGACGAGTCTTTCCGGGAGTTGGCGTCCAGGCTGGTCGGCATCCCGGTGGGGCCTGATTCGATCGCATTCCTACGTGAGCAGGGCGGCTTCCGCTCCCTCACCTCCACGGTTCCACGGAGCAGGAAGGCGCCCGAGGACTTCAGCGTCATGATCATCGGTGCGGGAATGGCGGGAGTGGCGACGTCGATCGCCGCCCGGCAGGCGGGCTTCCGCTTCACCGTGCTGGAGAAGAACGATGGCATCGGTGGTGTGTGGTGGCAGAACTGCTATCCCGGCGTCGGCGTCGACACCCACAGCAAGTACTACTCGTTCTCGTTTGCGATCAACCCCGAGTGGACGAACTCCTACCCGGAGGGTGACGAGTTCAGGGAATACCTTGCGCGCGTCGCCCAGGAATACGGCGTGATCGACCACTTCACCTTCGGAGCCGAGGTGACCGAGCTCGTCTGGGACGAGGCGAGCGCCCTCTGGAGAATCGTCTACATCAAGGATGGGCAGCGCCGGGAGACTTCGGCGAACGCGGTGGTGACGGCCGCCGGCTACCTCTCCCGGCCGCTTCTGCCTCAGGTGCCCGGAGTCGAGACATTCGACGGCGCGTGGTTCCACTCCGCCGAATGGGACTCGGGCTACGACTTCACGGACAAGCGGGTGGCGGTCGTCGGAACCGGGTGCACCAGCGTCCAGATCGTCGACCGCCTGGCGCCGCGGACCAGGTCCCTGACGCTGTTTCAACGTCAGCCGCACTGGGTCACCCCGAGCGCCGAGGGGTCGGAGACCCCTGAATCAGAACGCTGGCTGCTGTCAAACGTGCCGAGCTACGCCCAGTGGGCACGCCTGCACACGTTTCTGGTCATCGGTGACGTCAACTACGAGATGGTTCGATACGATCCGGCCTGGGCGGCCGGGCATGATCTGTCGATCAGCGCCGCCAACGACGTCGGCATGCAGGTCGCGCTCGGGCACCTCGAGAGCACCTTTGCGGACCGGCCTGATCTGATCGAGAAGATGAAGCCGAACTTCGCCTTCATGGGGAAGCGCCCGATCCGGGATCCCGGTGCCTACTACGAGACCCTCAAGAAGGAGACGAGCGAAGTAGTCGCTTCGGGACTCGCCGAGGTGACGCCGCGGGGCCCGGTGGACGGCGATGGCAACCTCCACGAGGTAGATGTCATGGTCTACGCCACCGGCTTCGCCCTCGACTTCCTCTCCCACTGGACGGTCATTGGCCGGGACGGCCGAAAGCTGAGTGACGTCTGGCATGACCGGCCGCTCGCCTACCTCGGCTGCCAGGTGGCAGGGTTCCCCAACCTGTTCGTGACGTCTGGCCCCAACGCGAACCCCTCGCACGGAGGGGGCCACAACTTCTGCGTCGAAGCCGTCGTCCACTACATCATCGAGTGCCTCCAGACCCTGGTTGAAAGGGACGCGCGCACGATGGAGCCGACTGTTGAGGCCCAGGAACGGTGGCAGAAGGAAATGGACGAGAAGCTCGCCGACTCGATCTGGGTTCGCGAGACCCGCGCCACGACGTACTACCGCAACAACGCGGGTGACGTCGTTCTCGCAAACCCACTTCGCATGGAGGACTACTGGACTCGGCTGCGTGCGCCTCACCTCGACGACCTCGAGCTGGGTTAGTCGCTTGTCCCTTCTCCGGCGGATCGTCGACGAGCGTTGGGAGTGGCCCTGCCGCCCGACGCACTGGTGGCCGGTCGTCTACAGCCACTGCGGTCGCTGGCCGGCCCGAGATTGGGGAGACGGCGGGGCGGGGCAGGTGCTGTGGATGCACTGCGCTCGCCTCGGAGGCGTGATGTGTTCTGCAAGTCATACAGTATGACCGAGCTCGGAGTGAGGACGTATGTTCGGAGTAGTCGTGAGGAATGGGACCGTTACGCTGGCGGACGACCTCGAGGTACGCGCCCCGCGGGCGCATGAAGTCAGCGTCAAGGTGCTGGCGTCCGGAGTCTGCCGAAGCGACCTCCTTCCGATTGATGAGCCGATGCCGGAGGCCATGGTCCTTGGCCATGAGGCCGCTGGCGTTGTACAGGCTGTCGGATCGGACGTGACGGGGATCAAAACTGGACAGATGGTCGCCGTCTCCTGCCAGGTTCCCTGCAACCGATGCAAGGAGTGTGCGCGCGGTCTGTTCACTGCCTGTTCGCGCAGTTTCGGGATCGGGGAGACACCGTTCACCTGGCGCGGCGAGCCGGTCCAGTCTCTGGCCCGTGTCTCATCACTCGCGTCGAAGATCACGGTCGACGCGTTTCAGGTCCACCCGATCGAGAATCTTGACCCGTCCGCCGCGGCGCTCATAGGTTGCGCCGTTAGCACCGGTTACGGCATGACCCACAACGTCACCGCTGTGCGGACCGGCGAGTCTCTTGCGGTCTTCGGAGTCGGGGGAATCGGGATCAACAGTATTCAGACCGCGCGTATGGTAGGCGCCAGCCGCATCGTTGCTGTCGACATCAATGCATCAAAGGAGTCACTGGCGAGACAGTTCGGAGCCGACAGCTTCGTGCTGATCCACCCGGATGACTCCGCGGACGCGGTGGTGGCGACCTTCCGTGCCGTCGTGGGTCATGATGTCGACGCGATCATCGACTGTACGGGACAGGCGTCGATCATCGCGGCGGCACAGCGGGTCCTTGCGCCAGGGGGCCGGCTGGGCCTGGTCGGTATCCCACACGCCGGGGGCACCGCAACTCTTGATATCAATATGACGATGTACAGGCACATCACGGTCACGGGCGCGCTGAACGGCGCGAGCAACCCATTCGTCGACATCCCGAACATCGTCCGGCTGGCGGAGCAGGGCCGGTTCAACTTGAGCGATCAGGTTACTCACCGCCTGCCACTGGACGAGATCGACGAGGCAATCGCGACGCTTCGCGCAGGCAAGGCGCTGCGCGTCGTCATCGACATGCCTGTCGACTGAAGACGTGCGGTGGGCCGGCTCCACAGCGGCCGGGAGGGAATCCGCTCCCGGCCGCGTCGGTACGAGCCACCGCGACATCGGCAACAGGGCTGGGGGGCCCAGTGAGCCGAGCGGTAGATCAGCAGCGGGGAGGGTGCACTCCACGAGCGGGAAGGCCTCGATCCGCCGTTGGTCGCAGGCTCGCGGCCAGACCGGCCGACAAGGTCATGAATCGGGCCGTCCGTGCACCGCACGGCGTCGGCGAGCTCGAACACGCCAGGCTGAGGTCCTCCCGCACCGACCCGGTGTCGGGATCAGCCAGCCTCCGTCTTTCACCGGGGTAGGTGATATCCCGGGCTGACGTTGCCGGAACGTGATCGGGGTGCAGGTCGGCCGGCAGGTCCGCCACGCCGTGCGTGGCCACTTCATCAACGAACAAGCGCATTGAAGCACCTCTACCTCACGATCACCAGCCTCGACACGATCACCAGCCTCGACCCCACCGGCAGGGGCCGACAGAAGTGGATGATCCGCTGGAAGGCACCCCGCAACGCCTTCGACGGACGCCTCTCCGCCGGCCGCAAATAGCTCACCCTCAGTAACCAGCCGCCAGTGGTCCGCACGTAGCACGACCAACCCAGTTACACCGCAAACTTGACAGCCCCCGGCGCCCACCTGGGAGGGCGGGTCAACTTCGAGGCGGCGGACCCAGAGCCGAGCGGGCTCATGACGGCTCATGACGCCTCATGACGGTGACGACCACGCTGACCGACAGGCCCGGAGGTGGGACCGAGGTGGCCCGCGTGGCGCTGCCGAGTGCGGATGGCCTCCGGTCGGGCGACGCGGCTGGCCGCGCGTGTACTTGCCCATGCCGGCCCACTCGCCGGGTGTCCGCTGCGGCTCGCTCAATGCCGTCGCACCGGGTCGAAGCCGTCAGCACCGTGGAGATCTCGGGGGCGGGCGGCTTGGCCACCGCTGGGCGCTCGGCCCGCGGCTTCATTGAATCGTCACCCCGGGCTCGGCCGGGCGAAACACGACGCGATCTTCGTCGAATCTTCGTCATTCGTCGCGGGGGATGTTCGCACCGGCCGGGCAGCCTGGAGAACGGAGGCAGGGCAGATGGCCCGGCTGGACGGCACCGGTTGCTGGGCCCGAGCCGAGGTGAAGGGAGCAGGACGATGATGGGTTACGGCGGAGGGATGGGCTGGGGCGGCTGGCTCGGGATGGGCCTGCTCTGGCTGCTGCTGCTGGGGGTGATCCTGTTCCTGGTGGTGCGGCTGCTGCCCGGAGCAGGGCAGGGGGGCTCCCGCCAGGGTGTCTCTGGTGGTCCGGCGGCGGAGTCGCCGGAGGAGATCCTGGACCGGCGGTTCGCGCGGGGCGAGATCGACATCGAGACCTACCAGGCGCAGCGCGCGGCGCTGGCCGAGGTGAGGGGGAGGAAGTGACCGGGGCGCGGCGGGGCTGGCTGATCGTGGCCCTCGCCTTGGTGGTGCTGGCGCTGGTCGCCAGCGTGGCCGCGGTCGTCTCGGGGGTGGGCAGGACAACGACGGGCGCGGGCCGGCCGGGCCAGTACGTCACCGGCACCGGGGCCGGCGGCTACGGGCCGGGGATGATGGGCGGGCCCGGCGCGGGAGCCGGGGAGTACGGGCCCGGCATGATGGGCGGTTCGGGCCCGGGGTCGCTGGGGCCGGGCATGATGCTGGGCGCGGCCGGGTCCTGGCAGGGCGGGGGCCGGTCCGGGCTGGCCGGCGACGGCCAGGCGGTGACCAGCATGGCCGCGGCCAAGGCCCGGGCGCAGGCGTTCGCCGACCGGCTGGGGGGCGGGCGGCGGGCAGGCGAGGTGATGCAGTTCTCCAACGGCTACTACTCGGAGCTGCTGGCCTCCAGCGGGCAGGGCGCCACCGAGGTGCTGATCGACCCGGCGTCCGGGGCGGTGAGCATCGAGCACGGGCCGGCGCTGATGTGGAACACCGGCTACGGGATGCGGGCGGCCGGGGACGTGACGGCCCGGGTGAGCGCTGCCGAGGCGGTCAAGGACGCCCAGGCGTGGCTGGACGCCCAACACACCGGGCTGACCGCCGGTGAGGCGATGGCCTTCCCCGGCTACTACACGATGCACACCCTGTCCGGCGGGAAGATCGTCGGGATGATGTCGGTCAACGCGGTCACCGGCGCGGCCTGGTACCACACCTGGCACGGCACCTTCATCGCCATGGTCGGCAAGTGAACGACGCGCGGACGTCGGGCAGCCTCGACGCCGGCATCCCCGGGCCGGCTCGCCCGGGGGTGCGGGCGCTGGTGGTGGACGACGAGCCGGCGTTGGTGCGGGCGGTGGCCGGCTACCTGGAGCGGGAAGGGTTCAGCGTGGTCTCCGCGGCGGACGGGGAGTCCGCGCTGCGGGCGGCCCGGGCGGACGTGCCCGACGTGGTGGTGCTGGACCTGATGCTGCCCGGCATCGACGGGATCGAGGTGTGCCGGGTGCTGCGCACCTTCACCGACGCCTACGTGATCATGCTCACCGCCCGGGCGGACGAGGTGGACAAGCTGGTCGGGCTGTCAGTGGGGGCGGATGACTACCTGACCAAGCCGTTCAGCCCGCGGGAGCTGGTGGCCCGGATCCGGGCCATGCTGCGCCGCCCCCGGGCCACTGCCGGGCAGGAGGAGCCGGAGGGGGTCCGCCGGTCCGGGGATCTGGCGATCGACCCGTCGGCCCGGGAGGTCCGCCGCGGGGATGAGGTCGTGGAGCTGACCCGGACCGAGTTCGATGTGCTGGCGGCGCTGGCGGCCCGGCCCCGGCAGGCGTTCACCCGCCGGCAGCTGATCGACGCGGTCTGGGGCGGCGACTGGGTGGGCGATGAGCACCTGGTCGACATCCACGTCGGGCACGCCCGCCGCAAGCTCGGCGACGACCCGGCCGACCCCCGCTACATCCTGACCGTGCGCGGGATCGGCTACCGGATGGGCCCCGGATGATCCGCCCGCCCGCTTCCGCCGGGATCCCCGCGGGGGACGGCGCGAGCGACCGCCCAGAGACCGGAGGGTCGCCGCCCGCATCGGCACCAGCCGGGCGGCGCGAGGTGCGGTGGGCAGGGCTCGGGCTGGGGGCGCGGCTGTTCACGGCGATGGCCCTGGTCGTTGCCGCAGGGGCGGGCACCCTGCTGGTGGTGGCGCTGCTGGTCGCACCAGCGGTGTTCCTGACCCACCTGCGCCGGGCCGGCACCCCGGGCCTCACCCCGGCCGTGGAGACCCACGTCGAGCGGGCCTTCACCCAGGCCATGATGATCTCGTTGACCGCCGGGACCACCGCGGCGGTGCTGGCGGCCGGACTGGTGACCTGGCTGGTCGCCCGCCGGCTCGCCGCCCCGGTCACCACCCTGGCCGCCGCGACCACCCGACTGGCCGACGGCAACTACGACACCGACCTGGCCGACCCCCGCCTCGGCCGGGAGTTCACCGCACTGACCACCGCGGTGAACCGGCTCGGCGACAAGCTCGCCGGTTCCGAGCGGACCCGGCGGCGGCTGCTGGCCGACCTCGGCCACGAGTTGCGCAGCCCGGTCGCCTCCCTGGAGGCCACCGTCGAGGCAATCACCGACGGGGTGCTGCCGGTGGACGCCACAACCCTGGACACCCTGGCCGAGCATGCCTCCCGGCTACGCCGGCTGGTCACCGATCTGGAATCGGTCTCCCGCGCCGAGGAACGCCAACTCGCCCTGCACCCCCAGCCGGCCCGGCTGGCCGACCTCGTCCAGCGCGCGGCCACCGCCGTGCGCCCCCTCTACCAGGCCGGCGGCGTGGACCTGCAACTCCGTGCCGAGGAAGCGGGCCCGACGGCCACCGTGGACCACGACCGGATCGTCGAGGCACTGACGAACCTGCTCGACAACGCCCTGCGGCACACCCCCGCCGCGGGTGCCGTCACGATCACCGTCGACCAGGCCCCGGGTGGAGCGCGCCGGCCGGCCGATCTCGCGGCCGGCCGGCCAGCGGCGGCGCGGATCCGCGTCGCCGATACCGGCGAGGGCTTCCCCTCCGAGCAGGCCGGCCAGCTGTTCGAACGCTTCTACCGCACCGACCCCGCCCGCAGCCCCAGCACCCCCACTCCCGCCGCCACGGCGGGCAGTGCACCGGGCCGGCACGGATCCGGGATCGGCCTGACCATCACCCGGGCCATCATCGAGGCGCACCACGGCAGCATCACCGCCCACTCCGACGGCCCCGGATGTGGTGCCACCTTCACCATCACGCTGCCAGCCACAACGCCACATGGACCCGCCCGAAGTGGAAGGGGTACGCGGTGACGCCACACGCGGCGACCCGCCGGGCGGCCTGCACCTCCCGCAGGAACCGGCCGCGAAAATCAGGGTCGCTGGCAGGCTCCAGCCGTATCACCTTGATCGCCACGGGCTGGCCGTCGGCCCGGTGACCGAGGTAGACACTGCCCATCCCGCCCACACCGAGGCGACCGAGCAGCGTGTACGGGCCTACCTCCGGCGGATCGCTCTCCTCGAGCGGCTCCACCCCAGCGGTGCCCGCCATGACGAGCCCCCCGTCTCACCGGAGCCGCGATGGTCCTTCACGTGTGAACGACCCTTGCCAGACCTCTAGGGAACCGTTGCCGAGTGCGGTGGTGTAGTTGAGGACACGGGCGTAGCCGTCGTCGAGGAGCATCGGCAGCGCCGGTCCGGTGGGCAGTCCAGTCGAGAACGTCTCGGTGATCCAGGACTGGGCCCAGGCCGTTTCGTTCTTCCACTCGGTGGTGGTGAAGCCGGCTTGCTCGATCGAGGCGTGTAGTGAGCCGGCAGTGACGACGAAGCTGTCGGTGCCATCAAGGGACCACGGCATCGGCCAGGGCAGGTCAACGTGACGCGGCTGGCAGGCCTCCCAGATAGCCAGGCGCGCGCCGGGGGCGAGGCAACGGGCGATGTCCGCGAACCAGGCGGTCTTGTCCTGGACGTTCATCTGAACGTGCATCGAGATCGCGGCCTGGAACAGCGAGTCGGGTTCGAACGTGCCGATATTGCCCACCTGAAAGTGGACGAGGTCAGCCAGGCCGGCCTTGGCGCTCAGGTCGCGGGCGGCGTCGACGTAGGCCGGGGTGATGTCGATGCCGGTGACGTGGTGGCCGGTGCGGCGGGCGATCTGGCGCGCGGGTCCGCCGAATCCCGAGCCGATGTCCAGTACACGGTCGCCCTCGGCGAGCGCGAGGACACCGATGAGCAGGTCGACCGCGCCGGCTCCGCCGATGTGGAACTGGTCGAGATTGTCCAGCGCACCCTCGGCTGACACGTCCAGGTCTGGATGTTCGCTGAGAAGCCGGTCGATCGTCTGGTCGACCCTCGATTCTCCGTAAGTCATCGCACGAGAGCCCTCTCGTCACTTGTGGTTGCCACCAGTTCGACCAGCCGCGAATGATCACGAACGCGCCATGGGCGAGGTGACCGGGGAGAGCGGCTCCGAAGCGGCGTGAGCACGGCTGACACTATGCCGAAGTGGTTGAGTTTTTCAACTATCTAGCACAGGAGCTAAACCACCCTTGCGCTAGGCTTGCCTCGTGCGGACCTATGGCCAGTACTGCTCGATAGCCCGCGCCCTCGACATCTTGGGGGATCGGTGGACGCTCCTGATCGTCCGCGAGCTGCTGCTGCAGGGCCGATGCCGGTTCACCGACCTGAAGAACGGGCTTCCCGGCATCGCGACCAACCTGCTCTCGACCCGCCTGAAGGAGCTCGAGGACGCCGGGCTCATCGGCCGCGAGGACGCGCCGCCGCCCGTCGCTACCGTCCTGTACACCCTGGCCGCGGACGGTCTGGCGCTGGAACCGGTGTTGAAGGCGCTCGGGCTCTGGGGACTGCGGTACATGACCGTCGAACGGCCCGCTGACGCGTTCCAAGCACGCTGGCTCGCCTATGCCGCCTCCTGGTTCACAACGGATACCGACCCCGACGCCCCGCCGGGGGTCATCCAGCTCCTCGCAGCAGACGAGCGGGCCGTGATCGAGGTCGGCGGAGGGCAGGTCCACAGCCGCATTGGCCGCGCCGTCGACCCCGACCTGGTACTGGACGGCCCGCCCCGCGCCATCCTGGGGCTGCTCACGGGCGTGATCGACATCGACCTGGCCACCCGGATCGGGTTGACCGTCCGCGGCCGCCGCGACCTGCTCGCCCGCCTCCGTCCCGTCACCGACGACGATCGAGCGTCGCAGCCTGGCCGTTGCGCAGGCTCGCACGTGTGCGACTAGGCCATGTGGCAGAAGCCGGGCGAGGTAACGGGCTTCTAACGTCGCCGTCACGATGTCAATCAGCGGGGGGTGACAGTGAGCGACGGAACGACAGCCGTGGTGCTGCTACATGGTGAGTGCGAGGACGGCTCCGTGTGGGCGGCTGTCACAAGGCTGCTGCGTGAGGCCGGCGTCGACGTGACAGCTCCCGCGCTGCGAGGCTCATGGAGCGCCGGATGGTTGCGCGGGATGGCCCCGTCAGGGTTCGCCGAGTCCGGCGCGGCGGGCTTTCAGAATTGCTGCTGCGCGGTCGGGGGCGTGAAGCTTGGTGAGGATGTTTGAGACATTGTTGGCGACGGTTTTCGGGGTGAGTCCGAGCTGGCGGGCGATGCGGCTGTTTGGCCAGCCGTTGGCAAGCAGGCCGAGGATCTCACGTTCTCGTTCGGTGAGTTCGGGGAACGGGCCGGTTGTGGGGAGGGGGTCGGTGAAGGTGCGTAGAATGCGGCGGGCGACGTCGGGTCCGAACACCGCGTCGCCGCGGGCTACTGCTCCGATGGTGCGTATGACGTCTTCTTGCTGGGCGCCTTTGAGTAGGTAGCCGCGGGCGCCGGCGCGCAGGGCGGCGAAGACGAATTCGTCCTCGCCGTACATCGTGAGCATGACGACCGCGACCGTCGGCTGGGTGGCGAGGATGCGCCGGGTCGCTTCGATGCCGCTGATCCCGGGCATCTCGATGTCCATGAGGACGACATCGGGGTGTTCGGAGCGGGTGAGGCTGATCGCCTGTTCGCCGGACGTCGCCTCGCCGACCACGGTCAGGCCCTCGACGGAGTCGATCAGCGCCGACAGGCCGTCGAGCACGAGGCGGTGGTCGTCGACGATGAGCACCCCGATGGTGGACGCGGGTTGGGTCATGACTGGTTTCCGGTGAGGGTCTCGGGGATCTGGCCGTGCGCTGGCGGGGGCGACCCACGGTCGTGCTCCGGGGTGGTCTCGGCAGCTGGCCGGGGGACCGTGCTTCCGGCGAGGGAGAGGGGGAGGTCCGCCTGGACCCGTCCGCCGGTGGGGGTCGGTCCGGCGGTCCAGCTGCCACCGAGCGCGGTGGCCCGTTCCCGCATCGAGGTCAGGCCGACCCCTGGAGACCACGCTCCGCCGTTTGCCCCGTTTGCCCCGTTGTCGTCGTTGGGCGTTCCGTTGTCCCGGATATCGATGTGGAGGTGGTCGGTGCAGGTGATCGATACCTCGCAGGCGGAGGCGCGGGCATGTCGGGTGACGTTCGTGACGGCTTCCGTGACGATCCGGTAGGCGGCTATCTCCACCGCCGCCGGCAGCGGCGGCAGCGCTTCGGGCGCCGTCAGGGTGACGGGTACCGCGGTGTGCCGAAGCTGCTCGTGCAATGCGGGTAGCAGGCCGAGCTCGTCGAGGACAGGTGGCCGTAGGGCGTAGACCAGGCGGCGCAGGTCGGCGAGTGCCGAGGTGAGGTCCTGGCGGACCGAGACGAGTAGGTTCCCGGCCCGCGTCGCGTCCCGTTCCGCGAGATTGCGGGCGGCGTCGACCTTGGTCGCAGCGGCGGTCAGCGTCGGTCCGAGGCCGTCGTGCAGGTCGTGGCGCAGCCGGCGGCGTTCCTCCTCAGCCGCGCTGACGATCCGCTCCCGGGAGCGGATCAGTGCCTCGGTGAGCTGCACGTTGCTGGCCGCCACCGCGGTCTGTCGGGCGATGTCGGCGAGCAGGCGGTTCTCCCGAGGCGCCAGTGTGTTCTGCCCGGCTCGTAGGCTGACGACGAGGGCGCCGATGTCCTGTCCCTGGTGCACCAGGGGGAAGCGGGCCGAGGCGCCGGTCCGGGGGGCTCCGTGGGTGATGGAGCGGATGGCACCGTCGTCGGCGCGTAGCTCGACCGCCGCGGACGGCAGCCGCAGGGCTCCGGCGAGGGCCTCGAGCAGGCCTGGCAGCAGGGTCTGGACGCTGCCGGCGGTTTCCAGTCGGGCTGCTACGCGGGTGGCCACGGTGTACGGCTCGTCGCGTTCGCCGTAGAGGAACCGGTTGACCAGGCGCTGTAGCCGCTCGCGTGCGGGGGCGAGGCTGAACGCGGCGCCGAGTGCGGCGAGCACGGTGGATGTCCCGCCCACCTGCTGGCCGAGGGCGGCGAGCACCGCGACGCCCGCCGCGTACACCAGGGCAACGAACGAGGTGAGCAGGGTGTAGACGAGCGTGCGGTTGAGTACCACCTCGATGCCGTACACGCGGTTCGCGAGTACCACTGCCACAACGACGGCGAGCTCGACGACCGTGCCGACGCTGCTGATCAGCTGCCCACCGGGCAACGCGACCACGAACGGCGTCACCAGGATCGCGACGACGTTGACCACGGCCAGCCAGCGCAGTACCCGGCGCAGCTCGCCGGCCGCCCGCAGCCACCGGGCCACCATCACCACCGCCGCGAGCAGCATCCCCGAGGAGAACAGTGCGGCCTGCACCCAGCCAGGGATCGCGTCAATGCCGATCGGGTTCGTGATGCCCATGTAGGCCGCTGGTTCCTGGGTGGGTCTGGCCGGCACCAGCGGCGTGCACAGCCAGCCCGCGGCGCAAAGCCCGACGCTGGCCCCCGCTGCCCGCCCGGTCCAGCCGCGGGGGAACCGCCCGTGCGGGAACGTCGCCCACGTGACCGCCAGCACCAGCGGCTCCAGCGCCTCACCGGTGCCACCGGCGATCAGCGCCGGCCCGGTTCCCTCCAGGTCATGCCCGCCGAACACGGTGAACGCCGCCCAGCCACCGAACGCAGCAGCCAGACCGTGAGCGGCCGCGGCGGC
Organism: Pseudofrankia sp. DC12; assembly: GCF_000966285.1. NCBI lineage: Bacteria > Bacillati > Actinomycetota > Actinomycetes > Frankiales > Frankiaceae > Pseudofrankia > Pseudofrankia sp. DC12. Next base: position 5,138,437 of record NZ_KQ031391.1, read on the forward strand.
CAGCGCCAGCCAACCGAACAACACCTCCGGCCGACGCGTGGCCAGCAGCCAACCCGCCGCCGCATACGGGACCGCGAGAAGGATCTGGGTCCAGCCCGCCAGGCTCGCGGAGTCCCCGGACGGCGTGACAGCCCCGTGCCGGTTCGCGACAGCCAGCACCGCCCCAGCGAGGGCCAACACGAGCGCGAGCACAGCGAGGACGTCAGCGGCCCGCTGACGCGCCCGCCGCGTCTGCGGCAAGGCTTGTGCGAACCCGTCCACGCCAGCTCCTCCCACCCAGGTCCCGCGGCCGGCTGGCATCGCCTGATCGCGGCCCGCCGGAGTCCAGTGTGAGGGACCGCTGATCCCGTCCGTATCGGGAATCTCTCCCGACCAGATCGGGAACGCGCACCCGTGCCGACGGGACGTAACCACCCGAATGATCGCGCTACCACCCGACGGTCAGCCAGCCCGGCCAGGCCAGGGCACGATCAGGAGGAACCGATGAACAACCACAGCACGGCCAGCCCCACCAGCCGCCGATGGGCCGCCGTCGCGGGCGCCCTCGGCGTCGGCACCGTCGTCCTTCTCACCGGCTGCTCCGGCTCGTCAGCTCCGGCGGGACCCGTGGCTGCCCCCGCGGCTACTCGCGCGACCACGCAGGCCGCGTGCGCCGCCCAGCTCGCCAGCGACTGGCTCAACATGCCCGGCCTGGACCCGGATGCCCCCGCCCCGAGCGCCACCGAGATCCAGGCCTGGGCCGCCTCGATCGAACCCCACCTCGCGGCCCTGCGCGCAGGTGTCCCCGCCAGCGTGACGGAAAGCGTCGACGTCCTCGACCGGACCGTGCAGGCCGCGAAGACAGGAAAGCCGGTCGCGGACTCGGGCGGCTCGCTGAGCACGGCGCTCACGGCCGTCGACGCCTGGGCGCACGACTCCTGCGGCTACACCACACTCGACGTGACCAACAGCGACGGCGGCGGCCTCGCCGGCGTCCCGACGTCACTTCCCGCCGGCCCGGTGGCTATGAAGTTCACCAACACCGGCGATCCGGCGAAGGCCGGGTTCGTCCTCCTGCTCGGCAAGATCCGCGACGGCCAGACCGCCACCGCCGCCGACGTGCAGTCCGGGAAGACGAACATCGAGGCCGTCGCCGACATCGTCGCGGTGGCTCAACCGGCCGGCCCCAACCCCGCCTACGGCATCGCCACGCTCAGCGCCGGCCGCTACATCGTCTCGGCGCCGGTCGGAGCGCCTCCGAACTTCAGCGCCATCCTCGCCACCGGCTTCGAGGCCCGCTAACCCCGGTCTCGCCGGCCAGCCGCTCAGGAGCAGCCCGACTCCAGCTGGCCTCGGGTATTCCACGTCAGTTCCGCCCCGGAACCGCCCCGTCTACCGCCCCGGTCCGGGCGCTCGCTCACCTTGGCGCGGGCCCGCCGTGATCCGTGCGGCGGAACGCGGCCCGACCGCACCCGCCCGGGGAGTTCCCCACCGCGCTGGTCCACGCTGCGCCCGAGCCGCACCCCCGCCCAGGCCGGCCGCCGTCCAGATCCCGAAACCATGAAGGAGCCCCATCGTGTCCGCCTCCACCATCCCCGCGTCCATCCGTTCGGGCCCCGCCACGCCGATCGGCTCACCCGTCAGCCGATGGCTCGCCGCCGCCTGCCTCCTCATCGTCGGAGCTGGCAGCGTCGCCGCGACAGCGCTGATGCCCGCGACCGGCGACACCGACGTCGCCGCTGTCAACACCTACGCGGCCCACCTCGGCCGGGTCGACGCCGGACTCGCCGTCGAGACGCTCCTCGTCCTGCTGGGCCCGGCGGTCGCGGTCGCGGCCCTGCTCGCGCAGCCGCGGTCGCCGAAGCTCGCCGCGGTGGCCGGCTGGCTCGGGATCCTCTGGGGCGCCGCGTGGATCGCTCTCATCGGTGTCGACAACGCGGTCCGTGCCGCCGTCGGCACCGACCGCGCCGCGTCCGCGAAGCTGCTGGCGAAAATGACCGACTCGACGCAGTTCAAGATCTTCGTGGCCCTCGCGCTGCTCGGTGGCCTCGTGGCGATGGTGTGCCTCGGGATCGCGCTGTGGCGCTCCCGGGCGGTGCCCCGACCGGTGGCGGCCGCGATGATCGCCTACCAGCCGCTCAACATCATCGGCGGCGACTCCGACGTCCTGGGGATCATCGCGAGCGCCGTGCTGCTGGCCGGCTTCGTGGGCTGCGCCCTCGCTGTGCTGCACCGCGGACTCCCCGGCCTGAGCCCCGCCCGGCCCGCTGACCCACGATCAGCGATGGCCACCCTCGCGACCCACCAGTCGCCAGCCGGCTGACCGAAGCAACCACCGGCTCCCGGGCGACGCCCACCCCGAAAGTCTCCACCGAACCGGCGTTGTCCGGGCGGGCGGTGCCACCGCCCCGCCCGGACAGCGCTTCTGGGGGCAGACCTCAGCCAGATGGGGCGCGACCCAGCGTGATCGCCTGGGACACCGGCCCCCTCACCGCCGCCGACCTCGACGACCAGGCCGCCGGGTCACCGTCATCCAGCAGCGACCGCGCGGCAGGCTGACGCAGCCGGACCATCAATCGCGCGCTACTACCCACCGTTGACCTCGCGTATCCGAGGTGCTGCACTACTCACGCGGAGTACCACAGGGGGGTTGATGCGACGCGGGTTGGGCAGCGGCCGTAGTCCACGAGGGGTAACGACTCATCTCAGGTGTCAAAGGCTGCAGGCAGCTCTCTGGCTTCTCATCGTTCTGAGCCCGCAGCTGTCGACCAATCAACTCCCCGGGCGCGGCCCGGGCCGCCTGCTCCTCTGCCGCACCTGCGGCTTCCTGCGGCGGAAGAGCAGCGGAACAGTTCCTTGCCCGGTCGATAGTGACCATCCTCCGATGATGAGGCCACGGCCCGGTGAATCCGTGCAAATCCGATGCCGGGAGGGAGACGACAGGCATCACAGCCGCAGGGCCGTCCTGACAGCCACACAAATCCTCGGCACCGACCTCATTGAAATTCAGTGCCCAATTCATCCCGGGGGATCCATTTGACCATTCCAGCGGAGACCTTCGGTGTTTCCGAAAATGGCCCATCCCGTCGCCTACAGCTCGTAAATATCCTGCCAGCGACCGCGTTCACCATGCTGATAGCGGCTCTCATCGTGGCAGGCGCACCACAACACAGCCCTTCGGTAAGCCGCCTCAAAAGCACAATCGACGCCGTTGGCGCCGGTGGCGTCGTCGCGATCACTATTGCAGTCGCCGCCCTTTCTGTAGCCTTTCAGCCCTTCGAGCTCGCACTAATACGAGCACTTGAGGGCTACTGGCCACATCTCCCGGTACTCGATCGGCTGGCAGCCAGGGCTGCGGCGAGATCGCTCTCGGCAGCGCATGACTACTCAAGGTAGTCGGATTCGGCCGGCACGGATAGACCGGCAGCGACGTGAACCGCCTGTGGTTGCTGGGTTTCCTGATCAACTCTAAGCACTTCTCCAGGCCCGACCAGACTGGAAGTGTAGTTTGATCATTCCGGACTGTTATCTTGCCGCGGCCCTGGCTGGCAGCTGATGCCACCTGGCTCCAACGACGAAGGCTTCGTGGTCTTCAGCATACAGAACAGATCCAAAACAACGGCACAGCACATCAGCCGGCCGCTGCCCGGGCGATCGAAGCGGCCGAGGCGGCTCTCACTAAATTTCCGGCCGACGAGAACCGGCTCCTGCCAACGGCGTTGGGTAATTCTCTGCGGGCGATGGAAAGCCAGGCAGGAAGTGCGTACGGAATGGAGGCAATACAAGCGTTTCCCAGGCTTTACTACGCACTGCCGGCCCACGCCGTGGAAGTTCTGCTCGAGATGCGGAACCAACTCGACGCTTCGGTGCGTTTCTGCGTACTCTCACTAGGCACAGCCTTGGCAAGCAGCATCCTTCTTGCGCCTCATTCGTGGTGGCTCCTCCTGCCCGCAGCACTACTACTGTTCTCGTACCTCGCCTATCGCGCGTGCCTAATAGCGGCGGCCAACTATGGAATCTCAGTCATCGCCGCGTTCGACGTATATCACTTGCGACTCTTTGACGAGATGGGGATCAGACGACCTGCCAACACGAATCAGGCACGCGACCTTCACATGCTAATCAACGATCTGGGCTCCCCCGGGCTGGGAGGGCGGAATCAAGCGGTCATGGCGACACATGACTTTCCAGCAGCTCGGTAAAGACCTCGAGCGGCGTCGCCCATTTGAGCGTCTGCCGTGGCCGCCCATTCAGCTGCGTGGCCACCATATCAAGTTCTTCCTGCGTGTGCAAGGACAGGTCGGTGCCCTTCGGGAAGTACTGGCGCAGCAACCCGTTGGTGTTCTCGTTCGAGCCGCGCTGCCACGGTGAGTGCGGGTCGCAGAAATACACGGGAATACCGGTGCGGACGGTGAAATCGGCGTGCCGGGCCATCTCCTTTCCCTGGTCCCAGGTCACCGAGTTCCGCATGAACTCGGGCAGGGTCTCCATCTTCTTGCCCAGCAGGTAGGCGACCTTGTCGGCGTTACGGTCGTACGGTATTCGCACCAACATCACGAGCCGGGTCGTGCGCTCGACCAGCGTGGCGATCTGCGACTTGTTGCCCTTCCCGATGATCAGGTCGCCCTCCCAGAAACCGGGGACGGCGCGGTCCTCGGCCTCCTTCGGCCGCTCGCTGATGTTGACCATGCCGACGATCCCGCCCCTGGTCAGGGTGCTGCGCGACCGGTTGACCCGCCTGGCCCGGCCCTTACGCAGCGCGATCTTCAGTTCCGTCCGCAGCTCGCCGCGCGCCTGGAGGTAGAGGCACTCGTAGATTGTTTCGTGGCTCACGCGCATGCTCTCGTCGTCGGGAAAGTCCGTGCGCAGTCTCTCGCTGATCTGCTTCGGCGACCACTTCTCGACCAGGCCGGTGTTCACCGCGTCGTGCAGCTCCTTCGACGCGACGAGTTTCCGTTCCTTCGGGCGGGCGCACATCAGATCACACCGTGCCTGCGCATCCACCGCCCGATACGCCGCGGCACCGCCGTTACGCTCGATCTCCCGGGAGATCCCCGAATGATGACGACCGAGCACAGCGGCGATATACCGAGCCGAACGCTCCTGACTCAACTCCCGCGAGATGACCTCGCGGTCCTCCACCGTCAACCGCTCCCGTACGCCCATCCACCATCCAGCCCCTCGACACCATCGCGATCATCCTATCGGGGCGTCGCTACGACCGTTTGATGCCGCCGAGTATCAGTCGAATATACGGTCCAGCCATCGACAGTCACCGGGGGTGGCGCATCCGGCGGCTGAACTGTATGTTCACGGAGCCGTCCTTATCTCTCGAGTTTCGCACTTTTCATGATCGGTTTTGTGGGTCGTCAAGGAGGTTGATGATTTGACTGGTTCAGTGTGGGCATGTTCGCCGGCTGTTTCCGCGCGTGGCTTCACGCGGAGTGTTGATGAGGGGAAGGTCCAGCTCACGGGGCTGGTGGCGGGAGCATCGGCGTTTCCACACCAACACTCCGAAGAGTGGGTCGCCGATGCTCCCGCACGTCACGATACCGCCGTCGTTCGCCGTCCTGCTGGAGTACTTCCGGCCGTGTTTCACCGCGCCGAGCTTCGCCGCGTTCCGGATGCTGGCGACCGGGCTGGTCGCCGCGCCCGGGCGGCGCACCGTCGTCGGGATGCTCGTCGGCGCCGGCCGCCATCGGGACACCCCGCACCACCGGGCCCACTACTTCTTCGCGAAGGCCGCCTGGACGCTCGACGAGGTCGGCGACACGCTGGCCCGTCTCGTCGTCGGTCTGCTCACCGGCCCCGGGCCGATAACCGTCGTCGTCGATGACACCCTTTTCCACCGCGCCGGGCGGAAGGTCTTCGCCGCGGGCTGGTTCCACGACGGCGCCGCGAAGGGCGAGACGCCGGTCGGCTTCGGCAACAACTGGGTCATCGTCGGTGTCGTCCTGCGCGGCACGGTCTTCGCGCGGCCGATCTGCCTGCCGGTCTACGCGTGCCTGGTTGTCAAGGGCACCATGTCCGGCTCCCGGCTGTGGCTCGCCGCCCGCGCCGCGGCCCGGCTCGCCCGCCTGTTCCCGGACCGCCAGGTCCACGTCGTGGCGGACTCCGCCTACGCCGGCGGCGAGCTGAAGTCCCTGCCACGCAACGTGACCTGGACGACTCGACCGCGTGCCGACGCCGCCCTGTTCGCGCCGGCCCCGCCGCGCACCGGCCGCCGAGGCCGCCCCCGCGTCAAGGGCGACCGGCTCGCCACGATCACCCAGCTCGCCGCCACCGCCGACTTCCGCCCGACCACCGTCACCCGCTACGGCCGCGTCCACACCGTCGACGTCGCGGTGACCGTCTGCCTGTGGTACTCGGTGTTCGGCCCCCGCCTCGTCCAGCTCGTGCTCGTCCGCGAACCCGGCCGCCCGCTGCTCGCCCTGATCAGCACGGACCTGTTCAGCCGCCCCGCCACGATCGCCGAGCGGTACGCCGCCCGCTGGGCGGTCGAGGTCGCGATCGCCGACGCCAAGCAGCTCTTCGGCGTCGGACAGACCCACACCCGCACCGCGCAGGCCGTGCGGCACGCGGTCCCGTTCGCCCTGCTCGCCCAGACCCTCACCCTGACCTGGTACCTCACCGCCGGCCACCACGACTCCGACGTCGCCGACGCCACCGCCCGCGCACCCTGGTACACGACCAAGACGACCGTCTCGACCGCCGACGCCCTCGGCAAGCTACGCCGCGTCCTGATCACCGCGCGTTTTCGCCCAGCTGACCCCGTCACGCCCACCGCCGCGGAAATCCACACCCTCCACCTGGCCTGGGACACCACCGAGCACGGCCTCGCGGCCTGAACCCGCCCCACCAGCCACCCAGACCGGCCCCTGACCGGCCCACAGCCCCCGGAACAGCCCAAAACAGGCACCGACCCGAGGCGACAAACCACCCCAAACACCCGCACCACACAAACAGCTCACCACGATCGAACAGAAACCTCATCACGCGAAGACAAACCAACATTCCCGATCAAGAAGAACGCGAAAGTCGAGTTATCTCAACTCCACCCAGAATTACGAGGGCCGCAATTTCGAGCCGTCCGGTCAGCCGTTCTTCCTGTACCTCCGGAACCCGGTTGCGACACCGTCCAGCCCAGTCGCGCTGATCGAGCACGACCGACCAGGTCGCCGGAACGATGATGTCAACTCCCCCGAGAACTGCCGTCAGTTCAAGCCGCGCCCCGTGGCCCGGCAAAGACCGCGTCCAGGGCTCGCTTTGCCTCCGGACCGGGACAGCCTGTCGCAGATCCAGCACGAGGCCACCAGCCGCGACATAGATTGTCGCTTGGACAAGACCGGTCGCACCACTTACGACATACCGAGAGTCCGCGACGCAGACCTCGCGGGGCCAATTGGCTCGGTCACCACTGGCCGGCGCATGTGCGCGTGGGGTGACCAGAAACCAACCTACGGGGAGTAGAGCGAGCGGAAGTCCCGCCCGCGACCAGGTGTCCTGGAACGGATTGGCGGTGATCAGGAGCAGCGCTACCCCGGCGACGACAAGCACCAAAGGGCCGCGGAGCGACTGCCTCGCGTCGACCAGCCTCAGGAGCCCGGCGAGGCCGAGGACTACGATCGCCAGCGGCCACCATTGGCGGATGATTGCGTCGAGATTGTCAGCGAGGGCTGGCTCGGCAGCGAACACCCGGATGAGCTGAAAGCTGCTCCAGCTCAGAATCGCCACACCAACAAGGATCCGGGCGCGCACGACACCCCCCGTTCTGCAGGTCATCCACCCGCCCGCGCCTGGCCCTCGCCCTGCCCGCTCCGGGTTGGCGGCGTCGACCGGTCCAGCCGCGTCGCCACCTCACCTGCAACGGATCATTCAACCAGCCATCTCCTCGGGCCTGCGATCGACCCCGCAAGTCCGCAGGCGGGTCGCTGTTCGCGTTCGAGCGTGGTCGCATCGCTGATGCTGTGGGGGTGCCAGGAGCCGGCCTGAGCCCGTGATCGGCCCCGCTCCTGACCCGAAATCCGGCGCAACGTGAGGCAGGCTCGCGCCCCACCGGCGGCGACCACGCTGGAGCGGCTGCCCCGCGGCGGGGACCTGGCCGAGGGCGCGATCGGCACCCCGGCCTACAGGGGCGGTGTCGGACGAGGTCCGGTCGCTCCGAGATCGAGGCCAGGCACGCGTAGTCTGCATCTATGGGTAATCAGTCGATTGCGGAAAGTACGGTGACGGTCTGCCTCTGCGGGGACGTGATGCTCGGGCGCGGCGTGGACCAGATCCTGGCGCACCCCGGCGACCCGCGTCTCGAGGAGGATCAGGTCCGCGATGCGCGCGACTACGTGACGTCGACCGAGCACGCCCACGGCCCGATCCCCCAGCCGGTCGACGACCGCTGGCCGTGGGGAGACGCGCTGGCGTCACTGGTCGAGGCGGACGGCCCGCGCGTGGTGAATCTGGAGACGGCCGTCACCAGCGGCGGCGAGTTCGCTCCGGACAAGGCGGTCCACTACCGGATGAGCCCGCAGAACATCGGATGTCTGACCGCCGCCCGCCTGGACGTGTGCGCGCTCGCCAACAACCACGTCCTCGACTTCGGCCGCCGAGGGCTCATCGATACCAGGGACGCGCTCACCGCCGCGGGGATAGCGGCACCTGGCGCCGGGCGGGACGCCGATGAGGCCTGGCGGCCGGCGGTGGTCCCCGTCGTCCCGAACGAGGACGGTGACGCCGCCGTCAGTGACGGCCTCGGCGCGAAGCGGGGCAGCGCGCCCGTCCCGCGCGAGGCCAGTCAGCGGGCTGGTCCCAAGGCCCGGCGGGTGCTCGTGCTGGCGTGCGCCGCCGCGACGAGCGGTGTACCGCCGGGCTGGGCGGCGACGGCGGCGCGGGCCGGCGTCGCGCTGCTTCCGCCACCCTGGCGCGTTGACGTCGACCGGACCGTCGACGAGGTCCTCGGCCGGATCGCGCCGGCGCACCGGCCGGGAGATATCGTGATCGTCTCGATCCACTGGGGCTCGAACTGGGGCTATGGCATCGACGACGACCAGGTCCGTCTCGCGCACGGTCTGGTCGACGGTGGTGTCGACGTCGTGCACGGCCATTCGTCGCACCATCCGCGCCCGGTGGAGATCTACCAGGACCGGCTCGTGCTCTATGGCTGCGGCGACTTCGTCGACGACTACGAGGGGATCACCGGTTACGAGCGGTTCCGCGACGACCTGCGCCTGCTGTTCGTCGTCCGCGTGGACGCCGGTACCGGCGCGCTCGTCGACGCCCGGCTGATGCCGCTGCGCGCTCGTCGGCTCCGGCTCGAACATGCCGACGCCGAGGATGCGACCTGGCTCGCCGACACCCTCGACCGCATCAGCCGTCCCTATGGCGCCTGCTTCGACCTCGACTCCACCGGTCGCCTCGCCCTGCATCCGACCTGACCTCCGCTGCGGGATCGGGCCAGCGTGTCGAACAGCCATCCGCGCGGCGGCGATCCGTCGCTGTCGCGGACGCCCGCGCCACAGATGGTGGTGAGGAGTGCGCCACGGGCCGACCAGATGGCGGGTGCCAGCACGATCGGCAGGACGAGGATCGCGACGATCAGCAGCCAGCACGCGACCAGCGGCGCGGACCCGAGCCGGGAGGCCGCGAGTCGCAGGCCGGCCAGCTCCGGCGCCTCGCTGTTCGCCCATCGGCCTGGGTGGAGCTTAGGTAAACCTCAGCTCCAGAGGCAAGGAGAAGGCGTGGCGTCCGCTCCCTCCGCTACTGTCCGAGTTCGCTCGATGCCGCTGGCCGGCTCGGGAACGCCCGGTCGAGCTGGGTCTCGCGCTGGTCCCATGAGCGGATCGCGGCCCGCGCGTCTGGACGTTCTGGCGCGACCGACACGCGGGCCGACGACGAAACGCGGCCGGACGCCGACCCTGCCCGCCGCCGAGCGAGATGACCGCGAACTCTCCACCACAGGCGGCAAAACAGCCTCCGAGTATTCGGGCAGAAGCGCGTTTGTCGCGAAAGGATCCCTACGTCTGATCGTCCCCGGGTGAAATCGCGCGTGCAGCCGGCTGCCGTTAGCGTGCTCGTCGCGCAGGTAACGACACTCCCATTCGGCTAACGGAAGACGAGGCCGCAGCCGGCCCTGTTCTTCGCATCGTTCGGGCAGGGGTGAAAGGTGGCAATCTCCCACGTCCTTACCGAACTGGAGGCCGCGGACGGCGGCAGCGAGACCGCGAAGAAGCTCCCGGAGATCACGCTGGCGTTCTGGATCACAAAGATCGCCGCAACCACTCTCGGTGAGACCGCAGGCGATCTTTTCGCACAGACCTTCAGGATCGGCTATCTTCTGACAACGGTCGTCTTCTTCTCGGTCTTCCTCGTCACCCTGGCCCTCCAGCTGCGTGCCAGGCATTACCGCCCGTTCTTCTACTGGACTGTCATTCTTATGACCAGCCTGGCCGGGACCACGATCTCCGATTTCATGAATCGTGACGCCAGCGCGAAGTACCTGTCTGGCGGAGCCGGCTCGCTGGGCTGGGGCCCACAGGGGCTTGGTCTGGGATACCCTACCGGGGCTGTGGTCCTCATGTCGCTGCTGGCGGCCATCTTCATCACCTGGAAGGTGACCGGTCTCACCCTCGCGATCCGCGACATCGTCACTCTGAAGGGCGAGGCGCTCTTCTGGTCCGCCATTCTCGTATCGAACACGCTCGGGACCTCGTCGGGCGATTTTCTGTCCGACACCTCGGGGCTTGGCTATGCCGGCGGCGCGCTGTTCATCGTCGGCATCCTCGGTCTCCTTCTTGCGTTGAGACATGTTCCCGTAGTGTCAGAAGTGATGTTGTTCTGGGTGGCGTTCGTGCTTACCCGTCCGCTTGGTGCCACGGCGGGGGATTTCCTGACCAAGCCAGCGGACAGGGGCGGCCTGCAGCTGGGCACGCTTGGCTCGTCGATGTTCCTGCTCGCGATCCTGTTCGGTTTCGTCGGCTATGCACAGCTACAGGAGCGGCGGCGCGCGGTTCCCGACACCGCACGGCCGCAATTCCGTAGCGGCCTCCAGTGAGCATATTACCTCTCAGGAGGGCGCCTCATGTCGTCGGGCCCTGCCCGAAGAAGACTGACGCTGGAAAAGGTTCAGTCCCTCTGGGCGCCTGCCATTATTGGAGCGGATGAACCAGGGGCGGCAACACCGGCCCAAGTAATCCGCTGCGGCCCGGTCACCAGCCAGACGGTTCCGCCTCGACCACCACCCGGCTGCGGTATGGCTCGCCGTACCAGCCGGCACGGACACCGGTGCGATGCCCGCCGGCGGGGCCACGTCCTCGGCTGCTGGCTGGCGCTGGACATCGGTTTCGGTCCAGGCGAGGCAGGCGACGAGGACGCCGATCACGAACGTCTCGGCTACGGCGACAGTCCTGTCGCCGTAGCCGAGACCGTGCAGGTCACAGTCCTTGCCGAGCCAAGCTCAGCGGCGAGGACCCGCGGGGCTGGTATCTGCCCCACGGCGTGCTGGGGATCGCCGGCGAGCAGGTCGTCCCCGATCGCCGTCCACGGCAGCGCAACCCTGGGGAAGAGCCTCGCCGACGCCGGGCTGGTCGACCGCTACCACCTGCTGGTCTTCCCCGTGCTCCTCGGCGCCGGGAAGCGGCTGTTCAGCGACGCCGACAAGGACAAGTCCATGCTGAAGCTCGTCGAGTTCGAGGCCTACGCCAACGGCGTCCAGAAGCAGGTCTTCGACGTCGTCCGCTGAGCCCCCGGCCGGTCAGGACGCGGGGATCGGCGCGCCAGCCCTGGCCAGCGGGACGGACACCGACACCGAGAGCGACGCGGTGCCGTGAGCGCCCTGGGGCGCGAACAGGGCCGATCCAGCCACCACCTGCAGGACGAGGTGGCTGCCCGGGGTCACGTGCCAGGCGACATCGGCCAGGTTGACGGTGACGCTGTGCTGCCGCCCGTCCAGACTGAGCTTGACGGGGGTGGCCTGGTTGCCGACGACGAGGTGCCGGTCGGCATCGACGAGCTGCGCGTACGCGGCCGTCGCGGCCCGGTCCGCGGTGCCCTGGTAGGTGACCGTGAGCTTCGGTGCGCCGAGGATCTCGCCGGCGGCCGCGGGCGCCGGGACGGCGGTCTCCACGGCCGCTCCGGCGGCGGCCGGGGCCGCGGCGGTCGCTGAGCCGGTCGTAGCTGCCGGGTCAAGGGTGAGGGTGCCCTGGCCGGTCGCCGTGAGGGAACCGGCGCTCGCGGGCGGGAACGTGTCGGCGCCGAACCAGGTGCCGGTGTCGTCGACGTACTCGAACCCGGGACCGGTCGCCGTGCCGGTCCGTTGCCGCAGGTACCGGTCGAGCCAGCTGATCGTGAGCTGCTCGGTGTGGTCGGCTGGGCCGGGGTTCGTCAGGCACTCCCCGTGACCGCCGCAGAACCAGGCCATCTTCACCGGAACCCTGCCGCGCAGCGCCTGGTAGTTCTCGACTCCCTGTGCGAGGGGGAAGAGCGTGTCCACGGTGCCCTGAAGGATCAGCGTCGGCACATGGATCTTCGCCAGCAGCAGGTCCGGCCCGTGGTCCTCGAACCAGGCCAGCGTGCCCGCCGACAGTGGGGTGTCCGTGCGGCTCGCCTGGCAGGAGTCGAGCACATGGGGATCGAGGCGGTTCTTGCCGCTCCGGCCGATCTGGCAGAGCAGGCCGTCCCACCCGGCCTTGTTGACGGTGCCCGGGTAGAGGCTCTCGGTCAGGGAATGCCAGGCGATCGCGGGGACGATGACGTCGACCCGCTGGTCCGAGGCCGCGGTGATGAACTGGATGCCACCGCCGTAGCTTCCGCCGACCATGCCGACGCGGGGATCGCCGGTCGCGTCGAGCTGCGCCTCTGGCTGCCGGGCGAGCCAGCTGATCAGCGCCGTCACGTCGCGGCCCTCGAACGGCGCGTAGTCGGTGTGCGCGGTGCCGCCGGACCGGCCGAAGCCGCGTGGGTCCCAGGTGACGACGTTGTAGCCGGCGGCGACCAGCGGGGCGATGCTGCCGAGGGCGGCCGTCGGGTCGGTCTCGCCGGGCTGTCCCCAGCCGGGGCCGTCCAGCACGGTGGGCGCTCGTCCGCCCGCTCGCAGGCCCTTGGCGGGGAAGAAGTGCGTCACGATCTTGGTGCCGTCGAACGACGCGACCGTCGTCGACCGGGCGGCGACGGTGGCGCCGGTGCCCGCGGTGGCCGGCGCGGCACCCGCTGCCGCCCGCGCCGCCGGCCGGTCCGGCGTGCCGCCGCCGCAGGAACACAGGGCCAGCAACGCGACGATCGCGCCGGAGACCAACATCGGAAGCCGCCAGCGGTTCATCATCATCCGCACCCCTGACGTATCCGCGCGCTGACGGCCAGAGCCAGCCGAAACGCCGGACTGGATTGGAAATCAAGCCTGGTGAGGTTAACGCCCCAGCTCACACCCGTGCCACCAGAATCCGGCCTCAGCCTGGATCAGAAGCGGTGAGCGTGATCGTCGCCGGTGGCCGGTGGCCGGTGGCCGGTGGCCGGTGGCCGGGAGCCGGCTGGGGCACTGATCGCTGCCTTGGCCCTATGGTGGCTACGAAACGAGCCCGGCTGCGACCATCCGAGAGCCGAAACGGCGATCAATGAGCGTGCGCGCGGACTCCAGGCTGATCCCTGGGATCTCGGCGAGCCGTTCCGGCGGGCCCAGCCGCGCCTGACCGTGGTCAGCGGCGGGACCGCCTGCGCGGCGCAAGAGGCCAGCCAGGCGAAGCCCGAGGCGGCGGCTAGGCCGGGAACGGCGCCCGCGGGACCGGCGCGGGCGGGAACGGCTGGCCCGACAGCGAGGCCAACGCGTGGACGAGCGCCTGGGTGCCGTCCCGGCCACGATCCTGGGCCTGCAGCGCGACGTACAGCTGGTGCGCGAGTGCCAGTCCCGGCAGGGCGAGACGGGCACGGCGCGCCTCGGCCAGGGCGATGCCCAGGTCCTTGACCATGTGGTCGACGTAGAAGCCGGGGGCGAAGTTGCCCGCGATCACCCGCGGCGCGAGGTTGGTCAGCGACCAGCTGCCGGCGGCCCCGCCGCTCACCGAGGCGAGCACCTGCTCCACGTCCAGGCCGTTGCGGTAGGCGTAGAGCAGCGCCTCACTGATCGAGACCATGGTGGAGGCGATCAGGATCTGGTTGACCATCTTGGTGTGCTGGCCAGCGCCCGGACCGCCCTGGCGCACGATTGCCCGGCCCATCGCCTCCAGGCAGGGGCGCACGGCCTCGAGCGCCTCGGGGGCGCCGCCCACCATGATCGATAGGGTGCCGTCGCGGGCGCCGACGTCGCCGCCGGAGACCGGGGCGTCGAGCGCCAGCACGCCGCGTTCGGCCGCCGCGGTGGCGATCTCGACGGCCAGCGCCGGCTCGCTCGTCGTCATGTCGACCAGCACGGTGGCGGGGCGGGCCGTCGCCAGCGCGCCGTCCGGGCCGAGCAGCACCTCGCGCACGTCCGCGGGGAACCCGACCATCGAGAAGACGATGTCGGCGTCGGCGGCGAGCTCGGCGGGGGTGTCCGCCCAGCTCGCACCCGCGTCGAGCAGCTGCTTGGCCCGGTCTCTCGTCCGGGTGGCGACCGTCAACGGGTAGCCGGCGCTCAGCAGGTGGCCGGCCATCGCGGCACCCATGACGCCCGTACCGATCCAGCCGACGCGGGTCGTCCCCGGCGTCGCGGTGGGCGGTCCGGCGGGCGAGGGGTTCTGCTCGCCGCCGGCGGGCTGCGTGGCTGGCATTGCGAGAGAGTCAGACACGTTGTAACACTAGCCGTCAGTTGTTCCGGCGGCGCGAGTGAATGCATACTCAGTAATGCTGCCTTCTGAGGGGACGTCGACATGCGTGACGCGGTGATCGTCGAGGCGGTTCGGACGCCGGTCGGTAAGCGCAACGGCGGGTTGTCGGGGGTGCATCCGATGGACCTGTCGTCGCACGTCCTGGAGACCCTGGTGGCGCGGGCGGGCGTCGACCCGGCGCTGGTGGAGGACGTCATCTGGGGCTGCGTCGGCCAGGTCGGCGAGCAGACCTTCGACATCGCGCGGAACGCGGCGCTCGGCGCCGGTTTCCCGGAGTCCGTGACGGGCGTGACCGTCGACCGGCAGTGCGGCTCCTCGCAGCAGGCGGTTCACTTCGCCGCCGCAGGCGTGGTCGCCGGCCAGTACGACGTCGTCATCGCCGGTGGTGTCGAGTCGATGTCCCGGGTGCCGATGGGCACGTCGCTGATGGGCAAGATCCCGTTTGGCGACCGGTACCTCGCGCGTTACCACAACGTGTTCCCGGACCAGGGCATCGGCGCGGAGATGATCGCCGCGAAGTGGGGCTTCTCCCGCACGCAATGCGACGAGTTCGCGCTCGGCTCGCACGAGAAGGCCGCGGCGGCCCAGGACGACGGCCGGTTCGACGCGCAGATCGCCGGTGTCACCCTGGCTGACGGCACGGTCATCACCAGGGACGAGGGCATCCGCCGCGGCGGCACGGTCGAGGGCCTGGCCAACCTGAAGACGGTGTTCAGGAAGGCCGAGGACGGTGGCGTGATCACCGCCGCCAACTCCTCGCAGATCTCGGACGGCTCGGCCGCCCTGCTGATCACCACCAGCGAGAAGGCCGCCGAGCTGGGTCTCACCCCGCTCGCCCGGATTCACACCGCGGTCCTCGCCGGCTCCGACCCGGTGATGATGCTGACCGCGCCGATCCCGGCGACCCAGAAGGTGCTCGCCCGCTCCGGGCTCAAGCTCGACGACATCGGCGCGTTCGAGGTCAACGAGGCGTTCGCCCCGGTGCCGCTGGCCTGGCTCGCCGACATCGGCGCGGACGCGAAGGCGCTCAACCCGCTCGGCGGCGCGATCGCGCTCGGCCACCCGCTCGGCGGCTCCGGCGCGCGGATCATGACGACGCTCGTCAACCACATGCGTGACAACGGCATCCGTTACGGCCTGCAGGCGATGTGCGAGGGCGGCGGCCAGGCCAACGCCACCATCCTCGAACTGCTCTGACCCTCGCGGCAGCGGTTCCGGGCCAACGTCTCGACGGGTGATCGTGACCGGCGGGCGGGCGGCAGCATGCCCCGCGAAAGGTGGTGGCGTCCGACCCGCCCCTCTATGCTGACGCTGATGTCAAATTCGGAGGAGGGGCAGCCTTGGCTCAGCGCGTCGTCGCGGAGGGCCTGTTCGACTGGCCGTCGGACGAGCCCCGGCTCATCGGATCGAAGTGCCAGGTCTGCGGCCTGGTCGCGTTCCCCGCGTACCCGAACTGCCCGAAGTGTGGCTCGTTGGACACCGCCGAGACGCGGCTGTCCACCCGGGGCACCCTCTGGACCTGGACCAGACAGCACTTCCAGCCGAAGAACCCGCCGTACCTCGGCACGGAGCCGGCGAACGAGTTCGTGGGCTACGGCGTCGGCTACGTCGAGCTTCCGGAAGCCAGGATCGAGGCCCGGCTGACTGTCGGCGTCGACGAGCCGTTGGAGATCGGCCAGGAGATGGAGCTGACGGTTGTCCCGTTCGCCACCGACGCCGACGGCACCGAGGTGCTGACCTACGCCTTCCGTCCCGTCGGAAAGAACTGAGGCGGCCGCCATGGACGACGTTGCGATCATCGGTGTCGGCCGAACCCCGTTCGGCCGCTTCCCGGGCCAGACCGCCATTCAGCTCGGCGCCCAGGCGGTGCGTAACGCGCTGGGCGATGCTGGCCTGGAGTGGAAGCAGATCCAGTTCGGCTTCGCCGGCAGCTTCGAGGTCGACAACCCCGACGCGGTCATCAACTTCCTCGGCCTGACCGGGATTCCGATCACCGACGTCTACAACGGCTGCGCCACCGCGGCCAGCGCGCTGACCCAGGCGGCGAACACGATCCGCCTCGGCGAGTACGAGATCGGCATCGCGGTCGGGATGGACAAGCATCCGGCCGGCGCGTTCGCCTCCTACTCGGAGGAGTACGGCCTGCCGGCCTGGTACGGCGAGACCGGCCTGTTCCTGACGCCGAAGTTCTTCGCGATGAAGATCCAGCGGTACATGCACGATCACGGGATCACCCCGGAGACGCTGGCCAAGGTCGCGGCGAAGAACTACCGCAACGGTTCGATCAGCCCGTACGCGTTCCGGCGCACCCCGATGACCGAGGAGAAGATCCTCAATTCCCGGATGGTCAACGACCCGCTGACGCAGTACATGTTCTGCTCGCCGGACGAGGGCGCGGCGGCGGTCATCCTGTGCAAGGCCAGCGCCGCGCACACGTACACGAGCAAGCCGATCTACCTGAAGGCCTCGGTCGTACGGACCCGCAAGCTGGGCGCGTTCGAGGTGCACAGCCCGTGGCTGCCGATCGAGCGGGACGACGCCCCGACCGTCTACGCCTCCCGGGCCGCCTACGAGATGGCGGGCCTCGGACCGGAGGACGTCGACATCGCCCAGCTTCAGGACACCGACGCCGGGGCCGAGGTGATCCACCTGGCCGAGAACGGCCTGTGCAAGGACGGCGAGCAGGAGCGTCTGTACGCCGAGGGCGCGACCGAGATCGGTGGCAGCCTCCCGGTCAACACCGACGGCGGCCTGATCGCCAACGGCGAGCCGATCGGCGCCTCCGGCCTGCGTCAGGTCTACGAGCTGACCCAGCAGCTGCGTGGCACCGCCGGCGACCGTCAGGTCCCCGGCAGCCCCCGCGTCGGCTACGGCCAGCTCTACGGCGCCCCCGGCACCGCCGGCGTCGCCATCCTGTCCGTCTAGGAGCCTCAGGCGGACGCTCTGGCGGAGCACCTGGCGGCGTATGCGGACCACGACCTGGTCACGTCCGCTCTCAGCACGGTCGAGGTGGCAGGCGCGCTGACAGCGGCTGGCGGCGCTGGGACTGCCGCCCGTGTCGTCCCAAGTGCTGACCGGATCCGGATCGGGGAAGGCGTTGTCCCCGTCGTAGCGCTCACGGGAGCGGTCCTCGGCCTCGCTCGGGCACTGCCGCCCGCTGTGCTTCGTTCGCTGGATGCCATCCACCTGGCCACGGCCATGCTCGCGGGCAAGAATCTTGACCATCTGCTCACGTACGACAAGCGCATGATCGAGGCCGCGGAGGCAGCCGGGCTCAGTGCCCGCGCACCCTCCTGACTTCAGAGGACTGAATCAGGCTGGCGGCAGGCTGGAGCGAAGAAGTAGGTCTCCGCGGTGACGGGGCCCGGTCGGCGTCGACGATTTCGAACGCCGGGAAGGACGATTTCGAACGCCGGGAGACTGTCGTCGTCGATACGCCCGCGACCGGTACCATCTTCCCCTGCTCGGCCGGGAGCGGCCGCGACGGCCCGCCGACGGCGCGCCAGACAGCACGAAGCGCGCGGCACCCGGGGTTCCGGGCACCGCGCGCTTCGCCGTGCGCTACAGCAGGACGGGCAGCTTCGCGAAGCCGCGGACGGTGCTGGTGTGCAGCCGCTCGATGTTCTCGGTGTCGATCTCCCACGTGGGGAAGCGCCTGAGCGTCTCCTCCAGGGCGACCCGGCCCTCCATCCGGGCCAGCGACGCGCCGAGGCAGAAGTGCGGGCCGTGCCCGAACGTCACGTGGCTGTCGAACCGGCGGTGGATGTCGTACACGTCGGCGTCGGGGTACTTGCGCTCGTCGCGGCCGGCCGACGCGGTCAGCAGCAGCACCTTCGAGTTCGCCGGGATGGTCTCGCCGTACAGCTCGACGTCGCGGGTGGTCCACCGGCCCTGCACGGGCGACGGCGCCTCGTAGCGCAGTGTCTCCTCGACGGCACCGCGCAGCAGGGACGGGTCGGCGACGAGCTCGGCGCGGGCCTCGGGGTGCTGGGCGAACAGCGAGCAGGCCCAGCCAAGCAGCCGGGCCACGGTCTCGGTGCCGGCGGAGACGAGCAGGTTGGTGAAGTCCGCCGCCTCCTTGGTGGTGAGCCGCCGGGCGTCGGCGCCGGTGCCGATCTCGGCCTCGGTGAGCGCGGTCATCACGTCGTCGCGCGGGTTCTTGCGCCGGGCGTCGATCTGCTCCGAGAAGTACTCGTGCAGCTTGATCTGGGCCATGAAGGAGATGTCGTTGATCATCCCCTTCTCCGGGTCCAGGTGGAAGGTCGCGTCGATCGCCTCGCGCACCTCCTCGCGGTCCGCCGGGTCGACGCCGATCAGCTCGGAGATGACCTTCGACGGCAGCTGGGCGGCGAAGTCCTGGACGTAGTCGAAACCGGACCCACCGATATGGGGGTCGAGCATCTGGGCGGACAGCTTGCGGATGTGCTCTTCGAGCGCGGCGATCCGCCGCGGCGTGAAGCCGCGCGAGACGAGCACGCGCATCATCGTGTGGGCCGGCGGGTCCATGAAGATGATGAGACCGGTGTCCAGGGGATCCGGACCCATGATCTCCAGCACCGTTCCGTGTGCGGAGCTGTACGTGTCCGGGTCCAGGTGGGCGTCGTCGACGTCCTTGTGCCGGGGCAGCGCGTAAAAGTCGAACTTCTCGTTGCGGTAGACCGGTGCCTCGTCGCGCATCTGGCGCCACACCGGGTACGGGTCCATGTCGATCGTCTTGTCGAACGGGTCCCAGTACAGTTCCGTCACGGTCGTGACCTTCATTCCTCGGGTCGAAACGAACGATGCCGGTGGGCGGGGTGCCCCCGGCCGCGGCAGGTGGTCGCCGGCGCCACGGCGCACCCGGCCGGGCGCCTCGCATTCCACCAGCCGCTAGCCGCCCCGGTCGAGGTCCGAGACCTTCGGAGGGGGAGGGCGATGGACTCCCGAGTGACCGGCGAACGGCCCGATGCCTCGGGCCACCCGCGCGGCGGGCGGAGCAGCGGACGCGGTGGACGGCATGAACACCGCTTCCGCTGCCCCGGGCGCTACGCCTGTACGAAGCGGAAAACTACATTCCTCTTGAACGCGGCTCAAGTGGCCGCGACAGGCAAACGTTACCTGCCCGCCGGCTGCGCCGTCTGTTCCGCCGCGAGCGCGGGAATGACCTCGCTCTCGACCAGGCGCAGGCTCTCCCAGGCGATCTCCGGCGGGATGCCGCCCATCATCGGAGTGAGGTTGCACAGCGCGAATGGTCCCTGTTCACGAAGCTCGTTGACGAGCTCGGCGGGCGTCAGCACCCGGTACTGGCCGGTCTCGCGCAGCGCCTCGGTCGACTCGGCGGCCTGGAAGACGCTCGCGGTGCCGCTGCCCCCGGCGGTGAGCCAGGCGCCGTAGGCGTTCGACTCGTGCAGCGCGTAGGGCGCGATCTTCTCCCAGCCGGCGTCGACGTCATGGGCCACGTGGATGAAGGTCGCCGTGCGGCCGAACCGCGGTCCGGGGTCCGGCCGTCCGAGCTTGATCGTCTCGTCGCGGTAGAACTCCCAGGTGGCCCCGTCGGTCGGGGTGAAGCCGATGTCCAGGCGGGCGGCGCGCCGGCCGGCGGCCTCGGAGCTGCCACCGAGGGTGATGCCGGGGCCCTTGGGGGAGTAGGCGGCCGGCGTGACCCGGACGGTGCGGCCGCGGTACTCGAACGGCTCGCCGGTCCACGCCGCGCGCAGCGTGTGGACGGCCTCGGTGACGCGCCTCGCCCGTTCCTTGACGGGTACGCCGAACATCTCGAACTCGGCGGGGACGTAGCCGGCCGCGAGGACCAGGTCGAGGCGGCCCGCGGAGATGTGGTCGATGACCGCGGTGTCCTCGGCGAGGCGCAGCGGGTCGTGGAACGGGGTGATCAGTGCCGCGATCGTGATCCGGACGGTCTTGGTCCGGGCGGCGACGGCGGCGGCCATCGTGAGCGGACTGGGTAGGTACCCGTCGTCGGAGCCGTGGTGCTCGGAGAGGCCGAAGGCGTAGAAGCCCAGCCGGTCGGCCCACTCCGCCATGTCCAGCGCGGCCCCGTAGCGTTCGGACATACTCGTCTGGGCTAACGGCGGATTGCGGAAGTCGAACCGCATTGAGAAGATCGCCACCTGGCTGCTCCCTCCGTGGCGGCCGTCACATCAGGCAGCCGCCGCAGGGTGTGAGTGTACCAACATCGACGTCGGTGTCAGTAATGTCGGTGTGTTAGCGCGGTGGCAAGCGAGCAGAGGGGGTTGGGGACGTTGGACCTGAACGGACGCGTGGCGATCGTGACCGGCGGCGGCGGCGGTCTTGGCGCGGCGACAGTGCGGCACCTGATCGGTGTCGGCATGAAGGTCGTGGTCGTCGACAAGTTCGGCGACGCCGCCGAGGCGGTCGCCAAGGAGTTCGACGAGGGCGTCGCGGCCGCGGTCGCCGGTGACACCACCGACGACGACGACGTGGCGGCCGCGATCGCCGCCGGCAAGGCGCTGGGCACGGTGTCGCTGCTGGTCAACGTCGCGGGCGGCGCCACGGGCGGCGGGCGTACCGTCGGCAGGGGCAATGTCCCGCACGACAAGGACGTGTTCGTCACCACGCTGGCGATGAACGCGATCGGCACCTTCAACTTCAGCCGCCTCGTCGCGGCCGGCGCCTTCGCCGGCAACGAGCCTGACGAGTATGGCCAGCGCGGCGTGATCGTCAACGTGGGCTCGCTCGCCGGCCTCGAGGGCCAGACCGGCCAGATCGCCTACGGCTCGGCCAAGGCCGCGATCCTTGGCATGACGCTGCCGATGGCCCGCGACCTCGCGGTGCTCGGCGTCCGTGTCTGCGCGATCGCCCCCGGCACCATGGGTACCCCGAAGATGGAGAGCGTGCGGCCGGAGATGCTGGCGGCGCTCACCAAGGACATCGTCTTCCCGAAGCGGCTCGGGCGGCCGGAGGAGTTCGCGCTGCTCGTCGAGTCGATCGCGCGCAACCCGTACCTCAACGGCGAGAACATCCGGCTCGACGGCGCGCTGCGCTTCTCGGCGAAGTAGCCGGCCGTGTTCAACGTTGACGCCGTCATCGGCTCGCTCGCGTTAGAGCCGGTCGGCGAGGACAGCTATCGCGCGGGCAACGTCCCCTCGCCGGGCCCGGTCGTCTACGGCGGGCAGCTGCTCGCCCAGTCGATCGCCGCGGGGCTCGCCGGCCAGGACGGCAAGGCGGTCAAGACCCTGCACACCGTCTTCGCCCGCGCCGGCCGGCCGGGCCTGCCGCTCGATATCGCCGTCCAGCGGCTCAGCTCGGGCCGCACGATGGCAAGCAGCACGGTCACCATCAGCCAGAACGGCAAGGTGGTCAGCCAGTCGACGGTGCTGCTCTCGGTGGACGAGCCGGACTTCATCCGGCACGTGGACAGCCGCCCGGGCCTGGAGCCGCCGAAGCCGGGCGAGCCACTCGACGGTGGCCACGGGCGGCCTGGCGCGCCCGGCGACTGGGAGGCGTCGATCGTCGACGCCGTCGACCTCAACGACCCGGACGCGGTCGGCCCGGCCGAGCTCGACGTCTGGACGCGCTGGCCGGGCGCCCCCGGCGACCGCGGCACCAGCCAGGCGCTCGTCGCTTTCGTGACTGACGGCTTCTCGATCGGAACGGCGATGCGCCCGCACCCGGGCGTGGGCCAGGCGCTGTCGCACCGCACCATCTCCACCAGCGTGCTGTCGCACACGATCACGTTCCACGAGCCGGTGGCGGCCGGCGACTGGCTGCTGCTGTCGACCCGGGTCCCGTACACCGGGCACGGCCGCGGCTACGGCAGGGGCGACATCTTCGCGGCCGACGGCGCGCTGGTCGCGTCGTACGTGCAGGACAGCATGATCCGCGCGATGGCACCGGCCGCGGCAGGCAGTCACCGGCTCTGACGAGCGGAGCGAGCTCGACCTTTACATCTGGACCATGAAGGAGCGCAGCTGACGTGAATGAAGCGGTGATTGTCGCTACCGCACGGACGCCGGTGGGTACCGGGCGCAAGGGATCTCTGGTGGACGTCGACGCCTTCGAGCTGGCCACGCTCGCGGTCGGCGAGGCCGTCCGGCGGGCCGGGATCGACCCGGAGCTGGTCGACGACGTAGTGCTCGGCGAGGTCCTTTACGGCGGCGGCGACATCGCCCGGTACGCGGCGATCGAGGCCGGGCTGGTCAACGCTCCCGGTGTGGCCCACAACCGGCACTGTGCCTCCGGCATGGCCGCCATCCAGACGGCCGCCGCGTCGGTCATCGCGGGGATGGACAAGGTCGTCGTCGCCGGCGGTACGAACTCCTCGTCCACCGCGCCGCGCTCCCAGCGGCGCCAGCCCGGCACCGACGACCTTGTCGACTGGTACTCGCCGACCCACCGGAACACGCCCGAGGCGCCGAACACCGACATGTCGATCACTGTCGGCTGGAACGCGGCCAAGGCCGCGGGCCTGTCCCGCGCGGACCTGGACGCCTGGGCGCTGCGCTCGCACCAGCGCGCGATCGCCGGCATCGACGCGGGCGCCTTCAAGGAGGAGATCGTCCCGGTCGAGGTCACCCGGCGGGACGGCACCACCTTCTCCTTCGACACCGACGAGCATCCCCGCCGCGACACGAGCCTGGAGCGGCTGGCGGGGCTGAAGGTGCTGCACCCGGAGATCGAGGGCTTCAGCATCACGGCGGGCAACGCCTCCGGCGTGAACGACGGCGCGGGCGCGGTCGTGCTGACCTCCCGCGCGTTCGCCGAGGCGAACGGCCTCGAGCCGCTCGCTGTGATCAGGTCCTGGGCGTCGGCCGGTGTCCCGCCGGCCGAGACCGGCCTCGCGCCGGTCAAGGCGATCCCGAAAGCCCTCGAGCGCGCCGGGCTCAGCGTCGGCGACATCGCACTCTGGGAGATCAACGAGGCGTTCGCCTCGGTGCCGGCCGCCGCCTGCAAGCTGCTCGGCATCGACGACTCGATCGTCAACTTCCTGGGTAGCGGCTGCAGCCTGGGCCACCCGATCGCGATGACCGGGGCCCGGCAGATCATCACGCTGACCCACGAGCTGCGCCGTCGTGGTGGCGGGATCGCGCTGTCCGCCATGTGCGCCGGTGGCGGCATGGCCAGCGCCACCGTCATTGAGGTTCCCGCTCCCTGACCTGTCGCCAGGGTCGCGGTAACCGCCGAGAGGACGAGAAACGGCCGCCAGGTTCAACCTGGCGGCCGTTTTCGCGTGGCGTGTCCTGAGCGCAGGGGTGCTCAGGAGGTCTGCGCGGGGATGTTCAGCGGCAGTGGGACGGTGCGGCGGGCATCCACGACGACCGGCTTGATCGCGGCGCCGTTCGTGATGACGGTGTGCACGACGTGCGTCAGGTCCTCGACGTCGACGAAGACGAGGGCGTCGATCCCGCCGAGCTGGGCAGCCGCATCCTCGACGGCCGCCTTGACGGACTCCTCGTCGGTGACGTCGCAGGCCACAGCGAGCGAGCCCTCTCCGGCCTCCTTCGCCGCGTCGACCAGCCGATCCTTGCGCCGGGCCAGCAACGCGACCTGCGCGCCGCGCTGGCCGAGACCGCTCCCGATGGCGCGCCCTGACCCGCTGGAGGCACCGACCAGAACCGTTCGCATCGTGGGCCACTTTCGAATCGATGTCCGGGCGGTAGGAAGTTCACCGGGTTGCGTTACGAGCACGGCTTGACTCCGGCTCTGTGTCCCGCATACCGGGCGGTTGCTGGGCGTGACGGCCGTGCCACCATCGTCCGCGAAGGCGCCGGGGGGTGGCACGAGCGGCCGGGGACCGGCGGCCGCGATGATCCATCCGGCCTTACGGAAGTCTGACGATTCCCAGATCTCGCCGCTGGTGAACGCTGCCATCATGGCGATCATGAACGCATCTCCGGTGGGCGGCTCCGGCGCGCCAAGAACGAGGGCAGCCCGATGGCCAACCGAGGCGCTGATCGGAATGGTAGTCGCCGCTGTGCTGTTGGCGGGTTGCCGGACAGCGGGTACAGCCGGTAGGACGGGCGCAGCCGCCGCCTCGCGGAGTACGGCCGCGTCCACAGCCGGCACGCCCGGCACAGTGGCGACGAGCGTCGACCCGGCCGTCGGGGTGTCAACCCAGCCGGTGCTTCCGGTCGCGCCACCGAGCGAGGGAAGCTTCGAGGGTTTCACGACCTACTCATACATTCCGGTGCACCCCACCGGAATCATCTACCTCTTCCATGGCTCCGGTGGCAGCGCCGACTTCGCCATCAAGGTGGAGACCACCGACGTTCTCAATGAGATGATCGGCCGAGGGTTCGGTTATGTGGCCACGGAGAGCACCGAGCGTTCCGGCGATCGGCGCTGGAACGTCGATGATCCCTCGATGACCTCGAATCCCGACCTGGCTCGGATGGACCGGCTGCGCCGGCACGTCATCGACAGCACCGCCGTCGACGCCGACACGCCGACATACGGCCTTGGCATGTCGAACGGGAGCGCGTTCACCGCACTATGGGCAGCGGCCGAGAGCTCGGCCGGTGTCCGGATCAGCGCGGTAGCCCTTTACATGGCCGGCCCCACCAGGGCGGTCGACCGGCTCGGCGGGCTGCGTGTCCCGACCTTCATGGTGGTCGGGGTCAATGACACCGTCACCAACCCCGCCAAGGAGAAGGCCGACCTGGCCGCGATCGCCGACGCCGGACTTCCGACGGAACTGCACGAGGTCATCCAACGAGCTGTGACCCCCGCACGTTACCTGCGCGTCCCAGGCGTCACCGAGGCGACCGCGGAGTCGGTCGTCGCCGCCTACCAGCAGGCTGGGATAGTCGACTCCGCTGGCAGGCTACTCGCCTCCCTGCCCGCGGGCCTCACGGGGGACAACGCCGACAGTCTCACCAGCGGAGTCCGCCTGCCTACCAGCCTTACCCCCGGCCAGCAGACCGCTGTCAACGCCGAGACACTCGCCACGATCGGCGAACATCAGTTCAACGCCGAGTTCAAGGTGCAGAACGCACAGTTCTTCGCCGACCAGCGGACCTCCTGACCTCGATCTTTCATGCGCCCCGCAGGATCTCGCCGAGCACGGCGCGGGCTGATCGTCAAGATCGGGCCCCCGCCGGTCAGGGTGGGCCGGGGCGCCCGACAGGCGGGCGCGCAGCGTTCGCCCTATTGATCGGTATCCGGGCCGGTGGGCTTCTCGCGCAGGTGCAGGGCGTTCAGGAACAGCCGGGTGAGCTGCTCGGCGCCCTCGTCGAAGTCGGTGTCGAACAGGCCCTGGACGAGCCACATCTCGGCGAACCTGGTGACCATCGCGCCAAGCGCGGAGGCCGCGATCGTCGGGTTGAGGCTCGGGTCGACCCGGCCGCGCCGCTGGAGCTGGGCGATCGAGTCCGAGATGCGCTCCCGGTCGCGCTGTTGGTGCTCGAACCGGACGGTGTTCAGGAGCGTGTCGTAGCGGGAGACCTGCTCGATGACGCCAATGATCCGGGCTTCCTGCCGGTAGCTCTCCAGGAACCGACGGTTGCCGGCGCGGATCCGGTCCTGTGGGGACGCGATCGAGGCCGGGTCGAAGATGACCGTGCTCAGCGGCGCGTGCAGCAGGTCCGAGAGGGCCATGGCGACCTCCCGGAAGATCTGCTCCTTCGAGTCGAAGTAGTGGTAGAAGGAGCCGTGGGAGAGGCCCGCGCGCTCGGCGATGTCCGAGATCCGCGCCTCCAGGAAGCCGCCCTCCTCGAAGACCGCCTTCGCCGCCTCAAGCAGCCGGGCCCTGGTCGCGGCGCCCTTGCGCGAGCGCGGCCCGTTGGGCTTGTCCCGGTCGACTGGCACCACCGTCGCCAATGCCTGCTCCTGTTCACCGGAGATCGAGGTGACGCTGAGTGACGTCTCGCGCGGTGCGGGCTCGCCCGCCCCTTACACTGCGTGACTCTTCGGCGGACGACTCAGTGAGCAGGGTCACCCACGCCCAGTGTACGTGCGGTCATCGTCGGCCCTATGTGATCGCCCTCGTTGGCAGGTCGATGCCCGAGTAGCGTGTTTCGACGTCGACGTTGAAACCGTGGCACGACTCACTGGGCGGTCGGCCGGCGACCCGGCGCGCCGTCACCCAGAAGCGGCAAGGAGCTGCGATGCGGCCTCTCCCCGCGCTGACCCCGGCCAGCGAGTGGTTCTGGACGTCAGCGAGTCCGGTTCGGGGAAGGGTGACCCGAGCTGTGTCTCGTCGATCTTCGGCCAGCCAGGTGACGGTCGACCCGGCGCCACTCTCATCCAGGATCGTCGCCTTCGGAGCCGTCGGCTGCCGGCCGTTGATCGCGGTTCTGGACCTCGCGTGCGCGTGGGCGTGATCAGGGCTTGTCTGTGACCGCTGGGGGTCCAAACGGCGATCACCGGCGCGGTCGCCGACGCGCGGTGCCGGCTGCCTGGACCCGCTCGGCTGGACCGCTCGGCAGAGCCCGGCCGGTGGGGAGAGGGCCGCGGCCCCGAGTGACGCCCGCCACTCGCCGGGCCCCTGAGCGCCAGCCGGCCAAGATGCATTATGAATTGGCTGAAGAGCGGCAAGCCAGAGCAGAAAGCCGGCGGCCAGAGCAGCAGGAGGCACGACGATGACCGCAACTGGCCCAGGTGACACCGTCATCCCGGTGTTCGACGCGGACAACCATCTCTACGAGACGACGGACGCGTTCACGAAGTACCTGCCGGAGCGGTACAAGAAGGCGATCGACTACGTCGATGTGCACGGCCGCACGAAGATCGCGGTGCGCGGGACGATCAGCGACTTCATCCCGAACCCGACCTTCAACATGGTGGCCCGCCCGGGCGCGCAGGAGGAGTACTACCGCAAGGGCAACCCGGACGGGAAGTCCCGCCGGGAGATCTTCGGCAAGCCGGTGCCCAGCATCCCGGCCTGGCGGGAGCCGGCGGCCCGGCTGAAGCTGATGGACGAGGAGCAGGGCCTCGACCGCACGCTGCTGTTCCCGACGCTCGCCAGCCTGCTCGAGGAGCGGATGCGCGACGATCCGGAGCTGACCCACGCCGCCATCCACGCCCTGAACGAGTGGCTGTACGAGACCTGGCAGTTCAACTACAACGGCCTCGACCGGATCTTCACCGCACCCGTGATCACCCTTCCGGTCGTCGGCGAGGCGGTCAAGGAGCTGGACTGGGTGCTGGAGCGCGGCGCGAAGGTGATCCTGATCCGCCCGGCGCCAGTGCCCGGCTACAAGGGCCCGCGCTCGTTCGCCCTGCCGGAGTTCGACCCGTTCTGGGCCCGGGTCCAGGAGGCCGACATCCTGGTCGCCCTGCACGCGTCCGACTCGGGCTACTCCCGTTTCACCGGTGAGTGGGCGGGCTCCGCCACCGAGCACCTGCCGTTCCAGCCGAACGCGTTCCGGATGCTGCACTCGTGGCGGCCGATCGAGGACGCGGTGGCGTCGCTGGTCATCCACGGTGCTGTGACGCGCTTCCCGCGTCTCAAGATCGCTGCCGTCGAGAACGGCGCCTCGTGGCTCGCGCCGCTGATCAAGACCCTCCAGGACCTCTACAAGAAGCTGCCGCAGGACTTCCTGGAGAACCCGCTGGAGGGGCTGCGGCGCAACATTTACATCAGCCCTTTCTGGGAGGAGAACATCGCCGGCCTGGCCGGGCTGCTCGGTGAGGAGCACGTCCTGTTCGGCTCCGACTACCCGCACCCGGAGGGCCTGGCCAACCCGGTCAGCTACCTTGACGACCTCAGGGGCCAGCCCGAGCCGTTCGTCCGCAAGGTCATGGGCGAGAACCTGGCCAAGCTGATGAACGTCCCGGTCGCCCTGCCCGCCACGGTCTGACGGCCTGTCACCGCCGGGCGCCGGCCACGATCCGCCGCCCGCGGCCGGGGGACCCTCGGCCGCGGCCGGCGGCGGCGCTCAAAACGGACACCGCCGCCGCCCGGCGGGTACGGTCCAGCAGAGTACGACCGCTCTGAAATTTTGATTCCCGTCTGGCGAGAATGTAGCTTCCACTGCGGGGCGGCGCCGAGCGCACCGCATGCTGGCGACGCAGGCCCCGCACCCCGCCAGCCGGCACAGGTGAACACATACGAGGGCGAGGGGTTCCCTTGAAGGGCTTACTGATCGACGGGCAGCTGGTCGAGGCGCCCCGGACCACCGTGTCGTACAACCCCACGACCGGCGAGGTGCTCGGGGAGGCTCCCGACGCCACGGTCGAGCAGGCGAAGGCCGCCGTCGCGGCGGCCCGGCGCGCGTTCGACACCACGGACTGGTCCACGAACGTCGAGTTCCGGATCCGGTGTCTCCGGCAGTTCCACGGCGGCCTGGTCAAGCACCGCGAGGAGCTGCGCGAGCTGACGATCGCCGAGGTCGGCCACCCGCGCCAGATGACGTACGGCCCGGCGCTGGACGTCCCGATCGACATCGTCAAGTACTACACGGACCTGCTGGAGGGCTTCGCGTTCACCGAGGAGCTCCCGGAGGTCGAGTCCTACGGGATCAAGAACCGGCGCTGGGTGGAGAAGGAGCCCGCGGGCGTCGTCTCCGCGATCATTCCCTACAACTACCCGACCCAGATCGCGCTCGCGAAGGTCGCTCCCGCGCTCGCGGCAGGCTGCACCGTGATCCTCAAGGGCGCCCCGCAGACCCCGCTGATCACCCTCGCGCTCGGCGAGATCATCGCCAACGAGACCGACATCCCGGCCGGCGTGGTCAACGTGATCACCTCGCCGTCGGTCGAGGTCGCCGAGGTGCTCACCAGCGACCCCGGCGTCGACATGATCACCTTCACCGGCTCGACGCCGGTCGGCCGGCGGATCATGGAAGTGGCCTCGAAGACCGTCAAGAAGGTCTTCCTGGAGCTCGGCGGCAAGTCCGCGCTCATCGCCGTCGACGATGCGGACGCCGACTTCCTGGCCCTCGTCGCGACGATGGCGATCTGCTCGCACGCGGGGCAGGGCTGCGCCGTGACCTCGCGCCTGCTGGTCCCCAGCTCGCGCAAGGACGAGTTCGTCGAGAAGGTCAAGGCCGCGATCGGGAACGTCGTCGTCGGCGACCCGAAGCTGGCCGAGACCTACGTCGGCCCGCTGATCAGCGCCGAGCAGCGGGAGAAGGTCGACGCCATGGTCCAGCGGGCCGTCGCGGCAGGCGCCACGCTCGTCGCCGGCGGCCAGAGCATCGATGGCCCCGGCTACTTCTACGCCCCGACGGTGCTGGCCGACGTCGACCCGAACAGCGAGATCGCTCAGGACGAGGTGTTCGGTCCCGTCCTCACCGTCATCGAGTACGCGGACGACGACGAGGCTGTCGCGATCGCCAACAACTCGATCTTCGGTCTGTCCGGCTCGGTCTTCGGCGCCGACGACGACCGGGCGATCGCGATCGCCCGGCGAATCCGGACCGGCACCGTGAGCGTCAACGGCGGTATCTGGTTCGCTCCCGACTCGCCGTTCGGCGGGTACAAGCAGTCCGGTATCGGCCGCGAGATGGGCGTCGCCGGGCTGGAGGAGTTCTTCGAGCGCAAGACCTTGGCGGTGCCGGCCAGGTAGGCGCCCGGCCGCTGGAGGGTGTCCGCGTCCTCGAGGTCGCGACGAACGGCTTCGTGCCGTCGGGCGGCGCAATCCTCGGGGAGCGGGGCGCCTCCTTGAGCTCGGCCACGACGGGGAGAAGAGCATCGAACTGAAGAAGGCCGGCGCCATCACCTGACCTGGCCCGGCCGGACACGGCAGAGGGGCCGCCCCGCGTGCGGCCCCTCTGCCGTGGACTGGGCTGCTGTGGGAGCTGGGAAGGCTTACTTGTTCTTCATGCGGCTGAAGACCTTGTCGGCCTCGGCCCAGTGCTCGTCCGCGGCCCAGAGGCGCCCGAACGCCTCGGCGGCCTCCTGGGCGGTGGTCGCGCCCGACATGATCCGCTTGATCTCGACGGCCGGCTGGCGCGCCAGCGACCGCGCGATCGCGCGCCACCCGGCGTCGAACTCCGCCCGGGGGAGCACCTGGTCGACGAGCCCCAGGCGGGCAGCCTCGGTGGCGTCGACAACCAGGCCGCCGCCGGCGAGCAGGAGCGCCCTGCCCTTGCCGACCATCGCGGCGAGCCGTTCCGAGCCGCCCCAGGCCGGCATGATCGCGAGCGTCACCTGGGTGAAGCCGATCTGGACGCCCTCGGCGGCGATCCGGATGTCGGCGGCCACCGCGACCTCGGCGCCGCCGCCCAGGGCGTGGCCGTTGACCGCCGCGATCGTCGGGCCGGGGAAGTCCGCGATCCGGTCGCACAGGCCGCGCATCCGCAGCGCCATGCCGACCGCGCCCTCGAAGGTGCGGATCGCGGCCAGCTCCTTGAGGTCGCCGCCCGAGATGAAGGCCCGCTCGCCGGCTCCGGTGATCGCCAGGGCGTTCGCGCCGGCGGAGTCGACGGCGTCGAGCACCTTCTCCAGCTCGTCCATGGTGTCCCGCGAGATGGCGTTGCGTGCCTCGGGACGGTTGATCGTGACGACCGCGAGGCCCGCCTCGATTTCGAGATCGATCACTGTGCCAGCTCCGCCGTCGGTACTACGTTCTCGTTCAGCGAGAGTACCGGCCCGCGATCGCGGCGGTGGCCATGGCCGCGGCGCCGGGCCCGCGGCTGTGTCCTGTTCCGGCGGGGCGTTGCGGCTGGGCCGGCGCGAGAATAGGATTCTCGCACTCAGCAAGGAGGCATCTCATGTCCATGAGCTCCGTGAGTTCGCGTTCGCCGTACCCGGTCTTCGACGCGGACAACCACCTGTACGAGACCAAGGACGCCTTCACGAAGTACCTGCCGAAGGAGTTCGAGGGCGCGATCCGCTACGTCGAGGTCGAGGGCCGTACCAAGATCGCCATTCGCGGCCAGATCAGCGAGTACATCCCGAACCCGACGTTCGACGTCGTGGCGAGGCCGGGCGCCCAGGAGGACTACTTCCGGGTCGGCAACCCGGAGGGCAAGTCCTACCGCGAGATCGTCGGCAGGCCGATGCGCGCGGTCCCGGCGTTCCGCGAGCCCGCCGCGCGGCTGGAGCTGATGGACGAGCAGGGCCTCGACCGGACGCTGATGTTCCCGACGCTCGCGAGCCTGCTCGAGGAGCGGATGCGCGACGACCCGCAGCTGACGCACGCCGTCGTCCACGCGCTCAACGAGTGGATGTACGAGACCTGGCAGTTCAACTACGCCGACCGGATCTACTCCACCCCGGTGATCACGCTGCCGATCGTCGAGAAGGCGATCGAGGAGCTGGAGTGGGTCGTCGCCCGCGGCGCCCGCGTCATCCTGGTCCGCCCCGCGCCGGTCCCCGGCCTCGCCGGCTCGCGCTCGTTCGGCCTGCCGGAGTTCGACCCGTTCTGGGCGAAGGCCGTCGAGCACGGCGTGCTGGTCTGCATGCACTCCTCGGACAGCGGCTACGCCCGCTACCAGAGCGACTGGGACTCGAACAAGCGCGAGTACCTGCCGTTCAAGCCGGACGTGTTCAAGATGGTCAGCCAGTGGCGCCCGATCGAGGACTCGGTCGCGGCGATGGTCTGCCACGGCGCGCTGTCCCGGTTCCCCGAACTGAAGATCGCCGTCATCGAGAACGGCGCCTCCTGGGTCGCGCCGCTGATGAAGTCGCTCAAGGACGCCTACAAGAAGTACCCGCAGGGCTTCCTGGAGCACCCGGTCGACATCATGCGCCGCAACGTCAACATCTCCCCCTTCTGGGAGGAGAGCTACTCCGGCCTCGGCGAGCTGCTCGGCATTGACCGCATCCTGTTCGGGTCGGACTACCCGCACCCGGAGGGCCTCGGCGACCCGGTCACCTACATCTCGGAGCTGGGCGACCTCAGCGAGGACGACAAGGTCAAGGTCATGGGCGGCAACCTCGCCAAGCTGATCGACGGCTGAGCGCGCCGGTGAGACAGAACGTCAGGGTCGAAGGCGGCCTGCGGATCGCGGGGACCACGGACAGCCCGGCCTTCCAGGGGCTGCCGTGGGACACCATCCCGGAGATGGTGCTCAGCGCCGCGGCGCGGTTCGGCGACGCGGAGGCGCTTGTCGACGGCGACCTCCGCCTCACCTACGTCCAGTTCGTCGAACGGGTCCGCACAGCCGCCGGCGCGTTCGCCGAGCTGGGGGTCGAGGCGGGCGACCGGGTGGCCCTCTGGGCGCCGAACTCGGCCGAATGGGCGATCGCCGCGTTCGGCCTGCTGACGGCGGGCGGCGTGCTGGTCCCGGTCAACACCCGGTACAAGGCGGCCGAGGCCGCGGACATCATCGTGCGCAGCGGCGCGAAGGCGGTGCTGACCCGGCCCGGCTTCCTCGGCATCGACTACGAGATCCCGGCCGGAGTCACCGGCGTCGACCTCAAGTCGGACTTCCTCATGTCCGGCTCGCCGTTCGAGCGCAAGGTGGACGGCGGCGACATCGCCGACATCATCTTCACCTCCGGCACGACCGGGCGCCCCAAGGGCGTGATGATGAACCACCGCCAGACGCTGCGGCTCTACACCGAGTGGACGTACCAGGCCCAGCTCCACGAGGGCGACCGGTACCTGATGATCAACCCGTACTTCCACACCTTCGGCCTCAAGGCGGGGCTGATCGCGTCCCTGATCAAGGGTGCGGCGATGTTCCCGCTGGCCGTGTTCGACGTGGCAGGAGTCGCGGAGATCGTGGAGCGCGAGAAGATCACGATGTTGCCCGGCGCGCCGACCGTCTACCAGTCGCTGCTGGAGGCGGCCGGCTCGGGCCAGATCGCCGGCCGGGACCTGTCGTCGTTGCGCTGCGCCGTCACCGGCTCGGCGGACATCCCGGTGGAGCTGATCCGCCGGATGAAGCAGGAGCTGCCGTTCCAGCACATCATGACCGGCTACGGCCTCACCGAAGCGGGCACGGCGACGGCCTCGCGGCCCGGCGACTCGTTCGAGGACATCGCCACCACGGTCGGCGCGCCCTGTGACGGCATCGAGGTGGCGATCGCGGGTGACAGCGAGGTGCTGATCCGCGGCTACAGCGTCATGCAGGGCTACTTCGGGAACCCGGCGGCCACTGCCGAGACGATCGACGCCGGCGGCTGGCTGCACACCGGCGACCTCGGCTCGATGGACGACCGCGGCTACGTGAAGATCATCGGCCGCAAGAAGGACATGTTCATCGTCGGCGGGTTCAACGCCTATCCGGCCGAGATCGAGGGCTACCTGCTGGAGCACCCGGCCATCGCCCAGGCGGCCGTCATCGGCGTGCCGGACGCGCGGCTGGGCGAGGTGTGCAAGGCCTTCGTCGTGAAGCGGTCCGGCGCCGAGGTGACGGCCGGCGAGATCATCGCCTGGTCCAGGGAACGGATGGCCGGCTTCAAGGCGCCCCGCATCGTCGAGTTCCTGGACGCGCTCCCGCTGAACGCCACCGGCAAGGTCGTGAAGGACCAGCTGCGATGACCGACGAGATCACGACCAGCTCCGGGATTCCGATCCGGCCGGTCTACGGGCCGGCGGACCGGACGGCCGAGCCGCCGGACCCGGGCACGTACCCGTTCACCCGGGGCAACTTCGCCAAGGGCTACCGCGGCCGGCTGTGGACGTTTCGCCAGTACTCCGGCTTCGGCACGCCGGAGGAGTCCAACGAGCGCTACCGCTACCTGCTGGGTCAGGGCGGCACCGGCCTGTCGGTCGCGCTCGACCTGCCGACGCAGTGCGGCTACGACTCCGACGACCCGGAGTTCACCGAGGAGGCCGGCCGGGTCGGCGTCGCGATCGACACGCTGGCCGACGCGGAGATCCTGTTCGCGGACATCCCGCTCGACAAGATCTCGACCAGCTTCACCATCAACGGCACGGCCGCGATCCTGCTCGCGTTCTACGTCGCAGCGGCCGAGAAGGCCGGCGTGCCGCGCGCCAAGCTCACCGGCACGATCCAGAACGACATCCTCAAGGAGTACGCCTCCCGCGGGACCTGGATCTGGCCGGCGGAGCCGTCACTGCGCCTGATCGCCGACACGATCGAGTTCTGCGCCGCCGAGGTGCCCCGGTTCAACGCCATCTCGGTCGCCGGGGCGCACTTCCGCGACGCGGGCGCGACCGCCGTCCAGGAGATGGCGTTCACCCTCGCCGACGGTGTCACCTACGTCGACACGGTGCTCGCCCGGGGCCGGATGACGATCGAGCAGTTCGCCCCGCAGGTGTCCTTCTTCTTCTATACGCACGGCGACTTCTTCGAGGAGATCGCCAAGTACCGGGCCGGCCGGCGCCGGTGGGCGACGCTGGTGCGGGAGCGGTGGGGCGCGACCAGCGACAAGGCGGCCATGTTCCGCTTCGGCTGTGTGTCGGGCGGGGCGTCGCTGTTCGCGCCGCAGGCGCAGAACAACATCGTCCGGGTCGCCTACGAGTCGCTGGCCTCGGTGCTCGGCGGCGTGCAGTCGATGTTCACCGCGGCCTGGGACGAGCCGTTCGCGCTGCCGAGCGAGGACGCCGCGACGATGGCGCTGCGCACCCAGCAGATCCTCGCCTACGAGACCGGCGTGACCCGGACCGCTGACCCACTCGGTGGCTCCTACTTCGTCGAGGCGCTCACCGACGAGACCGAGGCCCGGATCAAGGCGATCATGGACGACCTCGAGCGGCGCGGCGGCATGGTCCACGCCATCGAGGAGGGCTACCTGCAGCGCATGATCGCCGACGAGTCCTACCGGCTGCAGCAGGAGATCGAGGACGGCACCCGCCCGGTCGTCGGCGTGAACCGGTTCGTCTCCGAGGAGCCGGCCCCCGACCTCGCCACCTACGAGCTCGACGCCGACGGCCGCGACCGCCAGCTCAAGCGGCTCGCCCAGGTCAAGGCGGACCGGGACGGCGCCGCCGTGAAGGAGAAGCTCGCGGCCCTCACGACGGCCGCGGAGGGAGACGCCAACCTGATGCCCCACCTGATCGACTGCGCCGGCGCCTACTGCACGGTCGGCGAGATGGTCGCCGCCCTGAAGTCGGTCTGGGGCGAATTCCAGCAGCCGGTGGTGTTCTGATGACCGACGCCGAGACATTCGCGGCGACCCCCGCCGAGACCCCGGCCGAGGCTCTCCCGGTCACGGCTCCGCCCGTCCGGGTGCTCGTCGCCAAGCCCGGCCTCGACGGCCACGACCGAGGCGCCAAGATCGTGTCTCGCGCGCTGCGGGACGCCGGCTTCGAGGTGATCTTCACCGGCATCCGGCAGAAGGTCGACGACATCGTCGCCGTGGCCGTCCAGGAAGACGTCGCGCTGGTCGGCCTGTCGATCCTGTCCGGCGCGCACATGGCGCTGACGACCCGGGTCATCGAGGGCCTGAAGACCGCCTCCGCCGACGACATCGCGGTCGTCGTCGGCGGCACGATCCCGCTGACGGACGTCCCGAAGCTGCGCGAGCTCGGCGCCGTGGCGGTCTTCCCGACAGGCACCCCGCTCGTCGACGTCGTCTCCGGCGTCCGCGCGGTCACCGGCGCGTGACTACCGCTCACCGGCCGGTGAGCTGAGACTGAGCCAGCCTGTTGTCGTCACCGAGCCATTGCTCGGGCGGCGTCAGCGGGAGAGGCACTCCAGGTTGGCCGCTGCAAGTTAGGTGGAGACAGACATGGCGCGGTTCGGTGTGATGATCGGCCCCGAGCACGGCGACTCCGCGCGCAAGCCCGCGCGGATGCTCGACGAGGTCCGCTGGGCGGAGAGCGCGGGTATGGAAACCGCGTGGATTCCTCAGATCCCGACCGACTTCGATGCGTTGATCACGGTCGCGCTGATGGGGACGGTGACCGAGCGGATCGAGCTGGGCACAGCGGTCGTGCCGCTGCAGGCACAGCACCCGATCGCGCTGGCCCGCTTGGCGATGTCGGTGCACGCCGCGTCGAACGGCCGGCTCGCGCTCGGTGTCGGCCCATCGCATCACTGGATCGTCAAGGACATGCTCGGCCTGCCCTACGAGAAGCCGGCGGCCTTCACCCGCGACTACCTTGAGGTGCTCAACGCGGCCTTCGCGGGGACCGGCAGCGCTGACGTCGAGAACGCCACCTTCACGGTGCACAACCCGCTCGGCCTCACCCCGGTCAAGCCGCTGCCGGTGCTGGTGGCCGCGCTCGGCCCGGTGATGCTGCGGATCGCGGGCGAGCAGGCCGACGGCACCGTGCTGTGGCTCGCCGACGAGCGCGCCATCGGGGACCACATCGCACCGAAGATCACCAAGGCGGCCGGAAGCGCCGGCAGGCCGGCGCCGCGGATCGTCGCGGGCATCCCGATCTGCCTGTGCCGGCCAGCCGACGTCGAGAAGGCCAAGGCCCGCGCGCGCCGCGTCCTCGACGAGGCAGAGGTGTCCCCGAACTACCAGCGACTGCTCGACGCCGGCGACGCCAAGGACGTCAGCGACATCGCGGCCGTGGGTGACGAGGAGATGATCGCCGCACGCCTCCGGCGGTTCATCGACGCCGGCGTCACCGACGTCTCCGCCCGGCTGCTGCCGATCGGCGACAACCGCGACGAGCTGGTCGCCTCGAAGCGCCGCACCCGCGAGGTCTACGCCCAGATCGCCGCGGACCTGCGTAAATGAGCCGCGGGCCGCTGGCCGGCCTGAGGATCCTCGAGGCCGGGCACATCCTGGCCGGTCCGTATGCCTCGATGATGCTGTCGGACCTCGGCGCGGAGGTCACCAAGGTCGAGCCGCCGACCGGTGACATGTCCCGGCAGGTCAGCGACGCCTACTTCGCCAGCCTCAACCGTGGCAAGCGCAGCGTCTGCCTCGACCTGACCAGGCCGGCGGGGCAGGAGAAGCTGCACGAGCTGGTCGCGGACGCTCACGCGCTGATCGTCAACCAGAAGCCGTCGGCGATCCGCAAGCTCGGGCTCACCTACGAGGCGCTGAAGCAGTACAACGAGAAGATCGTCTGTGTCGCCGTCACGGGCTACGGCCTCTACGGCAGCGACGACCCGGCGTTCGACTACGTGATCCAGGCGGCCACCGGCGTCGCGGCGATGACCGGCGAGCCGGACGGGCCGCCGACCCTGCCGGGCTACTCGGCGGCGGACAACTCAGCGGGCCTCACAGCCGCGCTCGGCCTGCTCGCCCAGATCATCGCCGGCCGGGGTGGCCAGGTCGACGTGTCGCTGCGCGACGTGATGCTCTCGCAGCTGAACTACAAGGCGTCCGCCTACCTGAACGAGGGCACCCAACCCGTCCGCCACCCGTTCGGCGCGCACCCGTTCTACGTGCCGGCCCAGCTGTTCCCCACCGCCGACGGCTTCGTCGCGATGTTCCTGACCCACGACCGCTACTGGCGGACGTTCGTCACCGAGGCTGCCGTCCCTGAGACGGAGATCGCCGCCTTCCCGACCATGGCCGACCGGTCGGCGAACCGCGACAAGGTCGTGGAAGCCGTCACCAGGGCACTGGCGGCCGACACGGCGCGCGGCTGGGAGGCCCGGCTGCGCCCCCTGGGCATCCCGATCGCAGCGGTCCGCACCCTGCCCGAGGCGCTCGCCGAGGCCCCGGACCGCGTCATCGAGACCGCCGGCTACCGCCTCGTCGCCAACCCCATCCGCATCGACGGCCACCAGCCCAGCTACGGGCCCCCACCCCGCCTCGGCGAGCAGGGCACCTTCTAGCCGCGACGGTTTCAGCCTTCCGTCATGCTTGCGGGCGCCGATATCGCCTGTTGGGGCTGCGCGGAGGGGCGGTGGAATCGACCTGCCCACTGGCAAGGAGCGCGTCCAAAGCCTTCGTCACACCGCTGCGACTGCCACCGGTCGCCTTCTGCAGTTCCTCGCGGGTCGCGGAGCCGGCGTCCCCGAGGGCTGCGAGGATCCGTTCGGCGAGGTTTGCGCTCGCTGGCGCCATCGGCGCGGATTCATCGACTGCCCCGTCGAGGCCCGGCGACAGTCGGAACGAGCCGTCCTCGCGGGCCTTGCGTGGGAGCAGCAGGCCGAGGTCCCGCAACTGAACGAGTTGGCGGCGTGCGTCGGACGCATTCAGGCCCAGCCTGCGAAGCAGCGCGGCGTCGATGTCGTAGCCAGACTTCGCGAGGGCGAGAGCCGTGACCTGTTCCGGAGACAGTTCCGTACCGCGGCCCAGTGTCATGGCCCATGCGCGGAGCGCCGGCGTAACGGGCGATGTCCGAGGGATCGTCACCCGGAAGTAGTTCAGGTTGGCGCTGAATATAGGTACCAGGCCCGTATCGTGGCGCACCTGGCTGATCATCATGCCGATGCCGGAGCCGCGGTTCTCGGCCACCGGCCGACCCGTGAGCGGCTCACCGGCTTCCTGGAGCAGAGCCGCAAGCCGAGCATTCCTGGACGACGAGGTTCCGCTTTCTCCGAGAGTCTCCAATCGGACGTTGCCGAACAGCCCCCCTGGGCTTGTGACGGTAAGCCGGTCGGGGAAGAGCTCGACCTGGATCTGAGTGCCCCGGGCCTGTGGGCTGTAGTCGCGGTGCATGAGCGCGTTGACGACCGCCTCGCGGATCACCTCCGGCCCGATCTCCCAGTAGTCGTCGCGCCCGCCGCCTACAACGCGACTGGCCCGTCGAAGGCTGCGCTGCGCGGCCTGGATCACGTCGATCACCATCGTGGGGATCGTTCCGCTGACCGCGGCGCTGTCCAGGAAGCGGACGCCGCCAGGTCCCGGCTGCCCGCCGACCTCCCCGGGATATACGGCCAGCGAGACCATCAACTGGGGGAAGTACTGCTGGGGGTGGACGCCGACGCTGAGCAGACCCGCCAGGGATGGGACGAGGGAACCTTCATGCGACACGAGAACGCCAAGACGGGCCAGCGCATCGGTCTCGGTGAGTCCGGCGAACGCCCGCGGCGAGCTATTGGTGGCAACCTCAATGAGGCGCCCGACGGCCCGCGGATCCAGATCCTGTGCGGTCGCCTGCGGTACCGGCTCCTCGTCCCAGCGGGGCTGCCCAGAACTCTCCCGCAGCCGGTCGATCTCGTAGGGTGTCAGTCGCTGGTCGCCGTCGCCGACGCGGATGAATGCGCCATTGTAGAGCCCTCGGGCAGTGACGTAACAGGGACGCTGTGCCGGTGGCAGGGGGTCGACCTCGGCCACCACCAGGGTCACCCCCTCGAACGGCACGATCTCGATGACCGGCGCGAGTGGTGGCGTGAGTTTGCCACGGGCGACTCCGGCGAGTTCGTCGCGTAGCGCGAGATGGTCGCCGAGTTGGGCGGGGACGAACCCCGCTCGCTCATCCAGCCCGAGGATTAGGAGCCCGCCTCTGGAGTTCGCGAACGCGGACATGGTCTCGGCCACGCTCTGCGGGAGACCGCCGGTCGCCCGCTTGACTTCGACGTCCTCGAACTCTCCGCCCGCCGCCCGTAGCCTCGCCACGATCTCCGCAAGGTCCACAGCAGCCTCCCGCCTGTCAGAGGGCCAGCTTACCACCGACATACCACTCGCGCGGCCGGAGTGGTATGTCGGTGGTATGTGGAGGCTCGGGTGTCCCAGCGTCTCGCCCGCGGAGCGGCCCCGCGCGCCCGCTCGGGCCGGCCGCCTACTCGTACTTGACGGTGACCTTCTCGGACTGGGGGAGGCCCTGGCAGGTCAGGACGTAGCCGTCGGCGACCTCGTCCTCGGTGAGGGCGTCGTTCACCCGCATGGTGACCTCGCCCTCCTCAACGTGCGCCATGCACGTCGCGCAGGTGCCGGACTCACAGGAGAACGGCGGGCTGAGACCGGCGC
Source organism: Pseudofrankia sp. DC12 (assembly GCF_000966285.1). Classification (NCBI taxonomy): domain Bacteria; kingdom Bacillati; phylum Actinomycetota; class Actinomycetes; order Frankiales; family Frankiaceae; genus Pseudofrankia; species Pseudofrankia sp. DC12. The sequence continues at coordinate 5,178,786 of NZ_KQ031391.1, forward strand.
GGCGCGCGCTTTCGAGCAGGGTCTCGCTGGCCCGGCGCGGCACCGTGGCCTTCTTGCGGCCGAGGATGATCGTGACGGTGCCCTCGAGGACCTTGCTGGCCTCGGAGCCGGCGCTGGGCGCGGGCTCCTCCTCCTGGGGCGGCAGCGGTGCCGTGCCGCCGAACCGCTCAATGAAGATCTTCCCGGGCCCGGGAACGGCGGCCTCGACGAGGTCCATGAACGGTGTCGGCCCGCAGATATACACGTCGGCATCGAGGTCGTTGCCGAGAAACGCGTGGACCGCGGCCGCGTCGACGAAGCCCGCCTCGGCGTCCAGGTGCCGGGTCACCGTGAGCCGGGCCGGGTACTGCTCGGCGAGCTCGTTCAGGGCCTGCCAGAAGATAGCCGCCGGCTGGTCGCGGTCGGCGCACAGCAGCCGGACCTGGCGGTTCGTCGTCGCCAGCGCGCTCTTCGCCAGCGAGATGACCGGGGTGATCCCGCTGCCGCCGCAGAAGCCGATCAGCGGGACGTCGGTCTCACGCAGGCAGAAGACGCCGTGGGGCTTGGTGAGCTCGACCTCGTCGCCCTTGACCAGATTGTCGATCAGCCAGTTCGACACCGCGCCGGTGGGCACCCGCTTCACGGTCACCGCCAGCTCGCCGTCGGTCTCCGGCGCGCTGGACATGGAGTAGCTGCGCAACAGCTCCTCACCGCCGATGGTGACCTTGAACGTGCAGAACTGACCAGCGCGGTATTCCCACGGACCGTCGAGCGGTGCGAGGGCGAACGTGCGGGCGTCCGCGGTCTCCTCGATCACCCGGCTCACGGTCGCACGCTGGAAGAGCGGAGGTCTCGGCATGTGACGGCATCCTCTGGTATTAAGGTTCTATCCAGGCGAGAATACAGTTTCCGCGCGCCTGCCACGAGCTGACGGGAGCCTCGCCATGGCGGTCCTCGTCTTCGAGGAGCAGGAGTACAGCCTGGCCAGGCTGGACGCCCTGACGAGCGCCTTAGCCGCCAGGCTCGCGGACCGCGGCGTCCGCGCCGGTGACCGCGTCGCCCTCATGTCGTCGACGCGGCCCGAGTTCATCATCGCGGTCAGGGCCATCTGGCGCCTAGGGGCCGCCGTCGTCCTGCTCAGCCCCTCCTGGAGGCGCGCCGACGTCGCGCACGCCCTCGCGGTGAGCGGGCCGGCGCATGCCGTCGGTGACCACCCGGTTCTCGCCGACCTGATGCCGATGGTGCACCTGGACGAGCCCCTCGAGGGCATCGATGACGGTGTCTCCCCGGTCACGCCGGCTCCCGGGCCGGACCCGGCCGCCGACGCGGTGTTCGTGTTCAGCTCCGGCACCACAGGCCTGCCCAAGGCGGTCCGGCACACGTACGCCTCGTTCGCCGCCGCCGTCGGCCACTGGCGTGCCGTGCTCGGTATGACGTCGGCCGACCGCATCCAGGTCGCGACCCCGCCGTCCCACATCCTCGGGATCCTCAACATCGTCACCGCGCTGGAGACCGGCGCGTGGATGCGGCTGCACCGCCGGTTCGACCTGGAGGCCGTGCTCACCTGCATCCAGGTCGACCGCATCACCATCGAGATGGCCGTCGCGCCGATCGCGCTCGCGCTCGCGGCCCACCCGAAGCTGGAGTCGTTCGACCTGTCCTCGCTGCGCTACATCATGTGGGGAGCGACGCCCGTCACCGCCAGCGTCGCACAGACCGTGACCCGCCGCGCCGGGGTGGCGTGGCTGCCCGCCTATGGGGCCAGCGAGCTGCCGGTCATCGCCTGCAACCCGCTCGACGGCGCCCGGCTCGACAGCGTCGGGCTGGCCGCGCCCGGCGTCGAGCTGCGAGTCGTGGACCTGGAGACCGGCGTGCCCGTCGCGCCGGGGGAGACCGGTGAGATCCAGGCCCGGTCGCCGTCGCTGATGGTCGGCTACCTGCCGGTGGAGGCCAACGCGGACGCCTTCCAGGACGGCTGGTACCACACCGGTGACGTCGGGAACATCGACGCGGGCGGGTGGGTGCGACTGACCGGCCGACGCAAGGAGATGATCAAGGTGCGGGGCTTCCAGGTCGCGCCCGCCGAGGTCGAGACGGTGCTGCACGGCCATCCGGCGGTCGCCGACTGTGCCGTGTTCGGCGTCCCCGACCCGGCGGACGGGGAGGCGATCGTCGCCGCGGTCACCGTCGCCGACGGCGCCGCCGTGGCCGGCCTGGCCGAGGAACTCGTCGCCCTGGTCGCCGGCCGGCTCGCGTCCTACAAGCGGCCGAGGCAGATCGTGTTCGTCCCCGAGATTCCCCGGTTGCCGTCCGGGAAGGTGCTGCGCCGTCTCCTTCGGGACGAGGCGCTGGCCGCGCTGGCCGGCCCGCCGGCGCCCCGGTGACCGGCGGGCGGTGCTGGCTCACGACACTTTCTGCTCACATCTGGCGGCGCGGCCGCGACGGGTGCGGTAGACCGGCACCAGACTTGACGTCAATATAGACATCCAGGGCTGGCGGGCCCGCCGCTTAGGTGCCCGCGGCGAGGCAGGCGGCCACGGGGCCGCCATGGCGGACGGTCCCGAGACCGTCGGATGGTTCGGCCCCCGGGTGCTGCCCGGACGCCCGCGGCTGGCTGCAGAGAACGCTGGAACCTTCAAGGAGCGGTATGGACGTCCGTCTGACGACTGAGCAGCGCGAGCTGCGGGACGCGGCCGCCCGGCTCGCGGACGGCCTCGGGCCCGGGTCCGTGCTCGACCTCGCCGACGACGACCGCGCCGCCCGCCTGGAGAAGGCGATCGCCGCGACCGGCTGGCGGACGCTGCGGTCCGACGGCGCCTCCGGCGTCGAGGTGGCGCTGGTCGTCGAGGAGTTCGCCCGCGGGCTCGTCGACGTGCCGTTCTCGGGCCCGGTGCTCGCCGACGACCTGCACGCCCGGCTGACCACGGACGGCGACGTGGCCGACGCCGCCGGTCTCGACGCCGCCGCGAGTGGCGTGGCGACCATCGTCGTCGACGGGATCGCCCCCGACGCCAGGGGCATGCACGGCCTGCTCGGCCTCGACGGCACGTCCGTGCTGGCCGGCACCGTCGGCGCGACCGAGCTGGGCGTCGACCTCACCAGGCTGGTGGGCGGTGCCGCCACCGCGCTGACGGCGGTCGGCTCGGTCGACGTCGAGGCGGCGGCCAAGGCCCGCGCGCTCGCCCTGGTCGTCACGGCCGCCGACATGCTGGGGGCAGCCCGCGGTGCACAGGCCCTCGCCGCCGACTACGCGAAGGTGCGCTCGCAGTACGGCCACGCGATCGGCTCCTACCAGGCAGTCGCGCACCTGCTCGCCGAGGCGCTGGCGCTGGTCGAGGGCTCGGTCAGCGTGCTGCGGCACGCGGCCTGGGCCGTCGACGAGCTGCCCGCCCCCGAGGCGGTCCAGGCGGCGCTGATCGCCAAGGTCTACGTCGAGCGGGCCGCCCGGACCATCTGCGAGACCTCGATCCAGGTGCACGGCGGCATCGGTAACACCTGGGAGTGCCTTGCTCACGTCTTCCTGCGGCGGGTGCTGACGTCCGCCGAGCTGTTCCCCGCGAAGCTGGAGGAGATCGACCTTGGACTTTCGTGACTCCGCGGAGGAAGCCGCGTTCCGCGCGCGGCTGCGGGAATGGCTGGCCGGCAACGTCGCGGACTTCAAGGCGACCGGCGACGACTACTGGCACCAGGCGGGCCGCTGGCACACCGCCCTGTACGAGGGCGGCTTCTTCGGTCTGAGCTGGCCGAAGCGGTTCGGCGGGCAGGACCTGGCTCCGGCCTATGACGTCATCCTCGACGAGGAGCTGGCCATCGCCGGCGCGCCGCCGCGGCCGAGCCTGGGCTACCTGGCGCACGGTCTCGGCGCGCACGCCAGTGACGAGGTGCAGCTGCGCTTCCTGCCAGGCATGATCAACGGCTCCGAGCGCTGGTGTCAGGGCTTCTCCGAGCCGGGCGCCGGCTCCGACCTCGCCTCGCTGACCACCAGGGCCGAGCTCGACGGCGACGATTACCTCATCCACGGTCACAAGATCTGGACGAGCTACTCGGACGTCGCCGACTGGTGCCTGCTGCTGGCTCGCACCGACCCGGACGCCCCGCGGCACAAGGGCATCTCCGGCTTCATCATCTCGATGCACCAGCCCGGGATCGAGCAGCGCCCGCTCAAGATGATCAACGGGGTGTCGGCCGAGTTCGGCCAGGTGCTGTTCGACGGTGCCCGGGTGCCGGCGGCGAACATGGTCGGCAAGCCCGGCGACGGCTGGAAGGTCGCGATGACGGTGGTCGGCCACGAGCGGGAGCCCTCCACGCTGGGCTTCGCGGCTCGGTACGGCAAGACCGTGCGCGCACTCGCGAAGACCGCCGCCGCGGCCGGCGGCACCGTGCCCGATGACCTGCGCTGGGGCGCGGTGCAGGCCGAGATGCTGCGCCTGCACGTCCGCCGCCGCCTGTCCGAGCAGCTCGACGGGGTCACCCACACCTCGGACGGCTCGCTGGACAAGCTGCTCATGACGTGGGTCGAACAGTCCGTCGGTCACGCGGCGCTCGCCGTCACCGGCACTCGTGACGCCGAGATGCTCGCGACCTACCTTTACAGCCGGTCGCAGAGCGTCATGGGCGGCACGTCGCAGATCCAGAAGAACATCGTCGCGGGCCGCATCCTCGGCCTGCCGGCCAGCTGAGCGGCCCGGAGGGACATTGATGTCCGAGAACCTTTACGACCTGCCGGACGAGGTCCAGGTCCGGGCCGACGGCCCGATCCGGATCATCACACTGAACCGGCCGGACAACCTGAACGCGGTCAACCACGAGCTGCACGTCGGGCTCGCCCGGCTGTGGACCCGCCTCAACGAGGACCTCGACGCCCGGGCCGCGGTCATCACGGGCGCGGGCCGAGCCTTCTCGGCGGGCGGCGACTTCGCCTACCTGGACGTGCTGCGCCAGGACTCCAGGCTGCAGAAACTGACCATCATGCACGGCCGGGACATCATCCTCGGCATGCTGCGCTGCCGGCTCCCCGTGGTCGCCGCAGTCAACGGTCCGGCGGCCGGCCTCGGCTGTAGCCTCGTCGCGCTCTCGGACATCGTCTACATGGCCGAGAAGGCATACCTGCTCGACCCGCACGTGCAGGTCGGCCTGGTCGCCGCCGACGGCGGCCCGCTCGTCTGGCCGATGAGCACCAGCATGCACTGGGTGAAGGAATACGCGCTCACCGGCAAGCGAATCCCGGCCGAGAAGGCGCTGGAGATGGGCCTGGCGAACCACATCGTCGCCGACCCGGTGGCCGAAGCCCTGGAATGCGCACGGGGCATCGCCGCGATGCCCCAGCAGGCCGTGGAGGCGACCAAGCGGCTGCTCAACCTGCAGCTCGAGAAGAACGTCCTCGCCTCTCTCGACTACGCGAACTACGCCGAGCAGGTGTCGTTCACCACCGAGGACTTCGCCGCCATCATGGCGAAGCTCACCGCCAACAAGTCCTGACCCGGCGGCACAGGCCGGTCGCGGCGACGGCGGTCGAGCGCCCGGTGCCGCGACCGGCTTGCCGGCTGGTCGGAATGATCGCCGCCTCCGCCCGCTGATGGTCGCAATCCGGTGGCCGTTACGACCACGAGAGGGTCGAAACGGCGATCATGGCAGCTACCGACGCGGCGGCCGGCCGCACGATTTCGTTTTCCTGATTGGTTCTGAGGGGTGACGACCGGATGCGACGCACGGTCTACGGTCCGGAGCACGACGCGTTCCGGGCGACGGTCCGGACCTTCCTCGAGAAGGAGGTCGTCGCGCACTACGACGAGTGGGAGGAGGGCGGCATGCCGCCGCGCGACTTCTACACCAAGTGCGGCGAGCTCGGCATCATGGGCCTCGGCATTCCCGAGGAGTACGGCGGCGGCGGCGCCTCCTACCTGTTCAACGCGGTCGTCGCGGAGGAGGCCGGCCGGCTCGGCCTTGGCCTCGGCCCGCTGCGCATCCACTGCGACATCTCGGTGCCGTACTTCGTCGGCCACGCCAACGAGGAGCAGAAGGCCCGCTGGCTGCCCGGCCTGGCCGACGGGTCGCTGGTCTGCGCGCTCGCGTTGACCGAGCCGGGCGCGGGCTCCGACCTCGCCGGCCTCGCGGCGAGCGCCCGGCTCGACGGCGACGAGTACGTCGTGAACGGCTCGAAGACGTTCATCACGGGCGGGCTGAACGCCGACGTCTTCCTCACCGCCGTCAAGACCGACCCAACCCAGCGCCACGCGGGACTCTCGCTCCTGGTCATCGACGCGCAGAGCGCCGGCGTCTCCCGGGGCGCGCCGATGAAGAAGATCGGCCTGCACATCCAGGAGGCGTGCGAGATCGTCTTCGACGACGTCCGCGTGCCTGCGGCGAACCTGCTCGGCGAAGTGGGCCAGGGCTTCACCTACCTGACCTCGCACCTGCCCCAGGAGCGCATGTCGATCTCGGTCAACGCCCAGTCGTCGGCGGCGTCGGTCGTCACCCAGACGGTCGAGTACGTGAAAGGCCGCAAGGCGTTCGGCAAGACGCTGAGCCATTTCCAGAACACCAGGTTCGTGCTCGCCGACTGCGCCACCCAGGTCGAGGCCGGCTGGGCGATGCTCGACCGCGCTCTGGTCGCGCTCGACACCGGTGAGCTCACCCCGACCGACGCGGCGAAGGTCAAGCTGTTCGTCACCGAGATGCAGGGCCGGGTGGTCGACGCCTGCCTGCAGCTCTTCGGCGGCTACGGGTACATGACCGAGTACCCGGTCGCCCGCGCGTGGGCCGACGCCCGTGTCGGCCGCATCTACGGCGGCTCCTCCGAGATCATGAAAACCATCATCGCGAAGGACCTCGGCCTGTAGGCGAGCCACTGCCCACAGCCAGCCGCTCGGCCGCCCCGGCTGGGCGGCTGCGGCGTCTGGGCGGCTGCGGCGTCTGCGGCGGCTGGGCGGCTGCGGCGGCTGGGTGGCTAGGGAGTCAAGAAGGCGCAACGCGGACCGGCAGCTTTCGCCAGCCGCAGGTCCACCGTCGCGAGCGGTGCGTTCAACGACTCCGCGAGCGCCACGTACCACGCGTCACACGAGGTCACGTTCTCCCGGAGTTCCCCATACCCGCCGGCTGAACGGCTCATAGGCGAACCGCTCGACCCGAAGGCTGAGCAGGTCCGCGTGGGCCAGCGCCGCGGTGTCCGCTGAGATCTGGCCAGACTGCGCCGCTCGACGCAGCACGTTGGTGACCTCGATGGGCATGAGATGAGGCGCGGCGAGGTCGTCACCACCGAGCAGTCTGTCGGCCCAGGTGCCGACCGGACCGCTGTCGACGAGTGCAGCTGTGACAAAGCCCGAGTCGAGCACGAGAGTCATGGCCGGTCGGCGTCCATGTGGCCAAGGATCGCCTCGGCTGACAGCCGGCTGTCGACCTGCCGTTTGCGGTCGCGGATCCGTGCCAGCAGGGCGTTCGGGTCTGGCTTGCGGGCAATCTCGATCAACTGCAACCGCAGGAACTCCTGAAGCGACCGACCACTGAGCGCCGCGCGGGACGCCAGCTCGTCTCGTGTCTCGTCCGGTACATCTCGAATCGTAATCGCAGCCGTAGCTGCATTTTGCTGCGAATGCTGGTGGAAGGCAAACGAGTCAACCGAGGTCGAGTTCGGCCGCGCGGCGCCGCCTCCCCAGCGATCAGATTGCGGGTGGGCCCTGTTCGACGCGGCGCAGGACGGGGGCGAGGGCGTAGAGGTCGGGGCTGCGGATGTGCTGGCGTTCGTCCCACCAGGTGGCGCAGGCGTCGACCAGCGGGCCGATGACGTCGGCGGCGGTGGCGGGCGTGGTCTGGCCGCCGACGACGACCTGGAAGGGGCCGGCGGCCGCAGGCCGATGTTCGGCGATGCGGGCTACCACCGCGCGCACGTCGTCGGGAGCCGGAGGGACGCCGTGGGTGGCGTCCGGGAAGAGCGGGACGACGCCGTCCCAGCCTGCGCTCTCCGTGGCGGCGGCGACGCGGGTGACGACGCGGGGATCGGGGAAGTCGCCGAGGTTCGGCACGTTGACCGAGAAACGCATGCTCAGTCCTCTCGGCGTGGTCAAGCCCGCTCTGCGCATTCCATGCTGACGCCGCTCCGGCGGACCCGCCGGGCGGCGGACCGTGGCCCGGACGGCGGCTCCCGGCCTTTGACCGCTGTCTCCGCCCGCTGGCGGTCGTAAACCAGCCCTACCGACAACCACCAGGGGACAGAAATGACGATCATGGCTGCGGCTGCGGCGATCAGGCGAGCGTGCGGCGACGCCTACGCGGAGCCCTCGACGAAGGGGTAGATGCGGGTGAAGTCGACGTCCGGCTCGGCGTCGGCGAAGCGCTGCCAGATGCCGACGGTGACGTCGCCGACGGTGTGCGGGGTGGCGGCGTCGCAGACCTCGGCCAGGTAGAGGCGGACGTCCTTGGCCATGAGCGTGTTGGCGAAGCCGGAGCCGTAGCGGCCGGTGAGGACGTCGTTGGGGAACTTGTCGTCGGTGGCCGCGCTGCGGCCGGACGACGTGTTCAGCACCTCGATCATCGTCGCCATGTCCAGGCCGGCGGCGACGCCGAACGCCACCGCCTCGCTGGTCGCGGCCAGCGCGGTGGCCGAGAGGAAGTTGTTCGCCAGCTTGAGCGCCTGGCCGAGACCCGGCTGGCCACCGACGCGCCGAAGCTTGTCGGACAGCCCTCGCAACACCGGGAGGACGGCCTCGACCGTGTCGTCGGTGCCGGCGTACATGACCGCGAGCCGGCGGGCCTTCGCCCCGGCGACGCCGCCGGAGACCGGAGCGTCGACGTAACCGATGCCGGTGTCGGCGAGCAGTCCGGTAATCTTCTTGGCCGCGGTGACGCCGATGGTCGACGTGTCGATGAGGTGCGTGACCCGGCGCTCGGCCGTGCCGGCGATCTCGGTGGCGACCGCCTCGGACACGGCGCCGTTGGGCAGGCTGAACACGACGACGTCTGCCGTGCGGGCGAGCTCCGCGACGTCGGCGGCGAACTTCGAGCCCTCGGGCGCGCGGTCCGGCCCGGCGACGTCGAAGGCGACGACGTCGAAGCCGGCCACGACGAGGTTGTTGGCGAGCGCCGCGCCCATGTTGCCCAGCCCGATGAAGCCGACGACGGGCGATCCGACAGTCATCTCAGGCCTCTTTCGGCGTCGACGCGGCCGCGGAGTCAGCGCCCTCGGCGGCACGGGTGGCCCGCACCTCGCGCAGCGCCCGCTTGGCCGAGATGGCCGCGGGGGCGCCGCAGTAGGCGGCGACCTGGAAGAGCAGCTCGTCGAGCTCGGCGTCGCTGACCCCGGTGCGCTCCCGCGCGCTGGCGTGCAGCTTGAACTCCTCCATCCGGCCGAGCGCCGCGGTCATCGCGAGCACCAGCAGGCTGCGGTCCCGGGTGGACAGCGGTCCGCCGCGGGTCCACACACCCCAGGCCTGGCGGGTGATGTGGTCCTGGAAGTCCTGCGCGACCGGGTCGCTCTCCGCCCTCTGGGCGTCGACGTAGGCGTCGCCCAGCATGGCCCGGCGCAGCTCGTAGGCAGCGCTCAGTGCCTCGTCCACGGTCGTTCCTCCGATCCTCGGCGCCGCCGAAGGAGGCGGCGCGATGTGGGCCGGCGTCGAGCCACCGGGTGGCCCGGGGCGGCCCGGGCGGCCGTCCGACGGCCAGACGCCGGCCTTCGCGTACGCGGTTGCGGTCAGCCCAAGGACAGGCTGACGGTCTTGGTCTGGGCATAGTCGTGCAGGGCCTCGAGGCCCTTCTCCCGGCCGAAGCCGCTGCTCTTGTAGCCCCCGAACGGGGTCTCGTTGGTCAGCGGGCCCCCGTTGACGGCCACCTGGCCGGCCTCGATCCGCTCGGCGACCCGCAGCCCGCGCGCGACGTCGCCGCTCCACACGCTGGCGACCAGCCCGTAGTCGGTGTCGTTCGCCGCGGCGAGGGCGTCCTGTTCGCCGGTGAAGCGCCGGGTCACCAGCACGGGGCCGAAGACCTCGTCGCGGGCGAGTTGGTGGGTGAGCGGAACGTCCGCGTACACGGTCGGCCGCACGTACTGGCCGGCGGCGCCGGGGCCGTCGGAGTACCCGGCTCCACCGGTCAGCGGGGTCAGGCCGTCGCGGGCCGCGTCGGCGAACGCGGCCAGCACCCTGCCGAACTGCGCCTCGGTGATGATCGGGCCGAAGTCGACGCCCGGCCTGAGGTTCTCCAGGCGCTCGACGACTCTGGCGACCACCTCGTCGTGTACCGAGTCCTCGACGAGCAGACGGGTCGTGGCCGAGCAGACCTGGCCGGAGTTCGTCTGGATCGCGGCCGCCGCGGCGGCCGCGGCCCGGTCGAGGTCGGCGTCGGCGAAGACGACGACCGGGGACTTACCGCCCAGCTCCAGGGTAAGCGGGATCAGCCGGTCGCCGGCGACCTGGGCGAGGTGCCGGCCGGTCGCCACCGAGCCGGTGAACGCCACCTTGCGCACGAGCGGGTGCGCCGCGAGGGGGGAGCCGACCTCGGGTCCGGTACCCGTGACGACGTTGAGCAGGCCGTCGGGCAGCCCCGCCTGGGTCGCGAGCCTCGCCAGCAGCACGGTCGACGTGGCGGTGAACTCGCTGGGCTTGGCGACGATCGCGTTGCCCACCGCCAGCGCCGGGGCGAGCGCGCGGGAGGCCTGGTTGAGCGGCAGGTTCCACGGGGTGATCGCGCCGATCACGCCGTACGGTTCCAGTCGGGTGTACGCGTGCGCCCCGGCGCCGAGGTCGATGGTGCGGCCGTTCAGGGCCCGGACCACTCCGGCGTAGTAGCGGAAGTAGTCGACCGACATGCCGATCTCGAACGCGACCTGGCCGGGCACCTTGCCGGTGGAGGCCCATTCGAGCTCCGCGAGCTCGTCGGTGGCGGCGGCCATCGCGTCGGCGACGGCGTGCAGCACGTCGGACCGCTCGCGTGCGGGCCGCGCGGCCCAGCCCGGCCAGGCCGCCGCCGCGGCGGTGACCGCCAGCTCCACATCGGCGGCGGTGCCCGCGGCGATCGTGTCGCCCGGCTCCCGGGTCGCCGGGTTGTGGGTGGCGAAATACGCGCCCTCGGCCGGAGCCGCGGCCCGGCCGTTGATCCAATGGTCGTGCCGCCGAGTCTTGGCGGGCGCGGCCGGTCGTGCGGTCGCATCCTGTGTGTCGGTGACGCTCACCGGAACTACCTTCCCTTCCACACCGGCGGGTGGCGTCCGGTGAACACGCGGGCACCCTCCTGGGCGTCCTCGCTCTCGAACACCACGCCGATCTCCGCCGGGTCGGCCCAGCGCCGCTCACGCCTCATCTTGTTCTGATCGCGACGCCGAGTGGGCCGTTGTCGGCTATCGAGGTCACCGACACCTGCGCACGCCACGCGGGGTCGGCCGGGCGTGACGGTCGACACCTTCCCCTGGCGGGAGACAAGTTTCTCGCCAGCGAGAATCAAACATGCAGTCCTCGCCCCCGGCCGGCCGTGGGCCGCGTTCGCGCAGGTGGAGGCCGGTGTCCGGGCCGGGCTGTTTGACTCGCCTCCCGACCGCGTGAGAATCTGAGAATCAACTCTGAGAACGGGGTTCTCCGGCTGGTTCGCGGCGCGAGACCACGATGCGGTCGAGGCCACAGTCCAGGCACGTCATCGCCGACGGGGCCCGGTTTTGGCCCTGATGTCAAGGAGGACGCGGGATGCTGACGCTCAAGGCCGCTGGCCTGCTCGATGTCGACACCGGTGAGATCATCCGGCCCGGCATCCTGAAGGTGGAAGGCGAGTACATCGTCGGCGTGGGCGGTCAGCCCGAGGGTGAGGTCATCGACCTCGGCGACCTGGTGCTCCTGCCCGGTCTGATGGACATGGAGCTCAACCTCCTGATGGGCGGCCCGGGTGAGAACCAGTTCACCGGGCAGATGCGCGACGACCCGCCGCTGCGGATGATGCGCGCCACCCAGAACGCCCGGCGCACCCTGCGGGCCGGCTTCACGACCGTCCGCAACCTGGGCCTGTTCTGCAAGACCGGCGGCTACCTGCTCGACGTGGCGCTGATGAAGGCGATCGACAACGGCTGGGTCGACGGCCCGCGGATCGTTCCGGCCGGCCATGCGGTCACCCCGACCGGCGGGCATCTCGACCCGACGATGTTCGGCCAGTTCGCCCCGCACGTCCTGCAGCTCTCGGTCGAGGAGGGCCTGGCCAACGGCGTCGACGAGGTCATCAAGGCCGTCCGCCACCAGATCAAGCACGGCGCGCAGGTCATCAAGATGTGCGGCTCCGGCGGCACCATGACGCTGTCCGGCCCTGCCGGCGCGAAGCACTACTCCGACGCGGAGGTGCTCGCGATCACGGACGAGGCGCACCGGCGCGGCCTGCGGGTCGCCGCGCACACGCACGGCTCCGAGGCCGTGACCCAGATGATCGAGTGCGGCGTCGACTGCATCGAGCACGCCTTCATGATCGACGACGACACCATCAACCTCATGGTCAAGCGGGGCACCTACCTTGTCGCCACCCAGGCGCTGATCGACGGCATGGAGGTGCTCAAGTCCTCCGACCCGCGCATCCAGGCGAAGGCCGCGCGGGACTGGCCGAGGGCGAAAACGTCCATCCGCAACGCGATCGAGGCCGGCGTGAAGATCGCCGTCGGTTCGGACGCGCCCGCGATCCCGCACGGCAAGAACGGCAACGAGCTGGTCACCCTCGTCGAGCGCGGTATGACTGCGCTGCAGGCGATCCAGGCCGCGACGATCGTCGGGGCCGACCTGATCGACGTCACTGACCGCGGCCGACTCGGCGAGGGCCTGCTCGCCGACGTCATCGCCGTGCGCGACAACCCGATCGAGGACATCCGGGCGGTGACCCGCGTCCCCTTCGTCCTGAAGGGTGGTAAGCAGTTCAGCTACTGATCTCGACGGTCCCGATGACCTCGACAGTGCCGAGACCCCAGCTTCCGCGCTCCCAAGTTCGGAGTAGACCGTGACCAAACCGAACCGCATCGAGGATCTGGTCGAGATCCAGCAGACCCTCGCCCGTTATGCGGTGACCATCACCCAGGGCGACATCGAGGGCCTGGTCAAGGTCTTCACTCCCGACGGCACCTACAGCGCCTTCGGCGACACGTTCGCGCTCAAGGACTTCCCGGCGCTGGTCGCGGCCGCGCCCAAGGGCCTGTTCCTCACCGGCACGCCGGCCATCGACTTCGCCGACGACGGCATCAACGCGACCGGCACCCAGCCGCTGTGCTTCATCGAGCATTCCGCGCACGACATGCGCATCGGCTACTACCGGGACACCTACCTGCGCACCGAGGACGGCTGGCGGCTGCGTACCCGGTCGATGACGTTCATCCGCCGCAGCGGCGACCACGACCACGGGATCCCGCACGTCATCGAGCGGATCAACCTGTGAGCGCAGGAGCGAACCCGCGGAGTGGTCGTCCGAGGGACGAGGACGGCCGCGGAGCGGGATCGCGACGGAGCGAACCAGAGACGCAGCGCGCTCCCGGCCTAGTGCCAGACGGGTTCGTGCCGCCGGTCGACGGCGAGACCGTCACCGTCGAGGAGTTCCGCGCCGCCGTGCGGGCCTGGCTCGACGAGCACGCGGCCGAGCTGGCCAAGCCGGCGGACGACCACTCGCTCGACGCGGAGGTCGCCCAGCTCGGCAAGGTCCGCCGCGCGCTCTACGACGCGGGCTGGATGCGTTACGGCTGGCCGGTCGAGGCCGGTGGCCTCGGCGGGCCGGACGTGCTGCGGGCTGTGCTCGGCGAGGAGGTGGCGAACCGCGACCTGACCGACGCCACCAACTTCTCGCTGGTCGAGGTTCTCGCCCCGACGATGATCTCGTACGCCCGGCCCGAGCTCGCGGCCGAGATGCTGCCGCGGCTGCTGTCCGGCCGCGAGCAGTGGTGCCAGGGCTTCTCCGAGCCTGGCTCCGGCTCCGACCTGGCGTCGCTGACGACCCGCGCCGTCCAGCGCGAGGACGGCAGCTGGGCCGTCAACGGCCAGAAGGTCTGGACGTCGCTCGCGCAGTACGCCCAGCGCTGCGTCCTGCTCGCCAGGACCGGCCCGGGCCACGCTGGCATCACCGCGTTCTTCCTCGACATGGACACCCCCGGCGTCGCCGTCCGGCCGCTGCGCACGATGCACGGCGTCGACGAGTTCGCCGAGGTGTTCTTCGACGACGTCGTGATCCCGGCAGAGCGGCTGCTCGGGCGGGTGGGCGATGGCTGGAGCCTCGCGATGGACCTGCTGCCGTATGAGCGGTCCACCTGCTTCTGGCACCGGATCACCTACCTGTTCACCCGGCTCGACCTGCTGCTGGCCGACGTCGAACAGCAGGGGACCGAGCCCGCCGCGACGACCGACGCCGCGCTCGGCGCCGCCTACCTGGCGCTGCACACCATCCGCAGCCGGTCGCGTAACACCCAGCGGCGGCTCGCCGCCGGCGTGCACCTCGGCCCGGAGACGTCCGTCGACAAGATCCTGCTGGCGACCGCGGACCAGAAGCTCTTCGACACGGCCCGCGAGGTGCTGCCCGGCACGATCGAGCTGACGGACGCGCACTGGCGCACCGAGTACCTGTACTCGCGGGCGGCGACCATCTACGGCGGCACGGCGGAGATCCAGCGCAACATCGTCGCCCGCCGGCTGCTGAACCTGGGCAAGGAGTAGGCGTGGACGCGCAGGAACGGGACCTTCTCGCCGAGGCGCTGCGCGGGACGATGACCGACACCCCGGCGGGCGCGGCGCTGGACGTGGCGCTGGCAGAGCTCGGCTGGGCGGACCTGCTCGCCGAGGAGCCCGCCGACGCGATCCCGCTGGTGTTCGCCCTGCTGGGGCAGACCGGGGCGCACGCTCCGCTGGTCAACGACGTCCTGCTCGCCGCCATCGGCGCACCGATCGGCGGTGTCGTCGCGCTGCCCTACGCGGGTGGGCGCACGGTCGTCTGGGAACGGGCCGACGTCGTGGGCGAGGGGACGATCCTCGACGGGCCCGTGCCGCTGCGGGTCGTGGCGGCGGACGCGGCCGACGGCGGCAAGGCCGCGGCGGACCCGGTGGCGCTGGCCGCCGGCCGCCGCGCGCTCGCCTGGTGGCTCGTCGGGACCGGGCGCGCGATGCTCGACCTGGCCCGCACCCACGCGTTGGACCGCAACCAGTTCGGCCGCCCGGTCGCGGCCTTCCAGGCGGTCCGGCACCGGCTCGCCGAGACGTACGTCGCGCTCGAAGGCGCCGAGGCCACGCTGACGGCGGCTGACGACGAGCTCGGCGCGCTGCTGGCGAAGGCGGCCGCCGGCCAGGCGGCACTGGACGCGGCCCGGCACTGCCAGCAGGTGCTCGGCGGCGTCGGCTTCACCGCCGAGCACGACCTGCACCACCACATCCGCCGGGCCCTCACCCTCGACGGCCTGCTCGGCAACAGCCGCGAGCTCACCCGCGAGGCCGGCGCCCTCATCCGCGCCCGCCGCACGGCGCCTCGGCTGGCCCAGCTGTAACAGACGCGAACCCATTCCTCGGGGCGGGCGCGTGGGCCGTCGTTCAAGACGCCGTGACGCCTCATCCTCCTGGGCTAGGTCAGCTTCGGTAGTTGTCGGCGCGATGGCAGATGGCATCGAGATGCGCGCTGACGCCCTCGAACACGGTGGTGCCGGGCGCCTGACCCGTCGGCGGCATCGGCGACCAGCGGGGCGAACCATGTCATGGTGGCCAGGTAGGGCGTCGGGTCGGTCGCCCGGCCGAGCTCCTCCGGCACGGTCGCGAGCTCGACTGCCTCGGCCGTCCCGGTCAGCTCGGTCCAGCCGAGTTCGGCATAGGTCCGCCAGAGCGGCATCGGGTCGACGCCCTGGTCGGCGACGGACCGGACCAGCGCCGGCGGGCCTTCCTTCGACAGCACATCGCGGACGGTGGCACGCAGCAGCTGCTGGTCCTCGTCGACTCAAAGAGCATGCCCGTTCCCGCTGACGGTTGGTGACTTTTCAGCCACGAAGGTCCTCCTACGGTCCTCCTACCGACATTCCGCGCGAACTCATGCGAGAATACTATTCTCCAATAATAGAAGCATCCTCTCGCGCGTTGCGCGGACGGAGGGAGCCAAGAGCGCACGTGGTTGCACGCATAGTGGGGAGTACGTTCTTCCCATGGCGCAGGATCAGGAGCTTGCCGTGAGCACGCTGAGTGAGGAGCCGGCCTGGAAGCAGCGTGCGGTCGAGCGCTCCACCAAGGCCGCGCGGCTGCGTGCCGAGCGCAAGGTCCAGCAGTTCCTTGAGGCCGCCCAGGACATCATCGTCGAGAAGGGGTCGACCGACTTCACCGTACAGGAGGTCGTCGACCGCTCACACCAGTCACTGCGCAGCTTCTATCAGCACTTCGGCGGCAAGCACGAGCTGCTGCTGGCCCTGTTCGAGAACGCGCTGCGCCGCTCCGCCGACGAGATCCGCGCCGCCGCCACGACCGAGGTCGACCCGCTGGCCGGGCTGGAGCTCGCCGTCCGGATGCTGTTCGCGAGCTCGCTCCCGGGCCCGGAGAGCCGGCATCCCCTGTTCACGGACTTCGCCACGCAGCTTCTGATGAGCTACCCGGCGGAAGTGCGGTCCGCGCACGAGCCGATGCTCACCCTGTTCGCCGAGCTGATGGGCCGCGTCGACGCGACCGGTCAGCTGCGCACCGAGCTGCGGCCGCGCCGGGCGGCCGCGATGGTGATGCAGTCGGTCATGTTCCTCGCCCAGTCGACGGCGGTCGTGGCGGACAGCGAGGGCTCCCACCCGCTCACCGGCGACGAGGTGTGGAATTTCTGCGCCGGGGGGTTCGTCCGTCCCCTTGTCCGGGTGACGGACGAACCCCGCGCGGCCCGGCCGCCCAGGTCAGCGGGCTGAGCCCGCCGGGCTAGACCTGGCGGCCCTACTGGTTGCCGACCTCGTGCTCAAGGAACTCGGCGTACTTGGCCTGGGCGGCCTCGAGCTTCGCGGGGATCCACTCGGTGGGTCGAGTAGCTGGAGAACATCTCGCCGTCGAGCAGCGGCTGCAGGTAGCGCTCCTTCTGCTCCGGCGTGCCATAGTGCGCGATGATCTCGGCGTTCCCGGTGTCCGGGGCCTGGCAGTCGAAGATGATCGGCGCCCACGCGGATCGGCCCAGGATCTCGTTCAGCAGCGCCAGCTTCTGTTGACCGAAGCCCTGGCCACCGAGGTCCACGCCGAGGTGCGTCGCCCACAGGCCGTGGTCGCGCACCTGCTGCTTGAGCGGGTCGATCAGCCGGCGGCGGGTGTTGATCCGGACGCGTCGGGCGCGCCAGGCGGAGCCGCCCAGGGACTCAGGCGGGCTGGTCGCCGGGCAGCCAGTCGATGAGGGCGCCGACGTCCTCCATCGAGCGGAGGGTGTCGTTGAGATGGGTGCACGTCGAGATCCCGGTGAAGGTGTCGCGGACGTGCCGGCGCAGGCCGTCGGGGCGCAGCCCGACCAGCCGGCCGGCGCTGGCCAGCGCCATCGGGCACTCCTGCCAGGGCAGCGCGCCGAAGTCCGCCACGCAGCTCGTGAAGGTCGTCGTGTCCGGGTCGACGGTCGCGTGCACGGTGTACTCGTGCAGCGCGGTCTCGATGCCGCCCTCGTCCATGTGGCTGTCGCGGAAGAAGCACTCGACGCGGATCTCGGGCTCGCCCGGCTCGCGCCAGACGTCGAGGCGCCGCCGCCGGCGCATCCCGTGCTCCGGCAGCGGGGCGGCCTCGTGCCAGCCGTCCGGGTCGGCGCCCTCGATCGGGCCGACCGCGGGCCCCACCGGCCTGGGTACCCGCCCGGTCTCCTCCAGTCCCCGCACGATCGTGCCGCCGGTGATCCAGCCGGCGCACAGGTCCGGGTACTGCAGGGCCAGGCCGGCCCGCTTGCGCCCGGTCGCGAACGGAGCCGGTGCCAGCCGCTGGAGCGCATAGCCGCTGACCAGGAGGGCCGTCGGCAGGTCGTCGAGCAGCTGGAACCGGACCGAGTGGCTGTCCCCGTCGCCAGGCAGCGCGTCGACGACCCTCTGGCGGAAGCCCGACGCCGCCTGGACACCGAGGAGCGCGTCGAGGCGTGGCTCCGCCGGCTCGGCCTCGATCCGCGCGATGGTCCGGCCCGGGAAGCCGAGCTCGACGATGACCCGCTGCGCCGCCAGGACCGACACCGAACCGTCGGGGCCGGCCCGAAGGTCGCGGCCGCGCGCGTCGAGGGTGACCGGCCCCCGCAGCCCGGAGAGCCGCAACGAGTCGTGGGTCGTCGTGCGGCGGACCAGGCCGGGCCGCGGTGGCGGCGTCGCCCCGGCGGGGCCGCCGGGCGCCGCCGGTCCTGTGAGCAGACTGCTCATCAACCAGTCACCCCTCGTCGTGTCGTGACGGCGGCTCAGCCGACCCGGTCGGGCTGGGCCTACCCACGCAGCGCGTCCCGATCCTCGGCGAGGGCGAGTCCCTGGGAGACAAGCCGGTCCGCCGACGACGTGAAGCGTTCGAGGCAGTCCTCGCGCGACCGGTACAGGGCCGCCACCCGGTCGGCGGGCAGCGGAACGGCCGAGCCGAACAACTGGCAGATCAACGACGGGTTCGGGCCCGGTATGCCCGGCAGGACGTCGACGGGGACCTCCACCGGGGGCACCCGGATGCCGCCGCGGGCGATGCAGGCCGCAGCTGCAGATGCTGGCGGACTTCATCTCGACCAACTCGCCGCCGATGCAGACCCTCATGGTTCCGCTGATCCCGAAGCTGCCGGCCGGCGCTGGTCCACACCTCGGCGTCCAAACCGTTCTGGGCGCGATCCCGCTCGGCCCGGGTGCCCTCGCATGCCGGGCTGCGGGCCAGCTTCGTGATCGGCGCCGGCACGGCGGTCCTGTCCTGCCTGATCGCCTGCGCCCTCCCGCGCCACCGGCCGGCCGCGGCGCCGGTGGCCCCGAGCCCGGCCGCGCGGGCCGCGCTCGGGGCGGAGCGCCTGTCCGAGGCGCTCGCGGTCGCCGGCGACTAGGGCGCTTCCCTAGCTCTGGCTGGCCCGGCCGCCGCGGGGGACGTCGCGGAACGCGCGGCCGCGGTCGAGTGAGGGCTCGCGTGGCATGCCCAGTACCCGCTCCGAGATGACGTTGCGGGCCATCTCGGTGGTGCCACCGCCGAGGGTGGCCGTCTGGCGCATGAGGAAGTCGGCGCCGACCTCGCCGCCGGCACCGTCCTCGGCCGACCAGGCCGCCCCCAGCTCGCCGACGATGTCGAACGCGATCGAGGTGAGCCGGGTGGACGTCACGCCCGCGCACAGCCGGGCGATGGCGGCCGACTGGTCCGACATCTTGCCGCTGCGCATGCCGGTGGCGAGCCGGCTCTGGAGCGCGTCGCGCACGAGGTCCAGGGTTCGGCCCTCGCCGACCAGGTCGCGCACCCGCGGGTCCGCCAGGCCGCCGGTGGAACGCGCGATGTCGAGCACCCAGGACGAGCTGACGCCGTGGATCGAGTTGCCGCCCGTGCTGATCGTGTAGGGCGAGCTGGCGTAGGTCCGCTCGTGGAACATCCAGCGGGTCCCGACCGTCCAGCCGTCGTCGACCTGGCCGATCCGGGCGGTGTCAGGGACCCGGACGTCGGTCATGAACTCCTGGCAGAACTCCATGCCCCCGTTGAGCATCTCGATGCGCTGCACGTCGACGCCCGGCGACTTCAGCGGGAAGATGAAGACGGTCAGGCCGCGGTGCTTGGGCACGTCCCAGTTGCTCCGGGCCAGGCACAGCGCCCAGTCGGACCACCAGGCGCCGGTCGTCCAGATCTTGGAGCCGTTGAGGTTCCAGTCGTCGCCGTCCCGGGTCGCGGTCGTGAGGGCGGCCGCGACGTCCGAGCCGCTGGACGGCTCGGACAGGAACTGCATCCAGATCTCCTCGCCCTTGAGGATCGCCGGGATGTGCGCCTGCTTCTGCTCCTCGGTCCCGAACTCCAGCAGGACCGCCGCACACGGCGCGAACGTCGGCACCTGCAGGCGCGCCGGGTACTCGTAGCCGGCGATCTCCGCGCTGAGTGCCCGCTGGTACTCGTAGCCCAGGCCCTGGCCGCCGTACTCGCGCGGGAAGCACAGGCCCGCGAGCCCGGCGTCGAAGAGCATCCGCTGGATCTCCCGGTCGCGGGCGACCGCGGCCAGCTCCTCCTCGTCGGTCCGCGTCGGGCGCAGGATGCCGACCGCTTCGTTGGCCTCCAGCGGCCTCAGGTTCGCACGGATCCAGGCCCTGGCCCTGGCCCGGAACTCCTCGAGGCTCTCGGTGCTCTCGCTCATGCCGTCCCTCGGGTTCGCTCCGTCGCTTCACTCATCGCCCCCCCGCTCGGCGCATCGGCGCCGAGCGGGGACCCCTGCTCGCGGCCGTCCTGGTCCCTCGGACGGCCACTCCACTCGCTCATCGCTCCCCGGACATGCTCCGCCTGCCCGGGGGCCCCGCCCGCGCTCACGCCTGCTCCTTGAGGTTCTCGAAGATCCCGGCCAGGCGGGCCCGGTGCGTCGCCGGGGTGCCGAACAGGGTCCGGTTGACGGTGACCCGGCGCAGGTAGAAGTGCAGGTCGTGCTCGAACGTCACGCCGATCCCGCCGTGGATCTGGACGCAGTCCTGCAGCAGGTCGGTGCTGCACTCGCCGATGTACGCCTTCGCCGCGGTGACCAGCTCGGCGGCCTCCGGGGCGGCGGCGTCCACGGCCGCGGCGGCCCTGTCGCAGATCGCGTGGCTCGCCTCCAGCCACATCTTCATGTCGGCGAACCGGTGCTTGAGCTCCTGGTAGGAGGCCAGCGGGCGGCCGAAGGAGTAGCGCTCGAACGCCCAGCGGACGGTCGTGTCGAACGAGGTCTGCATCGCGCCGACGCTCTCGGCGCAGGCGAGTGTCGCGGCCACCTGGAACTGCTGCTCGATCTGCTCGCCCGCGTCGCTGAGGCTGCCGACGACGGCCGCGGCGGGCAGCCGCACGCCGTCGAACGTGACGACGCCGAACCGCCTGGTCAGGTCGACGGTCCGCAGCGGCGCGACGGTGACGCCGGGCGTCGCGGTCGGGACGAGCACCTGCGCGAACCCGGTCTCGGACCCGGCGACCTTCGCCGTGACGAGGATGTAGGAGGCCTGCGCGGCCGACTCGACCGGGCGCGCGAGCCCGTCGAGGACGACGTCGCCGCCGTCGGCCCGCACCTGGACGCGGACCTTGTCGGGCACGCCGAGTGTCAGCCCGGGCTCGCCCAGCGCGCAGGTGGCGAACGCGTCGCCGGACAGCAGCTCCTCCAGGACGGCGAGGTGGCCGTCGGACCCCTCCCGCGACAGCGCGCCGGGCAGCGCCGACGTGACGACGTTCGCCGCGGCAAGTGGGCCGGGGGCGGCCCGGGCGCCGAACTCGTGGGCCAGGATCGTCAGGTCGGTCAGCCCGGCACCGCTGATCGAGCCGCCGCCGTGCTCCTCGGCCACCAGGGGCGACGTCCAGCCCAGCTCGGCGCCGGCGCGCCAGAAGTCCGGCGTGAAGCCGGCGGGGTCGTCCCGCAGCCGGCGGATCTCCTCGGGCGGAACCCGGTCGGCGAGGAACCGTGCGGTCGCCTCCCGGAAGACCTCCTGGTCGGGAGTGAGGTCTAGCAGCATTCGGTTACCTCGATCGAAGAGTCGAGCAGCTTGGGCGAGCACGCGTGGACGGCCGCCGTCATCTGGGACCGGGTGGTCAGCTGTGCTGACCACCCGTTCCGGGCAGTCCTTCATTTATCGACTTTGACGTCGAAGTTTGTCAATCGACGTGCAGGCCCCAGGCCCGCCTCGCGGCACCGTCCCACCGCCGGTACTCGTGGCGTCCAACCTGCCGGGCGGGGGGGGCGCCTAGCAGGCGGCGGCCCGGGTCCGGCGTCCGCCTCGGAGTGGCCTTCGCCACTTACTGACTTTGACGTCAAAAGTTGTCAACGGGTGCGTCCCGGTGGCGCGTGGGATAGAACACGGCCATGGCGGGACGGCTTCAACAAAAGTAGCGCTGATCACAGGCGCGGGGCCCGGGATGGGGCGGGCGATCACGGTTCGCCTGGTCGCCGAGGGTGCCGCGGTGCTGGCCGTCGAGTGCCGGTGCCGTCGCTGGTGAGGAACGCGCCGGACTTGAGCATCAGCCCGGCGCCGAGCAGCGACGTCGCGACCGACTGCCCGCCGCCCCGCCGCCGCCCCGCCGCCGCCCCGCCGCCGCGCATGGAGGCCGGCGAGGATGCCGCAGGCGGCGACCCAGCCGCTCGCCGAGTCGATCGCGCCCCAGACCAGGAAGGTCGGCGGCTGGCCGGCGCCGCCCTGCGAGCCTTCGACGCCGGACAGAGCCTGCATCAGGTGGTCTTTCGCCGGGAGCTTCGCCCGCGGGCCGGTCGCGCCGAAGCCGCTCGCCAGCCATTTCACATCGACGTCGATTGATAGTTGTGGCTGCGCAGGTGCCATGCAAGGGCCCGGATGGCTAGCCGCCGCCGTGGCGGGCACAGGTTGCCCGTGGACTCAGGTTGATGGCATGCTACTGCCATGAACCGGAGGGATCGCTTCCGCGCCGCCGGCGGCGCGGAAGGAGGCGGGCGGATGGAACTCGGCCTAGCCAAGGCCACGGCGGACCGGGCGGTCTACTGCGGCCCCTACGACGTAGAGATCGACACGGGTCCCTACCCGGTCTGGCAGCGGATGCGCGACGAGGCACCGCTGTACTACAACGACGCGCACGACTTCCATGCGCTGAGCCGGTGGGACGACGTCGACGCGGCCATCGCCGACCACGACACCTACATCTCCGGCAAGGGCTCGGTGCTTGAGATCATCAAGGCCGGCCGAGGCGTGCCGCCGGGCATGGTGCTCGGCGAGGACCCGCCGGTCCACGACCTGCACCGCGCGCTGATCGCGATCCGCCTGTCCTGACCGACCGCGGGCTGCCGCGATCCCGCGCGCGAGGCACCCACCCGCGGGCAGGATCGCGAAAGCGGCCTTCGGCAGCCTGCCCGAGCATCTGACCGATCCGCGGTGTTTCCGCCGCCGGCGACGGCCGGCGCCGCTCGACCGACCGACGCGCGCTAGGGGACCTCGATGCGTTTCATCCTCAACTACCCGGAGACCAACGGCACCGACCGCGACATGCTCGACGCCGGGCCGCTGGACGAGGTCGCCGCGGCGGCCGAGAAGGCGGGCTTCGACGGCCTGTCGCTGACCGAGCACCCGATTCCGGGGGCCGGCTGGCTGGAGAGGGGCGGGCACCAGAGCCTCGACCCGTTCGTCGGGCTCGCCTTCGCCGCGGCGGCGACGACCCGGCTGCGGCTGATGACGAACCTGTCCGTCGCCACGTATCGCAACCCGTTCCTGCTGGCCAAGGCGGCGGCTACGGTCGACAAGGTGTCGGGCGGCCGGCTCATCCTGGGCCTCGGCGCCGGCTACCAGAAGTCCGAGTTCTTCGCGCTCGGCGTCGACGCGGCCGAGCGGGGCGCCCTGTTCGAGGAGGCGCTGGACGTGCTGCCGCTGCACTGGCGCGGCGAGCCGTTCAGCTACCAGGGCCGCCACTTCACCGCCCGCAACGTGATCGCCCGGCCCAAGCCGGTGCAGGACCCGATCCCGATCTGGATCGGCGGCAACACCCCGGCCGCCCGGCGCCGGGCCGCGCAGAAGGGCCAGGGCTGGCTGCCGATGATGGCCCCGCCGTCCGTTGCCGTCACCGCGCAGACCACGGCGATCAACTCCCGTGACGAGCTCGCCGGGCTGATCCAGGGCGTCAAGGACGCGGCGGCGGCCGCCGGGCGCACCGAGCCGCTGGACTTCACCTGCTCCTACAGCGACCCGGTGATCAGCTCGACCCCGACCATCGAACCGGACCGGCACCGCGAACAGTTCGCCGAGCTGGGGAAGGCCGGCGCGACCTGGTGCGTCATCTCCTGCCACTCCCAGTCACGAGAGACGACGCTGGACTTCATCGAGTCCTTCGGCGCCACCTACCTGTCCTGACAGGCACCAAGCCCAGGGGCGTGCGTTCTGGTCCTCCAGGAGGTAGCCACACACCCCGGGAGGACCTCTACCGCCTAGAGCGGCAAGTCCCCGGGTTTTTGCGGCGCAGTCGGTCGGTTACGTTCAGATATCGCCGGCCCAGCCTTCTCTGGGGAGGCTGGGTGATGGATACGTCAGTGTCTGCTCAGACAGTAACAAGCCGGGTATCAGGTGAGTTGTCCCATCTGCCTACAGGCGTCGCGCCTGACGGTGGCGGCGGGCGAGGATGGCCGGAGCGGCGTCGTCGACGTCTGGATCTGTGAACCGACCTGAGGAGAGCCGAGCCCATGCCGAAGGCGTATGTGGTTTTCACCGAGGCGATCAACGACCCGGACGGGATGGCCGAGTACAGCAAGCTGGCCATGGCCTCGTTCGCGGGGCACACTGCTCGGCCGCTGGCTGTCGGGCCGGCCACCGAGGTCCTTGAGGGGGAGTGGCACGGCAACCAGACGGTCATCCTCGAGTTCGACTCGGTCGAGGAAGCGAAGGCCTGGTACACCTCGGAGGCCTACGCCAAGGCGATCCCGCTGCGGCAGGCCGCCGCGGACTGCAGCGCGGTCATCATCCCCGGCTTCTGACCGGACGAAGGCCGCCCGGGATCGGACCTGGCACCGCCGTCGACCTCGTAGCCGTCCTTCGTTCGTACTGCAAGTAGCATGTTCGTATGCGCAAGAAGGTCGTCACGATCGGGAACTCGGCGGGCATCACGATCAGCCCGGCCGAGCTGCGCGCTCTGGGTGTCAGCCCCGGAGACACAGTCGAGGCGACTGTCCGCGCCGGGGTGCTCGAGGTCCGCGCGGTCAGTCAGCACGAGAACACCCCGCTGCCCGAACTCCTCGCCGTGATCAACGCGGCTCGGACTCGTTCGTGACGTGGACCAGGCAGGAGTTCCTGGCCGACGTCGCTGGCAGCGGGGTGCTTCCTGCGGCCTACGCCGACGACGTGCTCGTGCGTCTGGCGCACCATTCGGCGGCGATCGAGGGCAACACCCTGACACTGTCAGACGCGATCACCCTGCTGATCGACGAGCGAGCGCCCGTGGCCGGCACGCCGATGCGCGAACTGTACGAGGTCGCCAACCACTACCAGGCCCTCGCCCGCCTCCTGCGGGCCATCGCCGACGACGAGCCCCTGACCACCAGCCTGGTCAGGGACCTGCATTCGGCACTGATGGATCACCTGGCCCACGACCACGGTCAGTACAAGACCTCCAGCAACATCGTCGCAGGCGCCTCATGGCGGCCGGCACCGCCCGCGCGCGTCTCCGAGCTCATGCTCCAGTGGGCCGACCAGGCCGAGTGGCAGACCGCCAACCTGGACAACGAGGCCCTGCTGGAGGCGGTCGCCAGCGGGCACATCGCGTTCGAACGAATCCATCCGTTCACCGACGGCAATGGCCGCACCGGCCGCGCGATCATCGCCTATCAGGCCATCCGTCGGTTCGGATTCCCGGCGATCATCGAGGTCGGCCAGCGACCTGCCTACCTCGCGATGCTCGACGCGCAGGACACGCCTGCCCTGACCCGTCTGCTCGCAGTGTCACTCGCCGACGAGGCGGGTCGGCGCGCTGCGACCTAGACGGCGTATCGGCATGCCAGACGGGCGGTGGCGGGGGAGCCTGCCACCGCCCGCCGTCGCGCCAGGTCACTCCACTGTGATGGCGCGCTCCGGGCACAGCGCGAGCGGCCCGACGAACTCGCCCTTGCCCCGCTCCAGCATGGTGTCGAGGAGCTGGTCGGTGATCCCGCCCATCCCCTCCTCGTTCTCCTTGAGGCGCTTCGGGGTGATCATCTTCGTCGGCAGCGAACGGGCCGGTCACGGCCCACTTCGACGACGAACAGGCGTCGGCAGGGCGCTCAGCGCCCGACAGGCGAGGCGGCCCGGGGTCCCTGCCGGATCGGCGAAGCCGATCTGGCAGGTCCGGGGCGCTCAGCGGCCGTTCTCGCCGAACGCCGCGGCGACCGAGATCGACTTGGAGTCGAGGAAGCCCTCGATGCCCTCGGGGCCGAGCTCGCGGCCGATGCCGGACGCCTTCACGCCGCCGAACGGCGCGGCCGGGTCCATGCTGTAGGCCTCGTTCACGCCGAACGTGCCGCTGCGCACCCGGCGGGCGACGCCCAGGCCGCGCTCGACGTCCGCGGTCCACACCGAGCCGGACAGGCCGTACTCGGTCGCGTCGGCGAACCTGATGGCCTCGGCCTCGTCGGTGTAGGGGATCACCGACAGAACCGGCCCGAAGATCTCCTCCTGGGCGATCCGCATCGAGTTCTCGACGTCCGCGAACAGGGTCGGGCGGACGTACCAACCGCGGTCGACGCCGGCTGGCAGGCCGCCGCCGCCGACGACGAGGCGGGCGCCCTCCTTCTGGCCCAGCTCGATGTAGCCACGCACCCGCTCCTGCTGCCGCTGGGCGACGAGCGGGCCGACCTCGGTGGCCGGGTCGGACGGGTCGCCGGTCGGCAGACCGCCGACCATCGCCGCCAGCGCGTCGACGTACTCGGCGTAACGCGACCGGGGGACCAGCACGCGGGTCTGCGCGACGCAGGCCTGGCCGCTGTTCATCAGGCCGGCGACCTGGACGCCCTTGGCCATCGCGGCCGGGTCGGCGTCGTCGAGCACCACGGCGGCGGACTTGCCGCCGAGCTCCAGGCTCACCCGCTTGAGGTCCGCGCCGCAGGCGGCGGCGACCTTGCGGCCGGCGGCGGTGGACCCGGTGAACGAGATCTGGTCGATTCCCGGGTGCGCGACCAGGTACTCGCCGATCTCCCGCCCGGCCGGCAGGATGCTGACGACGCCCGCCGGCAGCTCGGCCTTGGCGAGCAGGCCCGCCAGCCAGTAGGCGTCCAGTGGCGTCTCCGGCGACGGCTTGACCACGACCGAACAGCCGGCGAGAAGCGCGGGGACCAGCTTGCCGATCATCAGGTGCATGGGCATGTTCCACGGCACGACCGCGCCGACCACACCGACCGGCTCTTTGCGCACCAGGATGTCCTGGCCGTAGAAGCCGGGCCGGCGCTCCTCCCGCACGAGGTTCTCCGCGATGCCCGCGAAGGCGTTCATCATGAACATCGGGATGGCGACGTGGCCGACCTTGGCGAAGCTGATCGGCGCACCCATCTCGGCGCTGATCAGCTTCGCGAGCTCCGCTCGGCCCGGCTTGTACAGCGCGGCGAGCCGGCGGACGGCGGCCACCCGCTCGGCGACGGGCAGCCGGGGCCACGGGCCCTCGTCGAACGCCGTGCGGGCCGCGGCCACCGCCTTGTCCACGTCCGCGGTCGTCGGCTCGGCGACGCGGGCGATGACCTCCTCGGTGGCCGGCGAGACGACGTCGAACGTGTCAGGTCCGCTCGGCGCGACCCACTCGCCACCGATGAACAGTCGATCCTGTACCTGCATGTGACCCTCCGGAGGGCTCTCCCGGCCGGCTGGGCCGGGCGGGGCGTGGGTGTCAGACCTCGTCGATCAGGCCGGCGGGCGTCCGCAGCTGGTTCTGCTGAACTCTGACGTAGTTCACGCCGAAGGCCTCCCGGCGTCAACGACGACGAACTGGTGGCGTTCAGTCGTCTGCTCGGCGAGGTCGTCCCGCCGCGGCATGGCTCGGTCAAGGGCCACCCGGAGGTCCAGGCGATCACCCGCGACGCGTCGAGGAGCAAGATGGCGGCCTACCGCGAGGCGACCTTCTGGCGGCACTTCGACGGCTCGACCGACACGGTGCCGGACAAGTACACGCTGCTGACCGCGCGGGAGGTCTCCGGCGACGACGACGGCGACACCGAGTTCGCCAACACGTACGCCGCCTACGAGTCCCTCGCCGACGAGGAGAGGGCGGACCTGGCGAGCGTGCGAGTGGTGCACAGCTTCGCCGCGTCGCAGCTGAATGTGTACCCCGAACCCCTCTCCGGAGGAGCGGGCGGCCTGGGACCGCAGTCCAGCCCGGGAACACCCGCTGGTCTGGAACCAGCGGAGTGGCCGCCGGTCGCCGCTGCTCGGCTCCACGGCGGGCGAGGTCGTCGGCGCCTTCAACGAGGCGGGGCTGGCCCTTGCTCGACCGCCTGCTGGAACGAGCGACTCGGCCCGAGTTTGTGGTACGCCACACCGGGCGCTGCCTTACGGCGAGGGCTTCAGCCGGCTGATGCATCGCACGTCGATCGTCGGCGACGAGGCCATCGCCTAGGAACGCGCCCTGACCAGGCACAGCGCGATACGCGAGCGGGCGCTCGCGGGCCGGTGAACGCGTGGCGCCGGCCGTCGCGCGGGCCCCGCGCCTTCAGCCGATCATCGGCGTATCCAGGAACCAAGGGAGGTTCGCAACAGTGACCGAACGACGAACGGCGCTCGTCACCGGCGGTGGCTCGGGAATCGGGCGGGCGGTCGCCCACCGGCTCGCCGCGGACGGCTTCGCGGTGGCTGTCCTGGACCTCAACTCCGACACGACCAGGCAGGTGGTGGAGGAGATCACCGAGGCCGGCAACGAGGCGATCGCCGCCGGCGGCGTCGACGTGTCCGACCGGGCTGCCGTCAACGCCGCGGTGGAGACCGTCCCTGCCCAGCCCGGCCCGGTCCTGGCCCTGGTCAACAGCGCGGGCATCACCTGCCCGCAGAGCCCGGAGGTCCGGCTGCGCAGCCTGGTCAGCGACGAGGAACTCGCCGCCATCACCGCGCCGACGTTGGTGATCTGGACCAGCGACGACCCGTCCGGCCCCGCGAAGGCCGGTCTGGACACGGCCGAGCGCCTCCCGGCGGGAGAGTTCCGGCTTATCAAGGACGCCGGCCACTGGCCCCAGTGGGAGCAGCAGGAGGAGTTCGACGGGATCGCGCGGGAGTTCGTCGGGAGGGGCGTGTGACCGCCGGTACGGAGTCCATCGATGCGGCCGTCGAACGCCTGGAGCTCGCGGCCACCAGCGGCATCGCCTGCGCGCCGCTCGTCGACCTGCTCGCCGACGGCGACATCGACACCGCCTACCAGGTCCAGCGCCGGCTGACCGAGCGCCGGCTCGCCGCCGGGGCCCGCATCGTCGGCCGCAAGATCGGTCTGACCTCCGCCGCGGTGCAGAGCCAGATCGGCGTCGACCGGCCCGACTTCGGCGTGCTGTTCGACGACATGAGCTACGCCGACGGGGAGCTGATCCCGGTCGGCCGGCTGCTGCAGCCGAAGGCCGAGGCCGAGGTGGCGTTCCTGCTCGCCCGCGACATCGACGACGCCTCCGGCCCGGCGGTCGTGCGGGCCGCCATCGCGCTGGCGTTCCCGGCGCTGGAGATCGTGGACAGCCGGATCGCCGGCTGGAAGATCAGCATCACCGACACCGTCGCCGACAACGCGTCGTCCGGCGTCTTCGTCGTCGGCGCGACCGGGACTCCGCTGGCCGAGGTGGAGCCGATCGACGTCACGATGACGATGCGCCGCGGCGGCGAGGTCGTCTCGACCGGCACCGGCGCCGACTGCCTGGGCGATCCGCTCAACGCGCTGGCCTGGCTGGCCGCCGCCCTGATCGAGGTCGGGACCCCGCTGCGGGCCGGTGACCTGGTGCTGTCCGGCGCGCTGGGGCCGATGGCCGCGGTCAGGCCCGGCGACGTCTTCGAAGCCGGCATCGCGCCGCTCGGCACGGTCACGGCACGGTTCTCCGGAAAGGACTAGCAGGGATGACGGAGAAGAAAACTGAGGCTTTTCCCTTTCCGCCGGCCAATCGCACCGACCTTGGTGACGAGGGGCAGAAAGGGAAACGCCTCATTGGGGTCGCGATCGTCGGTTCCGGCAACATCGGCACCGACCTCATGATCAAAATCCTGGGTCGCGACACCAACCTCCGGGTGGTCGCGATGGTGGGCATCGACCCGGCCTCCGACGGCCTTGCCCGGGCCCAGCGCCTCGGCGTCGCCACGACCGCCGAGGGCGTGGCCGGGCTGATCAAGATGCCCGAGTTCAGCGAGGTGGAGATCGTCCTGGACGCCACCAGCGCCGGCGCGCACATCGCGAACGCGAAGCTGCTCGAGCCCTACGGCCTGCGCCTGGTCGACCTGACCCCGGCGTCGATCGGCCCGTACGTGATCCCCGCGGTGAACTTCGAGGAGCACCTCGACGCGCCCAACATCAACATGGTCACCTGCGGTGGCCAGGCCACGATCCCGATCGTGGCCGCGGTGTCCCGGGTGACCGAGGTTCCCTACGCCGAGATCGTCGCAGCCGTCGCGTCGAAGTCGGCCGGGCCGGGGACGCGGGCCAACATCGACGAGTTCACCGAGACCACCGCGCTGGCCATCGAGAAGGTCGGCAAGGCGAGCCGCGGCAAGGCGATCATCATCCTGAACCCGGCTGAGCCGCCGCTGATCATGCGGGACACCGTGCTGTGCCTGATCGGCGGCGCCGACCATGACGCGGTGCGGGCCTCGATCGAGGCGATGATCGCCGAGGTGGCGACCTACGTGCCCGGCTACCGGCTGGTGCAGAAGATCCAGTTCACGCCCGTCGACCCGGCCGAGGTCGCGACCCTGCTGCCCGCGGGCGCGGGCCCGGTCGACACCAAGGTCTCGGTCTTCCTGGAGGTCGAGGGCGCAGCCCACTACCTGCCCGCCTACGCGGGAAACCTCGACATCATGACGTCCGCCGCGATGCGGGTGGCGGAGCGGATTGCCCGACGCGCGAAGGCGGTGGCCTGATGACCGAAGCCCCGGCGACAGGGACTGCGGCGCCAGACCCGGAGGCCTCCGGGCCGACGGCGCGGCCCTACATCCAGGACGTGACCCTGCGCGACGGCATGCACGCACTCCGGCATCGGATCACGCCGGTGCTGGTCGGGCGGATCGTCGAGAACCTGGAGGCCGCCGGCGTCGGCGCCATCGAGATCGCCCACGGCGACGGCCTGGGCGGATCGAGCCTCAACTACGGCCCCGGCAGCAACACCGACTGGGAGTGGATCGAGGCGGCCGCCTCGCACGCGAAGAGCGCGGTGCTCACCACGCTGCTGCTGCCCGGTGTCGGCACGATCCACGACCTGCGCCGCGCCTACGAGATGGGCATCCGCTCGGTCCGGGTAGCGACGCACTGCACCGAGGCCGACGTCGCCGCGCAGCACATCGCCGAGGCCCGCAACCTCGGCATGGACGTCTCCGGCTTCCTCATGATGGCGCACATGATCAGCGCCAAGGAGCTGTCCGAGCAGGCGCTGCTGATGGAGTCCTACGGCGCGCACTGTGTCTACATCACCGACTCCAGCGGGCGGCTGACCGTCGACGAGGTCCGCCAGCGGGTCCGCCTCTACCGCGAGGTGCTGAAGCCGGAGACGCAGGTCGGCATCCACGCGCACGAGAACCTCTCGCTGGCGGTCGCCAACTCGGTGGCCGCCGTCGAGGAGGGCGCCTACCGGGTCGACGCCTCGCTGACCGGCCTCGGTGCCGGCGCCGGCAACGCGCCGATCGAGGCACTGATCGCGGTGGCGAACATCCTCGGCTGGGAGACCGGCTGCGACCTGTTCGCGCTGCAGGACGCCGCCGAGGACATCGTGCGCCCGATGCAGGACCGGCCGGTGCGGGTCGACCGCGAGACGCTGACGATCGGCTACGCCGGGGTGTACGGCAGCTTCCTGCGCCATGCCGAGACCGCGGCGGCGGCCTACGGCGTGGACGCCCGCCAGATCCTGCTCGAGGCCGGCCGGCGCAAGCTCGTCGGCGGCCAGGAGGACCTGCTCACCGACATCGCGCTGACGCTGCAGGCCCAGGCGTCCTGAGCCGCGTGGTGATCATCGTCGCCCCGCTGGTCCTGGAGCCGTCACTATGCTGAGCGATGCGCCGGAGTTGAGCGCGCGCGAGCCGGGCAAGGCGCGCGACGGCAACCAGACCTTCGCCCGAGGCCTGCGCGTGATGCTCGCCATCGCCGGCTCCAGGCGGGGGATGTCCGTCCAGCAGGTCAGCGAGCTGCTGGAGGTCCACGGTTCGATCACGTACCGGATGCTGCAGACGCTGGTCGACTTCGACCTGGCCGCGCGCAGCAGCGCAGCGACGCCTCCCGCTGGACGACCGGGTCGGCGATCGTCGTCGACGGCGGCTACGCGGCCCCGTAGCCCCGCTTCTTCGGGCCCGGCTGGGCCGGGGCGACCGGGCTGGTCGGCGGTGTGGCGGCGGCTCCGTCGACCAGCGGGTTCGAGATGCCTCGGACGAAGATGTCGGCGTACTGCGCGGCGAGATCCTGTACGCCGACGCGCCCGCCGGCGCGCATCCAGAGATACGTGTAGTTGTGCATCCCGAGCCACGCCTTCGCCGCCATCGGCGGGTCGATCGCGCGGAAGTGGCCCGAGCGCTGGCCTTCCTCGAACAGCTGCTCGACGCGCTGCTCGTACTCCCGGCGCCGGCGGCGGAACACCTCGGCGTTGGCGCCGGTCAGGGCCGGGAACTCGTGCAGGAAGACCCAGACATGGTCGGGGAAGCTGTGGATGACGTCGAGGAGCCCGGCGCCGAGCAGGGCGAGCCGCTCGGGTGGCGTGCCGCCGGTGCTCGCGACCCGGTCCGCGGACAGCAGCACCTCGTCCATCACCCGGTCGTGGATGGCGACGAGGAGCTGCTCCTTGGAGCCGATGTAGTAGTAGAGCGCGCCCTTGCCGATCTCGTTCGCCTGGCACAGCTCGGCCGTGCTGGTCGCATGGAAGCCCCGCTGGGCGAAGACGTGGGCGGAGGTGTCGATGATTGCCTGGCGCCTGAGCTCCCACTTGGCGCTGCGCCGAACCTGGACCTCGGTCATGGCCGTCGTCGTCGCTCCGTTCAGCGTGTGCTCGCCTTGTGCTCGCCGCCTGGGGTCCTGCCCGGTCAGGATACGCGGCCCAAAGTTGACCGTCCGGTACAAAGCTGACTACGTTCGCTGAGGCAGGCGGCCGGGCCGGTGCTCGACGGTGGCCCTACCATCAGTAGCGTCTCGTGGAAAAAGCTCGTTGCCACAGCACGTGGCATGAGGCCAAGGTACTGATCGTCGATCATCGACCAAGGTCGTAGTTACCACTCGGTTGACAGCCTCTTCACGCCGTTGATGAAGCTGCTGGCCAGCCATTCCGGTTCGCCGGAGGCGTGGATGTCAGGGAGCTGGGTGAGCAGCTCGCGCCAGATGACGGAGATCTCGCGGCGGGCCAGGTGGGCGCCGAGGCAGAAGTGCGGTCCCGCGCCGCCGAAGCCCAGGTGCGGGTTCGGGTCGCGGCGGACGTCGAAACGGTCGGGGCCGGTGAAGACGGCCTCGTCGCGGTTGGCGGACGAGTAGAACAGCAGCACCTTGTCGCCGGGGTTCAGCCGCTGGCCGGCGAGCTCGACCTCGCTGGTGACCGTGCGGCGCATCCAGCGCACCGGGCTCGCCCAGCGCACGATCTCCTCGACGGCTGTCCGGCTCACCCCCGCAAGGTCGTTGCGCCAGATGTCCCGCTGCTCCGGGAACGCCGTCAGCGCCAGCAGCGCGTGGCTGATCGCGGTCCGGGTCGTCTCGTTGCCGGCGACCAGCAGCAGGATGAAGAACGAGGCGATCTCGGCGTTGTCGAGCTGCTCGCCGTCCACCTCGGCCAGGGCGAGCGCGGTGGTCAGGTCGTCGGTAGGGCCGGCCCGGCGCTTCGTGGCCATCTCGTGCAGCAGTTCGGCGAGCTCCGCGCCGGCACCCAGCAGCGCGGCCACGATGTCCGCGCCCTCGGGAACGAAGTCGGGGTCGCCCGAGCCGAGGATGACGTTCGTGCAGTGGAAGACGTCGCCGTAGCGCTCGGGCGGCAGGCCCATCATCCGGCAGATGACCTCCAACGGCAGCCGCGCCGCGACCCGCGACACGAAGTCGCCTGGCCCCTCGTCGCGCAGCTCGGTCACGATCCCGCGGGCGAGCGCGGCGATGTCGTCCTCGGTCTGGGCGATGAACCGCGGCGTGAACGCCCGGGAGACGATCCGGCGCAGCCGGTGGTGCCGGGGCGGGTCCATGTTGATCATCCCGCCGAAGAACTCGAGGAACTCCGGGGGCAGGTCCGGGACCGAGGTCGCGCCGCGGGCGGAGGAGAAGACCCCCGGCTCCGAGCTGATCCGGACGATGTCCGCGTGCCGGGTGACCGCGTAGTAGCCGGGCCCCCGCGTGATCATCTCGCTGGCCGTCGCCGGCTCCGGGTAGAAGGGCAGCGGCCGATTCGCGCGCAGCAGGGCGAACGCCGCGTCGATCTCGGCCCGCGGCCGGACCCAGAAGGACAGGTCGGACAGGTCGATGTCGTCGACGGCCTGGCCTGGCCCGGCACCGGCTACGACCGGCATGGTGGCCTCACGTCCTCCCTGGCGGGGCTGTCGCTGGGAGAGTGGTGGCGGCCGGCCGAAGAGTCAAGGTCCGCGGAGGGCCGGTTGGCTGCTCAGGCCCCGGAGCTCGCGCTTGAGCACCTTGCCCGACGGGTTGCGGGGAGCGCCTCAATGAACGTCACGGCCTTCGGCGCCTTGAACTTCGCGAGGCTGCCGCGGCAGTGCTCGACCAGTTCGTCAGCGGTGACCGAGGTTCCCGGCCGCAGCGCGACGGACGCCACCGGCACCTCGCCCCACTTCTCGTCAGGGCGACCGATCACCGCGGCCTCGAGCACCGCCGCGTGCTCGTAGCGGACACGCTCGGCCTCGGAGCCGGCGATGTTCTCGCCGCCGGAGAGGATCACGTCCTTGAGCCGGTCGACGATGAAGACGTAGCCGTCTGGTCCGACGGCCCGCGCACCTTCCTCGGCGTCATGTGCCACCGCCGTCCCCCGCTGGTCGTCTGGCTGACCGGTCGGTCCAACAGAGACTAGCCCAGCCCCACAGCCGAGAGGAACGGTAGCCAGCCGATGAGCAGGTTGACCTTCGACCGTCGCGTCGTGGCCGTGACGGGCGCCGGACGTATCTCGCCGGCGGCGGCCGGTTCTCCCGGCTCTTCGTCGGTGTCACCGAGGGCTACCTGAACCCCAGCCCCGCCGACGTCGGCTGGCCGCAGTTCGGCTCCGCCGAGGGTGGCCTGGTCCGGCGCTGGGACGTCCCGACCGACGTCGTCGCCGGCCCCGAGGCCGTCTCTCGCCGGATCTGGGAGCCGGTCCTCCACTGAGCTGACCCGCGCGGGCGGGCGACGGCCGGCGTCTCGCGGTCCTCGCCCGCCGGTTGTCATGCCCTTCTACTGGTGGCGCCGTCCACTCCGGAGCGCCGGTCGCGGCCGATCTCTTGAGAGCCGGTCCGTGCGGTGCTAGACACCGAGCAGACGTGCTTGGCGATCGCTCAGCATGATCTTGTGGGAGCCGTGCCGGCGGCCCGCGTGACAGAACAGCGAGGCAACGATGGCGGGAAGAGCCGAGGGCAAGGTCGCTTTCATCACCGGTGCCGCGCGCGGCCAGGGCCGTGCCCACGCCGTCCGGTTAGCCCAGGAGGGCGCAGACATCATCGCGATCGACGTCTGCAAGCAGCTGCCGCGGGTGGCGTTCGCGATGTCGACGCCGGAGGACCTGGCCGAGACGGTGAGCCTGGTCGAGAAGACCGGCCGGCGGATCCACGCGGTGCAGGCGGACGTCCGCGACCATGACGCGATGAAGGCCGTCGTCGACGAGGGTGTCGCCCAGTTCGGCCGGCTCGACATCGTCGTCGCGAACGCGGGCATCGGGCCGGACGGCTACCTGATGCACAAGATGGACCAGCAGACCTGGCAGGACACGATCGACATCAACCTGACCGGTGTCTGGCTGTCCACGAAGGTCGCTCTCCCGCACATCATCGCGGGCAAGCGGGGCGGCTCGATCGTGCTGACCAGCTCGGTCGGCGGCCTGTCGGCCAACCAGTTCGTCGGCCACTACGTCACGGCCAAGCACGGGGTGGTCGGCATCATGCGGACGCTCGCGCTGGAGCTTGGCCGGCACAGCATCCGGGTCAACTCGCTGCATCCCACCCAGGTGAGCACGCCGATGGTGATGCACGACCTCACCTACAAGATGTTCTGCCCGGAGCTACCGAACCCGACCGTCGACGACTTCGCGGCGCGGTCGCAGGCCCTGCACGTGCTGCCCACGCCATGGGTGGATGCCGAGGACATCGCCAACGCGGCGCTGTTCCTGTGCTCAGACGAGGCGCGGTTCATCACCGGGGTGACCCTGCCCGTCGACGCCGGGACGCTGATCAAGTAGCCGGGCCCGAGGGGCGCCGGCCGGGCCGAGGGGCGTGGCCGGCACCCCGTCGGGTGCGCGCGACTCCTGGACTGGCTCGTGAATTGACCAACTGTTCGACATTGCCCGGAGCATCCGTCTAGTGCAGCACCTCAATAGTTCCTTGCTGTGAGCGTCCGGATTGATCGTTACTTCTGGTAGTCGGTGAGGTGGACGAGGGCGGCGGTGTCGTACGCCTCGGTGGGCGATCCGATCCGGCTGCCGGTGACGAGTACGGCCGGGGTGTAGCTCTCGGTGGCCGGGTCGTAGAGGGCGAACGCCCAGGCGTCGCCGCCGAGGTACTCGATCCGGCAGAGCCGGATCTGTTCGTCGTGTTCGTCGCCCTCGCCGGCCCAGGCGCTCAGGTACCCGGACCCGCCGCGCCAGCGGATCGTGATCTCCTGCAGGGTTGGGTGGGTCTGGGAGGCGTGGTGGTCGACAGTCCCCTCGACGAGGTCCTTGAGGCGTTTGGCCGGTACGGGCATGCCACCAGTGTGGGCTGCCTCCGATGCCGTGATGGGATCACGTCCGTGGCCGGTTTGCCAGGGGCCGCTGCCCGCGGCTCACCGCCTGCCCCCGGTGAGCGGCCCGCGGGCCTGTGATCTGGGGCTTGTGGAGCGGTGAGCAGCTGATGGGCCCTGGTCGGCGGACGGTCGCCGAGGCGATGACCGTCAAACGGCGCAGGAAGATCGACCAGATCCTCGCGGCGGGTAGCAGCGAGGCGCGCCTCGTGCGGCGGGCGCGGATCGTGCTGCTCGCCGCCGGTGGGGCGGGCCCCGCAGAGATCGCGCGGGTGTCGGGCTGTTCGCTGCCGACGGCCCGGGTGTGGCCGGCACGGTTCGCCGCGCGCGGGATCCCGGGCCTGTTCGACCGGCCACGGCCGGGCCGCCCGCCGGTGCATGGCCCGTCGGCCAGGCTCGCGGTCGTGGCGACCGCGACCTCGTTCCCGCCGTCCGGGGCGAGCGTCTGGACGCACCGGACGCTGGCCGGCCATCTGGCCGGCCGCGGCCTGCGGGTCTCGCCGGCGACCGTCGGGCGGGTCCTGGCCGAGGCCGAGGTCCGCCCGCACCGGGTCCGCGGCTGGCTGCACCGGGCCGACAACCTCGACTTCTGGCGGCAGGCCGGCGAGGTCTGTCGGCTCTACCTCGACGGGCCCGCCGAGGGCACGCTGCTGCTCTCGGTCGACGAGAAGACCGGGATCCAGGCCAAAAGCCGCAGGCATCCCGAGATCCCGGCCAGGCTGGGCCGCGACGCGCGCCGCGAGTTCGAGTACGTCCGCCACGGCACCGTCTCGATCCTCGCGGCGATGGACGTGTTCACCGGACAGGTCCTCGCGCACCGCATCGGGCGCAACGACTCGCGGACGTTTCTCGACATCCTGGTCACCCTCGACCAGTGCACCGCCCCTGATCTGCGGATCCACCTGATCCTCGACAACGGGTCCAGTCACACCTCGGCCGCGACCCGGGCCTGGTTCGCCGCGCACCCCCGGTTCACGGTGACCTACACGCCCAAGCACGCGAGCTGGTTGAACATGGTGGAGCAGTGGTTCGGGGCACTGACCCGCAGGCTGCTACGCCGCGGCGACTTCACGAGCCGCGAGGACCTCGAACAGCAGATCATCGACTTCACCCTCGACCACAACACGACCGCCACGCCCTACCAGTGGCGCTACGACGCCGAAGCCGAGCACGCCCGCTACCTCGACCGCCACCCCGCCCCGCAACCGCAGCCCGCCACCGACGCCCTGCCGACCGCCGCCTGACATCACTTATCGTCACCAGACGCCGGAAAGGAACTACTGAGGCGCTGCACTAGCGTGGCCGGGGCGGCCGCTCAGGTGATCTACCAGCGCCTCCGCGCGGAATCTGGCGCCCGGTGACTGATTTCTGATCCGTAGCGCCTACAACATGGGAGATGGTCGATGACGGCGATCATGCACGGAGTTCGGATTCTTGAGGTCGCCGAGCACACCTTCGTCCCGGCGGCGTCCGCGCTGCTGGCGGACTGGGGCGCCGAGGTCATCAAGATCGAGCATGTCGAGCGCGGGGACGCGATGCGCGGCCTCGCGTCCAGCGGCGTGGTCGACCTGCCGTCCGACGTCCACGCGCTGCTGGAGCACTCCAACCGTGGCAAGCGCAGCCTGGGCCTGGACCTGACCAGCGATGCCGGCCTCGACATCCTGCACCGGCTGATCGCCACGTCGGACGTCTTCCTCACCAACAAGCTGCCCCGGGTGCGGGACAAGCTGCGGATCGACCTGGCGTCCGTGCGGGCGCACAACCCACAGATCATCTACACGAGCGGCACCGGCCAGGGCGAGCGCGGCCCCGACGCCGACCGGGGCTCGTACGACTCGCTGGCCTTCTGGGCCCGCTCCGGCACGGCGGTCGGGCTCTCCCGGCCCGAGTACGGCCAGGTGGTCTCGCCGCCAGGGCCGGGCTTCGGTGACTCGATCGGCGCGATGACGATCGCCGGCGGCATCATGGGCGCGCTGTTCCACCGGGAGCGGACCGGTGAGACGACCGAGGTCGACGTCTCGCTGCTGGCGACCGGGATGTGGGCGATGGGCCAGGCGTTCGCGCTCTCGCTCCTGATGGGCGTGCCCTGGATGCCGCCGCCGGCGGAGAGGATGCGGACGAACCCGCTGGTCGCCAACTACCGGACGGCGGACGGGCGCTGGCTCGCGCTGTGCTGCCTGCAGGCAGGCAAGTACTGGCCGGCGCTGTGTGCGGCCGTCGGCCGGCCCGACCTGGTCACCGACCCCCGGTTCGACAGCCACCAGACGCTGATGGCGAACGGCCTGGAGGCGGGGGACGTCCTGCGCTCGGTCTTCTCCGCGCGGCCGCTGGCCGAGTGGCGGGAGCTGCTCGCGGGCTTCGACGGCCAGTGGACCGTCGTCCAGGACACCCTCGAGGCGGCGGCCGACCCGCAGTCGGTCGCGAACGGCTACGTCCAGGACTGCGCGACCGCGGCCGGCAAGCCGTTCAAGATGGTCGCCGCCCCGGTGCAGTTCGGCGGGGCGCCGGCGCCCGCCGGCCGTGCGCCCGAGTTCAACGAGCACGGTGACGAGATCCTCGCCGAGCTCGGCTTCGACTGGGACGCCATCGTGGACCTGAAGGTCAACGGCGTCGTGGCCTAGGGCGGCGGGGAGCGCGGGGTGGCCCGGTTCCGGCACGGAGCCGGGCCACTCAGCTCAGCCCTTGGCGCGGTACTGGACCTGGATCTCGGTGAAGCCGGCCAGGCCCCAGGGGCCGTTCTCCACGCCAAGGCCGCTCCACTTGAACCCGCCGAACGGCTGGTGCGGGCCGAGGGCGACGTGGGCGTTGACCCAGGCCGTCCCGCAGCCGAGGCGCTCGGCGACCCCGGCGGCCCGGTCGGGGTCGGCGGACCACACCGAGCCGGACTGGCCGAACATCGTGGCGTTGGCCCGGGCGACCACCTCGTCGATGTCCCGGTAGGGGATGACGGGCAGCGCCGGGCCGGTCCGAGGCAGGTGAAACCGGGTAGGCGGGTCACGCCGAGGGCGTCGGCGAGCAGATGGACCATGGTCTCGTGGTAGCCGGCGATGAGGGCGGCCGTGGACACCGGTTGAGCTGCGCCGGCGCGGGCCTGGGCGGCGACCGTCGGTTCGCGGGTGACTTCGCGGGTGAAGAGGAGGATCAGGCGGGTCTGGCGCCCGGGCGGCCGTCCTCGATGACCCAGGAGGTGTCGGTGGTGGCGGGGGAGTGGCGCTGCGAGATGTCGGCGACGATCCGCAGGTCGGCACGGCACTCCGTCGGCGTCACCCGGAAGCGGGTGTAGCCGCGCCGGTCACCCCGGAAGTAGCGGACGTGCGGGTTGAGCCGGGTGTTGTTGTCGCGGACGAAGTCGTCGCTGACCAGGAAGAACGCCGAGCTGATCGAGGTGCAGACGAACTCGGTCGCGACGACCGGCGTCTCGGGCCGGTCGAAGTCGACCCGCAGGTCGTTCACCCAGGCGCAGTGCAGGTCCCCGGACAGGACGACCGGGTTGCGCGCCCCGCTGTCGCGCACGCCGGCCAGCACACGGGCGCGGTAGGGGCGGTAGCCGTCGTTCTGGTCGAGGTTCGTCAGCGTCTGGCCGCTTCCGGGCGGCAGCTGGCCGTCGAGCTGGGCCATCATCGTCTGCTGCGCGATGAGGTTCCAGCGGGTGCGGGAGGCGGTCAGCCCGTCCTGTAGCCACCGCTCCTGGGTGGCGCCGGCCATGGAGCCGGTGGCGTTGGCGGCACCCAGGGCGGCGGGGCCGATGGCCGTCGCGATGCTGCCCGGCGCGGGGGTGCGGTACTGCCGGGTGTCCATGACGTTCAGCGTCGCCAGGCTGCCGAACGTCAGCCGCCGGTAGATCCGCAGGTCGGGGGAGCCCGGGTGCGGCGTGGCGCGGATCGGCATGTGCTCGTAGTAGGCCTGGTAGGCGGCGGCGCGCTGGCGGGCGAACGTCGCGGGGTCCTGGTGCTTGGCTCCGGTGTCGCCTGGCTCGTCGACGAGGCCCGCGTAGTTGTTCTCGACCTCGTGGTCGTCCCAGGTGACGACCCAGGGCCCGGCCCGGTGGGCGGCCTGCAGCGCCGGGTCGGCCTTGTACTGGCCGTAGCGGTTCCGGTAGTCGGCCAAAGTCTGGAGCTGGTCGAGCCCGGGCGTCTGCGGGGTGGTGTGCCGGCGGTCCGGGAACTTGCTGTCCGGGTCGTACTCGTAGATGTAGTCGCCGACGTGCACGACGAGGTCGGGCCGGTCCGCGGCGATCGCGTCGAACGCGGGCCAGTAGCCGTTCTGGAAGTCCTGGCAGGACACGAGCGCGAACGCCAGCGACCCGCCGGCCGCGTCCGGGCCGGCTCCCGGCGCCGCCGCCGTCCGGGTGCGGCCGACCGGGCTCAGCACCGTGCCGGCGCGGAACCGGTAGTAGTAGTCGCGCCCCGGTTCCAGGCCGCGGACGTCGACGTGGACCGAATGCGCGAACGCCGGCTGCGCGGTCGCCGTGCCGGCGCGCACGACCGAGCGGAAGCCCGCGTCGGTGGCGACCTGCCAGTCGACGGGGATGTCGCGGGCCGGCATCCCGCCGCCGGTGGTGGGCTTCGGCGCGAGGCGGGTCCAGAGGATCACGCCGTCGGGCAGCGGGTCGCCGCTCGCCACGCCGAGCCCGAAGACCCCGTCCGCCACGCCGGGAACGGGCGTCGCCGCGCGCAGGCCCGCCGGGGCGGCGCCACCGGACCCGCCACACGCCGCCGCGGCCAGCGCGGTGGCGCCGAGGCTCAGCCCGCCCCACAGGAGGGAGCGTCGATCGGGGCCGGTCCGTCCGCCGGTCGGCGAGGCCGCTCCGCGGTCGGTCGCCCCGTGCTTCAGGCCTGCTGGCGTCTCAGCGCCGTCACGCGTCACAGGTCCCGCAGAGTAGTGGAAGCCGGTGCCTCAGACGTGTTCCTTCGCGATCTGGACGAGGTCGGCGGCGCGAACTTTTCCGACCTCGGTGCGGGGCAGTTCGTCGAGCCTCACGAAGCGGGCCGGGACATGGTACGGGATGAGTCCGTCCCGGGCCACCGCCGCGAGCCTCTGTCCCACAGTCTGGACATCACCATCTGTGAGACTGGCGGCGCGGAACAAGAGACTCCATGTCGACGATGTCCGGGATTCTGGCCACGACCGAGGCGTCGATGTCGGCCTCGAGGCCCGGCCTCGCCTGGTCTGTCGCGAGGTCTGTCATGGCAATCGCACCGCCGATCCGGCTCGGTCGTCCTCTGTCGCTCTCGTCGCCCGCCCGACCCTGGCTGGCACCGCCCCGGCACTGCCTGGCCGTGGCCTGCCCACGTGGATAGAACGGGTTCCTGTTCTGGCCGCGCCGCGGCCCGTGGAACCCTGGCTCGACTCCAGCGCATAATGTATGCGATCTGCGTGGCCAACCGGTCGAGCCGCCGTCCGGTGGCGGGAGACCGGGTGCGTGTCGCCGGCGGCGGGGACGAGACGAGGTGGACGATGCGGCTGCGGGACTCCGAGTCCGACGCGAGGTTCCGCAAGGAGGTGCGCGCCTGGCTGGCCGAGAACTCGCCGGCCCTCGGGCCGCCGCCCCCCTACAGGGACTGGCCGGCCAAGAAGGCCTACGACCAGCGCTGGCAGCGGATGCTCTTCGACGCCGGATACGCGGGCATCGACTGGCCCGCGGCCTACGGCGGCCGTGGCGCCACCGCGTCCGAGCAGCTGATCTTCCTGGCCGAGTCGGCCGCGGCCGGCGCTCCCGACCTTGGCGTGCACTTCGTCGGCCAGCTGCACGCCGGTCCGACGCTGATCGCCGAGGCGACCGACGCGCAGCGGGCGTTCCACCTGCCCAAGATCCTGCGTGGCGAGTCGATCTGGTGTCAGGGCTTCTCGGAGCCGGGCGCGGGCAGCGACCTGGCCGCCCTGCGGACCCGCGCGGTCCGCGACGGCGACCACTACGTCGTCAACGGCAGCAAGATCTGGACGTCGTACGGCTTTGCCGCCGACTACTGCGAGCTGCTGGTCCGGACCGACCCGGACGCCGGCAAGCACCGCGGCATCAGCTGGCTGATCATGCCGATGGACACCCCCGGCATCGACGTCCGCCCGCTGCGCACGATCCAGGGCGAGAGCGAGTTCGCCGAGATGTTCCTCGACGACGTGCGCATCCCGGTCGAGAACCTCGTCGGCCGGGAGAACGACGGCTGGCGGGTCGCGATGGTGACCTTCAGCTTCGAGCGCGGCACGGCCCTCGTCCGCGAGCTGCTCACCGCGATGACCATGGTCGAGGAGCTGGCGGCGCTGGCGAAGACGCTTGGGCACGGAGCGCGAGGCACCGCCTGGGACGACGACGCGATCCGCCGGGAGATCGGCCAGGTCGCGGCCGAGCTGGACGCGATGTGGGCGCTGACCCGGCGCAACGTCACCCGGGCCGCCGGCGGTGGCGGAGTCCCGCCGGCAGGCGGTTCCGCGTTCAAGCTGACCTACTCGGAGGCGCTCCACCACTTCGGCGAGGTCGCCCTGAAGGTGCTGGAGCGTTACGCGGTCAGCCTCGACGACCTGGCGCTGCCCGGCGGCGCGACGCTGCCGGCCGGGCGGCACCTGCTGGAGCATCTGCACGCGTTCGCGATCAGCATCGGCGCCGGCACCTCGCAGATCCAGAAGAACATCCTCGCCGAGCGGGTCCTCGGCCTGCCCCGGGAGCGCTGAGCGATGCAGTTCGATCTTGACGAGGACTCCCTCGCCCTGCGGGCGACCGTCCGCGACCTGTGCGTCGAGTACCTCCCGCTGGAGCGGACCCGGGACTGGACGGACGCCGCGAGCTTCGGGCGGGACGCCTGGCGCACCCTCGCCGAGCTGGGCGCGTTCACGATGACCCAGCCGGCGCAGCGCGGCGGCCTCGAGCTGGGCGTCGCCGAGGCCGGCCTGGTCTTCCAGGTGCTCGGCGCCGAGCTGGTACCCGGGCCGCTGGTCGCGGCGGCGCTGGTCGCCGACCTGGACGACCGGGTCGCCACCGGCGAGGCCCTCGTGACCGTCGTGACCCGGCCACCCGCGGGCTCCGGGCCGACCCGCTCCGGCGGACCCTGGGTGATCCCGCATCTCGACCTCGCAGAGGCGGTCTACGTCCTCGACGACGAGGGCGTCTCGCGGGTCGAGGCCGCCGCGATCGACGGCCGCCTGGTGCCGAAACCACTCGACCCGGCGACCCCGGTCTGGCTGGCCGACGACGTCCCCGCCGGGGAGCGGGTCGGCGGCCCGGAGCTCGCGCGGGCGTGGCAGCTGCGCGGCTCGGTGCTCAGCTCGGCGCTGCTCGCCGGCAACGCCGAGCGGACCGTCGAGCTCGCCACCGCCTACGCCAAGCAGCGCGAGCAGTTCGGCCGGGCGATCGGCGGCTTCCAGGCGGTCAAGCACCTGCTCGCCGAGGCGTTCACCCGGGCTGAGGTCGCCCGGGTCGCCGTCGACGCGGCGGCTGTAGCCCTCGACGACGCGGCCCTCGGCGACGCGGCCGGCGACCCGGCCGACGACTTCGCCGACCCGA
The DNA here is from genome assembly GCF_000966285.1 of Pseudofrankia sp. DC12. NCBI lineage: Bacteria > Bacillati > Actinomycetota > Actinomycetes > Frankiales > Frankiaceae > Pseudofrankia > Pseudofrankia sp. DC12. The sequence continues at coordinate 5,222,850 of NZ_KQ031391.1, forward strand.
CCGCGAACCCGGTCCGCGCCGTCGCCGGCGCCCGGGTGCTGGCCGCGCGGGCCGCGTCCCAGAACGCGAAGACGGCGATCCAGGTCCACGGCGGCATGGGCTTCACCTGGGAGACCACCATCCACCTCTTCCTGAAGCGGGCGTGGCTCGTGCAGAACGCGTTCACCACTCCCGAGGAGGCGGCCGACACGGTCGCGAACTCCCTCGCCCGACCGGACGCGGCGCGGCGGTGACCTCCCCTCGCCGCCGGGCCGGCCGTTCGTGCCGTAGCGACGTTCGTGCCGTAGAGAAAGGAACGCCGCATGACCAGCTCGGCCGTCATCGAAGGTGTCGAAGGGGCTGGCGTTCCGCCCCCGGAGGTCACGCTCGACATCTCCGACGGGATCGCCACGATCACGCTGAACCGGCCCGACGCCGGGAACGCGCTGACCGGCGACCAGCGCGAGGCGATCATCAGCTGGCTGGACCAGTTCAACGAGGACTCGACGGTCCGTTGCGTCGTGCTGACCGCGACCGGTCGGTTCTTCTGCACCGGTGCCGACCTGCGCAACTCGCCGCCGCCGCCGCGTCGGCCGGACGACGTTCCGGAAAAGCTTGTCGGCGACGTCCGGCGCAGCATGCTGCGTGGCGCGATCCGGCTGATCCACGCGATTCTCGACTGCGAGAAGCCGGTGATCGCCGCCGTCAACGGTACCGCCGCCGGCATCGGCGCCCACATCGCCTTCGCCTGCGACCTCGTGATCGCCACCGAGAAGGCGAAGTTCATCGAGGTCTTCGCGCGCCGTGGCCTGGCCGTCGACGGGCTGGGCACCTGGCTGCTGCCCCGGCTGGTCGGCCTCACCCGGGCGCGTGAACTGGTGCTGCTCGCCGAGGACGTGCCGGCGGCCCGGGCCGCCGAGATCGGGCTCATCACCCGGTCCGTGCCGGCCGAGGAGTTCGCGTCGACCGTCGCCGACATCGCGAAGCGGCTCGCGGACGGCCCGACCAGGGCGCATTCCGCCAACAAGTGGCTGCTCAACCGCTCCCTTGACGTCGACCGGCACACCCTCGCGCAGGAGGAGGCCTGGATCGTCGACGTCCTTTCCAACACCGTCGACGCAGGCGAGGGCGTCGCGAGCTTCGTCGAGCGCCGCCCCACCCGCTTCCGCGGCTTCTGACGACCGGCGAGTCGCCGAGTGCCGCCCCGAGAACCGACCGGGGCCGCGTTTCTCTCGATGGCCCGGCGACTGATCTCTCGGTGTCCGGCCCCGAAATAGGAGGTTGTTCATGCCCGAGCCGCAGCGCCCCGAACTGAGGTATGTCGACTGGTCGCGGCTGCTCTCCCCGGAGGTCGTGGCGAACTCGAAGAAGCTGCTCGCCGGCTATGGCATCCCCGTCGCCGGGGAGCGGGTCGTCGGCTCGGCCGACGAGGCCGCCGCGGCCGCGCGCGAGCTCGGCCTCCCGGTCGTGATGAAGATCGTGTCCGCCGGCATCGGGCACAAGTCGGACCTCGGCCTCGTCGTGGTCGGTGTCGCGGATGAGGCCGGTGTCCGGGCGACCTATGACCACCTGCTCGCCACCGCCGCGTCCGCCGCGCCTTCGGCGAGGCCCGACGGGGTGCTCGTCGCGCAGCAGGTCACCGACGCCGTCGCCGAGGTGATCCTGGGCCTGTCCCACCAGCACCCGTTTTCGGCCCGACCATCACCTTCGGCCTCGGCGGCGTGTTCACCGAGGTCTTCAAGGACGTCGCCTTCGCGGTCCCGCCGTTCGACGCCGACCGGGCTCGCCAGGTCATCGAGTCGACCAAGGGCGCGATGCTGCTCCGCGGCACCCGAGGACGCCCGGCCGGCGACCTCGACGCCCTGGTCGACGTCATCCTGCGGCTGCAGTCACTCGCGCAGGACCTCGGCGACTCGATCGCCGAACTCGACATCAACCCGATCCTGGTCCGCCCCGCCGGCAGGGGAGTGGTAGCCGTCGGCGCGCTCGTGATCCCGCCGGCGACCTGACGGTCGGGGCCGCGCTCGCGGGGCGCACCGGCCTCGCCTTCACCCGGTCCGAGCCGGCGCCCGGCCGCGTGTTCTCACGGCCTGGGCGCCGGGCGGCGGCCGGGGTCTGGCTCGTCGCGGCGTCCTGACCGGGCCGGCCGCGGCACCAGACGGCCGGCTGTGGCCCGGTCGAGGATGTCCGCGGCCAGGAGCCGGGTGCCGTCGGTCAGGTCCAGGCCCGGCAGGTCATCGGCGGCGACCCAGCGGAACAGCGGTCGCGGTCCCGCTCGGGTGACGGGGCATCCGACGTCGATGAGGCCGACGTACAGGAAGTCCACATGAATGTGCGGTCCCGGCTGCCGGTCGCCCGCGACCGGCTCCTGGACGATCCACCAGGGCAGTTGGATCGCCTTCTGCCTGCCTATCCCGAATCCGGCCGGCACCGGGACCTGATGGGGCGGGGCCACCAGGACGGCCGAATATCCGGTCTCGTCACGAACTGCCCGCAGTACGGCCTGAGCTGGATTCTCGTCCGGTTTGACGTGCCCGCCGGGAAGGGCCCACCGGGCTTCACCGGGGCGGCGAACCAGCTCCAGCACCCATCGGGCTTCCGTGGCCGGCCAGCGCAGCAGGAACATGCCCGCCGTGGTGTGACGAATCCTGTTCACGTTTCTAGTTCCCGAATCGCGAGGATCACGCGCCCGCGTGGCCGAGGCCGGTGTGGCCGCTGACCTCGGCATCGGTGACGGTAGCTACCGTTTTGTTCCTGTCAGCCGTTCAGCAAGGACCGTACTGGATCCAGGGCTGACCAAACATCAATCGTGACCGGAAGTCGTCAGCCCGCCGGTCTGACCCAGCGGCGCCATTCCGGCTGCGACGTGTAGCCCGCGTTTCGCCAGAAGGCGTGGCCGACGGCGTTGCCTTCGAGAACCATGGCGTCCAGCCGGATCGCGCCGAGCGCGGTCAGCCTCGTCGCGGCGGCGGCCAGCAGAGCCTGCGCGATGCCGCGCCGGCGAGCATCGGGGTGCACGGCCAGGCGGTAGAGATGGGCGCGCCAGCCGTCCCAACCGGCGATGAGGGTGCCGAGGATTCTGCCGTTCTCGCGCGCGACCAGGCAGGCCTCGCGGTCGCGGGCCAGCAACGCCTGGACAGCCTCGCGGGTGTCGGTCGGCCGGGCGTCGTTCTCCGCCGCTACCTCCCACAACCCGAGCAGCTCGTCCACGTCGGCGGGCGTCGCGTGGCCGATGACGATCGGTGGCGGCTCAACGGCATCCGAGATCTGCATTGCCCGAGCCTAGGGCTCGGCTGGCGGGGACAGGAGGGCGCCGGGAGGCGGCTGCCCTGGTTCCGGCTGGGTGCTCGGCCCCAGGTCCTGGGTGGTGAGGGGGCGGCCCGGCAGCGGGGCGGCGGGGTGGGCGCGCAGGCCGTCGAGGACGATCGCGCGGGCGCGCTCGAAGGCGATCTCGGCGTTCTCGTGGGGGGCGCGGTTCAGGCTGTAGGCGACCAGGGAGAGCAGGTTCGCGACGTCCCCCGCGCCGACGTCCGGGCGCAGCGAGCCCTCGGCCTGCGCCGCGCGGACCAGGCTGTCGAGCGTCTCGGAGTATTCCCGGCGGATCTGTTGGATCGACGGGTCCGCCTGCACCGCCGCGGCTGTCGCCGGTGAGAACAGGCTGGCCAGCCGCATCGTCAGCCGCAGCTCGCGTGGGCTGCTCAGGCTGTGTACCAGCGTCTCCCACGCTCGCCCTGGGCCTGCGGCGCCCGCCGAGCCGTCACCGGCGCAGTCGCCCACCGATGTGGCGGCTCCCGCGCCGGCGGAGCCAGTCCGGCCGTCGGCGCGGCCTGGCTCCAGGGTCTCGGCCTCCGCCGCGGCCACCGCGGTCCGGGCTCGGGCCAGCGCGGTCGCCAGGCTGTCGCGTACCACGGCGAGGACGAGGGCCTCACGGTCGGGGAACCGCCGGTAGAGCGTGCCGACGCCGACGCCGGCCAGCCGGGCGATCTCCTCCATCGGCACGTCGGGGCCGTCGTCGGCGAACGCCAGCTTCGCGGTGGCGATGATCCGGTCGCGGTTGCGGCGCGCGTCCGCCCGTAACCGGGTCTCGGGTCCCGTCGCCATGGCCATGCTCCCTTCCAGCACCATCTTGAGCCTCTTCGTGCTCACTCGTGAGCTGTGAAGGGCGGGCTCGTCACCGACCTCGACAGCAAGAGCGAGGCCACCACCTACCGCGCCGTCGGCAGCTGATCCGACCCGACCGCTGACCGAGCCCCGGCCGCGCTGTCCCGGCGGCCGGGCCGCTCGTTCCGCGTAGACGGACGCCGCTACAGCGCGGCCGGAAACCCCATCTTCATCCCGGGAAGATGTCCGCCGCGGTGACGACGAGCGTGTCCAGCGGGGCGTTGCGGACCTGCTCGCGGGCGCAGTAGGAGAGTCGAAGCGGCGTGTCGGCCATTTCCGCCTCCGTGGCTCCAACGGTGGCGACGAGCAGGTCGCGAGCCTTGTCAGTCAGCCTGGGGGCGAGGCGGCGCGCGTCCACGGACCGGGCCCATTTCGCTTCGCCGAAAAGGATCGGATGGCGCGCTCGCCCGGCGAGAACGACGGCGTCGATCTGGTCGGTGCCGGCGGAGTTCCAGTATCTACGCGGGGCGTTACATACCAGGGCCGCGGCAAGATAACAGTCCAGATTGATCAAACTACACTTCCAGTCTGGTCGGGCCTGGAGAAGTGCTTAGAGTTGATCAGGAAACCCAGCAACCACAGGCGGTTCACGTCGCTGCCGGCCTATCCGTGCCGGCCGAATCCGACTACCTTGAGTAGTCATGCACTGCCGAGAGCGATCTCGCCGCAGCCCTGGTTACATACGCACCACGTAAGTTACGCACCACGTAAGTTACGCACCACGTAAGTTACGTCCCACGTAAGCAAGTCGGCGGCCGGTAGGTCAGATGACGCCGTCGGCACGGAGGGCGGCCAGGTCGTCGGGGGTGCGGCCGAGCTCGGCGAGGATCGACGTGGTGTGGGCCCCGAGGGCGGGGATGCCGCCCATCGGGAAGGTCCAGTCCTTGTTCACCGGGGGCGGGAGGACCGCCCGGATCGGGCCCGCGGGGCTGGCGACCTCGCGCCAGCGGTCCCGGGCCGCCAGGTGCGGGTGGTCGACGACGTCCGGCACGGTGTTCAGCCGGGCGTTGCCGATACCGGCCTTGTCGAGCTGCTCGCGGGCGTCCGCGAGCGTGACGCTGCGGGCCCAGGCGGCGAGGTGCACGTCGAGCTCGGCCCGGCGGCGGACCCGGCCGTCGTTCTCGGTGAACCGCTTGTCCTCGGCGAGGCCCGGGCTGCCGAGGATCTCACGGGCCAGCCGCTGCCACTCGCCGTTGTTCGTCGTGCCGAGCACGAGCACCTGGCCGTCCTTGGTGCGGTAGTTGCCGTAGGGCGAGACCGCGGGGGAGCTGACGCCGTTCGGCTCCTGGACGAGGCCCGAGCCCATGGTGAAGTTCAGCGCGTAGCCCATCCATTCGACCGCCGCGTCGAACAGGCTCACCTGGATCGCGGCGCCACGGCCCGTCGCGGTGCGGGCGTGCAGCGCGGCGAGCACGGACGTGAGGGTGTACATGCCGCCGCCGATGTCGGCGAGTGGGATGCCGGCCTTCGCCGGGTGGCCCTCGTGGCCGGTGATCGCGCACGAGCCGGACTCGGACTGGACCAGTAGGTCGTAGGCCCGCTTGTGCGAGAGCGGGCCGCCGTCACCGTAGCCGGAGATGTCCACGGCGATGATCCGCGGGAAGCGCTCCACCAGCTGCTCGGCGGCCAGGCCCCGGCGGGCGGCGGCGCCGGGCGCCAGGTTCTGGACGACGACGTCCGCCTTCGTGAGCAGCTCCTCCAGCGCCGCGGCACCGCGTGGGTCGCGCAGGTTGACGGCGAACGACTCCTTGCCGCGGTTCAGCCAGGCGAAGTGCGCGCCGAGCTCGCCATGCCAGGCCCCGTCGTAGGAGCGCGCCATGTCGCCGCCGTTGGGGTTCTCCACCTTGATGACCCGGGCGCCGAAGTCGGCCAGGTGCCGCGTCGCCAGTGGTGCGGCGACGGCCTGCTCGAAGCCGACGACGAGCAGCCCGGCGAGCGGCAGCGTGCCCGGCCCGCCCTGGGCAGCGGCGGGGAAGGCGGACTCGGTCGTCGAGGCGGAAGTCGTCACGTTCGCATGATTTCGTGACCTGCCCTCTCCCGCATTCCGCCCGGGTGCTCCCCGGCCAAATGCGACCACCACCACGGCGATCGTCCGGAACCGGGCGCTGAGCGCCCTTCGCGGACCTCCCAGATCGACTCCGTCGATCCGGCAGGAAGCCCGGCTCCGCCTGTCGGGCGCTGAGCGACCTTCGCGCCCCTGATCTCCTGGAGCCGGAAATCCGAGGCCGATCTCGATCCACGGGAACACCGCGATCTGGCGCCGCGAACGGCCGGAGCCAGCCGTCAGGCCCGATGGAGCAGGGTCATGGCCTCGGTGACGAGGAGCTCGCCCGCCTCGTCGTGGGTGTCGGTGCGGATCCGGATGAAAGTCAGCTGCTTGCCACGGCTGTTGGTGGTGACGCGGACGTCCTCGATGCGGCCGGTGAGCCGGACGGTCGAGCCGGCCAGCACTGGGCGGTGGTAGGTGAACTCCTGCTCGGCATGCAGGATCAGCCCGCCGTCCGCGCGCAGCGAGGCGATGACCTCGGCGACGTCGAGGGCGCCCGCGGGCCGGCCGGGCTGGAGGTCCTCGAAGGCGCCGAGCAGCCGCGCGGCGAAGGTGAACGTCGGCGGGGCGGGGATGGCATCGAAGCCCGCGGCGGCGGCGGCGTCGGCGCGGCGGTAGACCGGCGAGGTGTCGGTGACGGCCGCGGCGAAGTCGGTGACGGCGCCGCGCTCCACGACGACGGTCGCCGCCGGCAGCTCGGCGCCGATGAGGCCGGTGACGGTCACGATGATCCTCAGCCGGGGATGCGGAAGACAGGGATGGTCAGGCCGGCCTCGTCGTCGTGCTGGAAGTCGACCGTCAGCCGCATGCCGATGGCGAGGCCCGCCTCGGCCGCGTCGACGATCGTGCTCTCCAGCCGAGGGCCCTCGTCGAGGTCCACGATCGCCGCGAGGTACGGCACCCTTGCCTTGAACGGAGGCAGGTCGTTCGACCGGACCTCGGACCAGGTGTACAGGGTGCCGGTGCCGGCCGCCTTCTCCCAGCTGACGTTCTCGCTCCAGCACGCTGGGCAGAACGGCCGCGGGTACAGGTGCGCCTTCCCGCAGTCGCCGCAGCGGCGGATCAGCAGCTCGCCCTTGCGGGCCGCCTCCCACCAGGGAGCGGTCTCCTCCTCGATCGTCGGCAGGTCGAACCGGGGGCCGCTCATGCCCGACTCCTGGTCTGGGGTGCGCTCGCCGTCGGCGCGTCGGCGGGCCGGCGGGCCGGGGACGCCACGGCGGAGCCGGCGACGACGGTGGCCCCGTCCGCGTTGACGACCTGGCAGTCCAGCTCGACCAGGCCGGTCGCCTCCTCCCTGCCGGTGACCGTGATATCGGTCGACAGGACGTCGTCCGGCCAGGCCTGGGTGGTGAAGCGGACCTTGTAGTTACGCAGGTTGCCGATGCCGACGAGATCGGTCAGCGCCGTCGCGAGCAGGCCAGCGCTGAACATGCCGTGGCCGAAGACGCTCTTCATCCCGGCGGCGCGGGCCCGCTTGTCGTCGTGGTGCATCGGGTTGAAGTCGTGGGACGCGCCCGCGTAACGGACCAGGTCCGTGCGGGTCAGCCGCAGCGTGCGGACCGGTGCCTTGCCGCCGGCCTCGAGGTCCTCGAAGAAGACGGCCTCCTTGGAGGCAGCCGGAATGCCGTCGCTCATGCGCTCTCCCGCCGGATGCCGCGGCCCGTTCGTGCTCGGCCCGCTCGTTCTGGACCCGGTTGTTCTGGACCGGGCTGCTCCGAACCCGGTCGCGCTGGAGGGGTGCCCGATCCCATAATCGCATAGTATATACAAACTGCGGCGCGGGTGCGGCCGAGCGGCTGACCAGGGCGGCCGCGGTCGGAGTGATGACCTGGGCTGCGAAACGGGCAGCCGGAGCTGGAAGAGCCGCGGGAGGGCGTATGCCGGGCGAGGTGGCTGTCGTCGGGGCGGCCCTGTCGGACTGCGGGCGGGTCGACACTATGACGCCGTTCGCGCTGCATCACCAGGCGGCGGCGCGCGCGCTGGCCGACGCGGGGCTCAGTCACGCCGACGTCGACGGCTTCGGCTCGACCGGGCTGGGCGTGCTCCAGCCGGTCGAGCTCGCCGAGTACCTGGGGCTGCGGCCGACGTGGGTCGACTCGACAGGCGTCGGCGGGTCGACCTGGGAGGTCATGGTCGAGCACGCCGTCGATGCGATCAGGGCCGGCACCGCGAAGACCGTGCTGCTGGTCTACGGCTCGACGGCCCGCGCCGACATCAAGAAGCGGCTGCGTACGGCGAACCTGTCGCTGTCCAGCCGCGGCCCGAGCCAGTTCGAGGCGCCGTGGGGCCACACGCTGATCGCCAAGTACGCGATGACGGCGCGGCGCCACATGCACGAGTTCGGCACGACGATCGAGCAGCTCGCGAACATCGCCGTGGACACCCGCTACAACGCCGGGCTGAATCCCGACGCGATGTACCGGGATCCGATGACCGTGGACGACGTCCTGTCGGCGCAGATGGTCGCGACGCCGTTCACGAAGCTGCACTGCTGCATTCGCAGCGACGGCGGCGGGGCGGTGGTGCTGACGGCGGCGGACCGGGCCGCGGACCTGCCGCACCCGGTCGTGCGGGTGCTCGGCACTGGCACGGCCAGCAACGTCACGACGATGTCCGAGTGGACCGACTTCACGATCTCGCCGGCGGCCGTGTCCGGGAAGCTCGCGTTCGAGCGGGCCGGTCTGACCGCGCGAGACGTGGACGTCTGCGAGTTCTACGACTCGTTCACCTCGACCGTGCTGCTCACCTTCGAGGCGCTCGGCTTCTGCGAACGGGGTGAGGGCGGGGCCTACCTCGAGGGCGGGACCATGCGGGTCGGCGGTCGGATGCCGACCAACACCGACGGCGGCGGGCTGTCCTCCTGCCAACCGGGCATGCGCGGCATCTTCCTTCTGGTGGAGGCCGTGAAGCAGCTGCGCGGCGAGGCCACCGGCCGGCAGGTGCCGGAGGCCCGGGTGGCGTGCGTGAACGGCACCGGCGGCTGGTTCTCCTCGGCGTCGACGGTGCTTCTCGGCGTCGACTAGTCGCCCGACTGATACTTGTTGCTGCCGTAAGATTGGATATAGTATTCACGATCATTATCCGGTCTGGCGCGACAGATCCCGCGTGGCCCGGTGACCCACCCACGGGGAGCCGATCCAGTCGCTGGCGACCTCTGGTGCACCGGGACGGGACGGGGACGACTGAGTCGGTTCGTTTCCGGGCAGCTTTCGTGCGCGACGGGCGATGCCTGGCGGCGAACGCCCGCGGGGCCGACAACCGGCCTTTGCGGCGTCTCGCTCGATCAGTGTGAAGCGTCACAGGACTACCTGGACGTGATGGATCTAATGCGCGCCCCGAACACGGAGGTCGGCGTCGTAGGCGGGGTACGGTCGTATACTTCCTGCAACTTCGCGGTCCGCTGCTCGCGACTTGGCTCGACCACAGGTGAACGGGCGCGCACAACGGACGCTCTCGCCATCAGTTGAAGGAGCACGGTCATACCTCCCAACCGTCGGACGGCGACCGCCGTAAGCCCGCTTTCGCATCATGCCCCGGGCAAACGGTCCGTCGTCGACCGCAGGAGCAGCGGAAGCCAGGTCGCCGACCATATCCGGAGCCTGATCTTCGCCGGCACGCTCCGCCAGGGTGACCACGTCCGCCAGGACGAGATCGCGGAGGAGCTGGGCGTCAGCCGTATCCCCGTGCGCGAGGCGATGATCGCGCTGGAGAGTGAGGGCTGGATCTCGATCGAGCCGCACCGCGGCGCGTTCGTGCACGGCCTGGACCTGAACTCGGTTCGCGATCACTACGCGCTGCTCGGCCAGCTCTATGGGCTGGCCGCCGAACGGGCGACCGAGCGTGGTGACGAGGAAGGGATCGAGGCCCTGTCCGCGGCCGAGCGCGCGCTGCGCGCCGCCGAGGATCCGGAAGACATCCTGCACGCGAACGAGGCGTATATCCGGCAGATTTTCACGATGGCCCACTCGCCGCGGCTGTCGTCGTTCGGCCGGCTGATGACCGGGGTCATTCCGGGAAACTTCTTCGCGCTCGTCCCCGGCACGATCCAGCCGCAGAAGCGGGGCATTACCGCCGTCAACCGGGCCATCAAGGCCGGCAATGGGGTGAAGGCGTCCCAGGAGTTCGTGCGGATGCTGCGCGGCCACGGCGACCTCGTCGTCGACCTGCTCCAGTCCCGGAACATCCTCTGGGCGCCGGAGAAATAGGCCCGCCCGACGGCCCTCGCCTCGCCCGTCCCGGCACCGGGACGGGCGAGGCGGTTCTGGTTGGTGCCCCCAGTTCGTTGGTGCCCTGGCTCAGCGCTTGTCGTAGGCGATACCCGCCGCCTCGGCATCCCATGTGGCCGGTCGGTGGCAGGCCAGCACGCTGTCGCCGCTCGCGCACGGCGCGGCCCGCCGTCGGAGCGCATTCCGGGGCAGAGCGTCGGCACGGATACCGGGCGGCAAGCCGATCGGGAGCCTGCCGTCGCCCCACCCGGCTAACGTGCGGGCGGGGGCCGGATGCCCGTGGCGGGCGAGACCGCCCGGGTGGCCCGAGTCGGTCTGGTGGTGGAGGGACCTCATGCGTGACGCCGTGATCTGTAGCCCGGTGCGGACGCCGGTCGGTGGGTATGGCGGTGCGCTGCGGCCGCTCGCCGCCCACGAGCTGGGCGCGGCCGTGCTGCGCGGCCTGGTCGAGCGGACGGGCCTGGGCCCCGCGGACATCGACGACGTGCTGTTCGGCTGCTGCTACCCGTCGATGGAGGCCCCCGCGCTCGGCCGGGTGGTCGGGCTCGACGCCGGCCTGGGCGTCGAGGTCCCAGGCCTGCAGCTCGACCGGCGCTGCGGGTCCGGCGTGCAGGCGATGACGCTGGGCGCGATGCAGGTACAGACCGGCGTGGCGGACCTGGTCGTCGCCGGCGGCGCCGAGAGCATGAGCAACGCGCCGTTCTTCTCCCACGAGGGCCGCTGGGGCATCCGCGGCGCGGGTCTGACCTTTCACGACGCGCTCGCCCGGGGCCGCGTCACCGCGGGCGGCCGCGACTTCCCGGTCCCCGGCGGCATGATCGAGACGGCGGAGAACCTGCGCCGCGAGTACGGCATCTCCCGCGCCGAGCAGGACGAGCTGGCGCTTCGCTCGCACCAGCGCGCCGTCGCCGCGCAGCGGTCCGGCCTGTTCGACGACGAGATCATCGCGGTGACCGTCCCGGGCAAGAAGCAGGATGTCGTCGTCACCGCCGACGAGCACCCCCGCCCGGACAGCTCGCTGGAGACCCTGGGCCGACTCAAGCCGATCATGGGTAAGACGGACCCCGAGGCCACCGTCACCGCCGGAAACGCCAGCGGCCAGAACGACGGCGCCTCGGCCTGCGTCGTCACCCACCCGGCCGAGGCCGAGCGGCTCGGGCTGCGCCCGCTGGCCCGGCTCGTCTCCTGGGCCGTGGCCGGCGTGCCGCCCCGGACGATGGGCATCGGCCCGGTCCCGGCGACCGCCAAGGCGCTGGAGCGTGCCGGCCTGAAGCTCGCGGACATGGACCTGATCGAGCTCAACGAGGCCTTCGCCGCCCAGGTGCTGGCCTGCACCCGTGAGTGGGGTTTCACCGAGCGCGACTGGGACAGGTTCAACGTCAACGGCTCGGGCATCTCGCTCGGCCACCCGGTCGCCGCCACCGGCGGCCGGATCCTCGCCACCCTGCTGCACGAGATGCACCGCAGGGACGCTCGCTACGCCCTGGAGACGCTGTGCATCGGCGGCGGCCAGGGCATCGCCGCTATCTTCGAGAAGATCGACTGACCGCGTTCGCGGGGAGGAACAGGAATGGATCTGGGTCTGGGCGGCGCGGCCGTCGTCGTCAGCGGTGGCTCGAAGGGGATGGGCCGGGCCGCGGTCGAGTGCTTCGCCCGGGAGGGCGCCCGGGTGGCGATCCTCGCCCGCGGCAGAGCGGCGCTCGACGAGACCGCCGAGCGCGCGCTCGCGCTCGGCGCGGCCGAGGCGTTCGGCGTCGGCACCGACCTCACCGACAGCGCCGCGGTGACGGCGGCCCTCGACGAGGTCGGTGCCCGGTGGGGCGCGCTGAACGTGCTGGTCAACGCGGCCGGCCCAGTCGAGGCCGGCGTCAAGGGCTTCGAGGGCTCGGACGACGCCGAGTGGATCGCCACGCTGGAGATCGGCACCCTCTCGGCGGTGCGCACCGTCCGCGCCGCCCTCCCGCTGCTGCGCGCCGCCGAGTGGGCCCGCATCGTGAACGTCTCGGCACACTCGACCCGGCGCCAGTCGCCCAGACTGATCGCGTACACGGCGTCGAAGGCGGCGCTGACCAGCCTCAGCAAGAACCTGGCGCAGACCCTCGCGCCCGAGGGGATCCTGGTCAACACGGTCTCGCCCGGGTCGTTCCTGTCCGAGGGGATGAAGCGCTACCTGCGGAGGCTGCCGGCCGAGCGCGGCATCGACCCGGACAGCCTCGCCGACACGATGCGCGTGATCAAGGAGGACTTCGGTCACCCGGCGTTCCTGCCGCGGGCCGGCGACCCGGCCGAGATCGGCCCGGTCATCGCGTTCGCCGGCTCCCGCGTCAACTCCTACATGACCGGCGCCGACATCAACGTCGACGGCGGCAGCGACTTCTGATCCGAGCCGCGACTGGTTTGGGTGGCCGCAGGGGAAGCTGACCGGGTAGCTCAAGGATCCGAGAACGCGGCGCGGATCCAGCGGGCCGGCCTACAGGGCCGGGCTGATGCCCCAGCTGCCGCCGAAGCTCTCGCCTGGTTCGAGGATACGCAGGCCGTGGCCGCTGTTGAAGGCGTCGGCGGGGCAGGTCTGCGGCTCGACGGCGATGCTGCGCCGCCGCTGGTCCACGCTGAGCGTGTCGCCGGTGAACACCTGGATGTACTCCCAGGCCTGGTCCATCCAGACGGTGACCGAGCCGCCGTCGCCCGCCAGAATGACCCTGGCCCGGCCGTCCGGGCCGCGGCGCAGCTCCGAGAAGCAGTGGTCGATGACGAGGTCGCCGACCTGGCGGGCGGAGCGGAAGTCGTACGGCCCGTCGGCGATCTTCTCGTCGCCGGTCGGGATCAGGGCGTCGTCCACCAGCAGCCGCCGCTCGGCCGGGACTGTGAGCAGGGTGTCGTCCGCGCGCGCCGGCGTGCCGTGCGGCCCGGGGACGAAGAGGTAGGGGTGCGCGCCCATGCCGACCGGGGCGGGGCGGCCGCTCAGGTTGGTCGCCGTCATCGTCACGGTCAGGCCGTCGTCCGCGAGGACGTAGGCCGCCCGGAACGCGACGGTGAACGGGTAGCCGCTCTGCGCCCGGACGGTGAAGGACGCGGCGGCCGCGGCTGGGCCGGCCCGCTCCAGCTCCCAGGCCGACCAGCGGCCCAGGCCGTGGATGGCGTTGCCGGTCTTCGCCTCGCTGATCGCCAGCTGCTGGGCCGCGCCGTCCCAGCGGTAACGGCCCCCGGCGATCCGGTTCGGCCACGGCACGAGCAGCTGGCCGCGCCCGTGGCTGGCCATGGCGTTGACGGGATAACCGTCGAGCACGGCGACGCCGCCGACCCGGTAGGCACGCGGGCCGCCGCCGACCTCGACGATCGTGACCGAGGCGTCCGCGTGCACGAGCTCCAGCTGACGCCCCGACGGCGCGATCGGATCCATCGGGCCAGTATCGCGGCCTCGTCGCGGAGCGTCCGCCGGACGACCCGACGTTCTTGGTTATGTCGCGCGGTCCGTATGGGCCGGGCCTCCCCGAGCCCGGGCCGGTGGCCCGGGCTCGGGGAGCGCGGGGAAGGTCAGTGGCCGACCCAGTTCGGCTTGCGCTTCTGGGCGAACGCGGTCGCGCCCTCCTTGGCGTCGTCGCTGGCGAAGACGGGGGCGATGGCCTTGTTGATGGCGTCCCAGTCGGCGGCCGGGACCTCGCCGAGCATCAGCGCCTTGGTGCACTCGACGGCGAGCGGCCCGTTGTCGGCGATGGCCTCGGCGACCTCCAGCGCGGCCGAGAGCACCTCGGCGGCGGGGACGACCCGGCTCAGCAGGCCCACCTCGTAGAGCCGGGAGGCGGTGACCGGCTTGCCGGTGAGGCCCAGCTCGAGCGCGAAGGCGAGCGGGACCCGGGTGGGCAGCCGGGTACCGCCGCCGCCGGCGACGAGGCCGCGGCTCACCTCGGGCAGGCCGAACTTCGCGGTCTCGGCCGCGACGATGATGTCGCAGAACATCGCCAGCTCGAAGCCGCCGCCGAGCGCGGTCCCGTTGACGGCCGCGACGACCGGCTTGGGGAAGGCCTGGCGTCTGAGAACGCCCAGGCCGGGGCCCTGCACCTTCATGGCGCCCGGGGTCATGAACGCCTTGAGGTCCATGCCGGCACAGAAGATCTTCTCGCCGGCGGCGGTGAGAACCACCACCCGGACCTCGGAGTCCTTCGCCGCCTCCTCGAAGGCGTAGCCGATCCCGGTCATCGTGGCGCCGTCGAGCGAGTTGCCGGCCTGCGGCCGGTTGATCGTGACGACGGTGATCGGGCCGCGCCGTTCGACGTCGACGGACATGGGCAGCTCCTTCGCGGGACGCCCGCCGGGATTCTCGCGAGGCCGGCGGGGCGCGGAATGTCGGGGTGACGTGGTCGCGCCTGAGGGCACTGGCCGCCGTGGGGGAGGCCTTCCGCGACCCCAGCGGTCATAGAATCACATTCTCGCTTGGCGGAAAAGTGATACCGCCTGGCGATAGTGATAGCTTGCTAGTCCGGCGGCCAACCAGCGGGCCGTGGCGGCCCTGGTGGGGTTGATAGCCGGACAATCTGAAACTGGATTCTATCGCTGGCCGGTTGACCGTTCCAGCTAGCCGTCGGGTGCCCTGGCTGGCTGTTCCCTGTCGTCCGGGCTGGTCCCGGCCATCTGCCGGGCTGGTCGGCGCGGCCTCCGCGTAGCACCATAGAACGGAAATTCGGCGCGCTCACCGCCGGTTTGATGTGATTGGCAATCGTTTTGGCGAGCACCTGATGATCGCGTCCACGCGCCGGCCGGCGGCCGGCGGCTCAGGTCCGATTGGCCGGGCTGTGACGATCGCTTCGAACGGTTGCGCGGGTAGACCGGGGGGTGCAAGCGTCTAACCACCGACTGCCCTGAGCTGGGCATGGGTCCCCGACACCGCGCCCGAGGGCGCCCGCTGGGGACGCTCGGTTCGGATGTTCCGGTGACCCTTAAGGAGCGGGAGTACGGATGACGATCGCGATGCTGCTGGACATGGCCCGCGGCGCCTACGGCGACCGAGTCGCCCTGGGCTCGCGCTCCGGCGGCGGGCTGTCGTATGAGGAGGTCGGCTCCCGGGCCGCCGCCGGCGCCGCCGCGATCAGGGAGTCGGGCGCCGAGCGGGTGGTGTTCGTCGGCGTGAACGGGCCGGCGTTCCCGGTCCTGCTGTTCGCCGCCGCGTCGGCCGGGGTGCCGATCGCCCCGCTGAACTACCGGCTGTCCGCCGACCAGTTGCGCGGCCAGATCGGCCAGCTCGGCCGGGCTCTCGTCGTCGCCGACACTGCCTACCTGGACACCTTCAGCGGTATCGAGGGCGTGGCGGGCCTCGTCAGCACCGAGGACTGGTTCGCCGCCTCCGCGACCCCGGCCGAGGGTGCCGACCCGTTCGCGGACCTCGACCCGCCGGACGTCGACCCGGACGCGACCGCGGTGCTGCTGTTCACCAGCGGCACCACGTCCGCGCCCAAGCGGGTCATCCTGCGGCACTCGAACCTGGTCTCCTACGTGCTCGGCACGGTCGACTTCGCCTCGGCCGAGGAGGACGACGCCATCCTGGTGAGCGTCCCGCCCTACCACGTCGCCGGCATCGGCACCGTGCTGACGAACCTCTACTCCGGCCGGCGGATCTGCTACCTGCCGAACTTCGAGGCGCAGACCTGGCTGGGCCTGGTGCGGTCCGAGCAGATCACCAACGTGATGCTGGTGCCGACGATGCTGGTGCGCGTCGTCGAGACGCTCGGTGGCAAGCCGGCCGAGACCCCGCACCTGCGCTCGATCGCCTACGGCGGCGCCCGGATGCCCGGCAAGGTGCTCGAGGCGGCTCTCGGCGCCTTCCCGGAGACCGGCTTCGTCAACGCCTACGGCCTCACCGAGACCTCGTCGACGATCGCGGTCCTCGGCCCGGACGACCACCGCGAGGCGTTCGTGAGCGACGACCCGGCGGTCCGCGCCCGGCTCGGCTCGGCCGGGCGCCCGGTGCCCGGCGTCGAGTTCGAGATCCGCGACGAGGCCGGCACCCCGGTCGGCGTCGGCGAGCCCGGCCTGCTGTGGGTCCGCGGTGAGCAGGTCTCCGGCGAATACGAGGGCCTCGGCTCGGTGCTGGACGCCGAGGGCTGGTTCCCGACCAAGGACGGCGCCTACGTCGACGCCGATGGCTACGTCTTCATCACCGGCCGTAGCGACGACACCATCATCCGGGGGGGCGAGAACATCGCCCCGGCCGAGATCGAGGACGTCCTGGGCCGGCACGAGAAGCTGCGCGACGTCGCCGTCTACGGCGCTCCCGACGACACCTGGGGCCAGCGGATCGTGGCCGCGGTCGTGCTGCACGACGGCGAGACCGCGACGGCCGAGGAGATGCGCGGCTACGTCCGCGGCAAGCTGCGTAGCTCCAGGACCCCGGACGAGGTCGTCTTCCTCGGGGAGCTTCCCTACACGCCCACCGGGAAGCTGCTGCGCAACCAGGTCGCCGCGCTCGTCGCGGACCAGGCGGAGTCCGTCGGGTCCTGAGGCCGTCGCCCCGGTCCGCCGCGGTGGACCGGGGCCCGCCCGGTGGACCGGGGCTGTGCGGGGCGGCCGCGCGGCGGCCGTCGCCGAGTAGGCGCGGTGTAGATTTCCTTCATGGCCTGCACGACGGCTTTCCGGTCGCTGTAGGAGACGAAACGCATCGCGTTGCGGGTCACGTGTACTACTACGCATGTCTGGACCACGGTCTCGGGAAACCCCGCGACGGCGGCCTCGGGCAGCCCGGTGAGCCCGTCGCAGCAGACGATCAGCAGGTCGCGCACGCCACGGTTACGCAGGTCGGCCAGGACCTTCTGCCAGAACTTCGCGCCCTCGGTGTCCTGGATCCAGCAGCCCAGGGCGTGCTTGCGCCATTTCTGGTGATTTCCGGTGATTTGCCGGTGGTTGACCGGCGGCCGGATGCCCCTGCCAGCCGTTGCCGGGACTGTCCGGAGTCGACGTCATCAGCGCGGTCGGTAGAGGTCGAGGCGATGATCAACTTCAAGAACATGCACGGTTCGGGCATCGTCGTCGATGCGGTAGACGATGCGGTATGTGCCGCGTCGGGCGCCGTGGCACCCTTTGAGCGGGCCGAACAGCGGCTTGCCGACGCGGTACGGGTTCGTGGCCAGGGCGGCGTCGCAGAACTCGAGGACGGCGGCGGCGACCGGTTCGGGCAGCCGTTCGGCCAAGGCTCGCCGGGCGGCCGGTTGGAAACGTATGGCGTAGGGTTCGGGGCTCCCGCCGGAGTTCATGCTCCGGTGACTCGGCGGCGGGCCACCTCGGCGCGCATGGTAGCGAGATTCACACCCTGCTCGCCGCGGCCGAGTGCCGCCAGGCTCTCGGTGATCCGTCCGACGGCCTCGGTGTCGCTGAGGATCTCGAGTGTCATCTCGAGACCCTCGAGGTCGTCGACGGAGACGATGACGGCCTCGGCTTCGCCGTTGCGGGTCAGCGTGATCCGTTCGTGCTGGTGGCGTACGCGACGGGCCAGGGCGGACAGGTGGGTCTTGGCTTCGGACAACGGGACGGATGTCGCGTCGATCGTCATGGCTCGAAGTCTAGTCCGGATTGGTCAGAATTTCGACCAGCAGCGTGCGACCGGTCGCGTCACCGGTAAGAGTGCGGCGGTCCGGACGGGCGGGTGAGTACCGCGCGCGCATGTCTTCGGGGAGGGATGCGAAGAGGTCCGTCGCGGGTGCGCCGCCCTGTAGCGTGCGAGACGACGAGAGGCGAAGGTGCCTGGTAGGCGGCATGATCGCTCCGCCGTGGCAGGCCACGGAACTGGGCCACCTGTTTCCGTCGATCTGGCCACCATCAGAGGGCGCCTCGCCGGACAGCCGTCGCTGAGCGCAGGGAAGGACAGCTGGCATGGTCAGCACGCGGGCGGCGCTGCTGTTCGGCATCGGTCAGGATTACAAGATCGAGACGGTCGAGGTCGACGAGCCCCGGGCGGGCGAGGTCCTCATCGAGCTGCACGCGACCGGGCTGTGCCACTCCGACGAGCATGCGCGCACCGGCGACGTGCCGATGCCGCACTATCCGGTGATCTGCGGCCATGAGGGGGCCGGCGAGGTGGTCGAGGTCGGCCCGGGTGTCTCCTCGGTCGCGCCCGGCGACCACGTGGCGATGTCGTTCATCCCGTCCTGCGGGAGGTGCCGGTCCTGCCGGTCCGGCCGCGGGTACCTCTGCGACGACGGCATGAAGCTGTTCGACCTCGGGATGATCACCGACGGCCGGGTCGCGCACCGGATCGGCGCCGAGCCGGTGGCCCGGTTCACCCAGCTGGGCGCGTTCGCGGAGCACCAGCTGCTCGCCGAGTCGAGCGTCGTGAAGATCGACCGGGATATCCCGTGGACCGCCGCGGCGCTGGTGTCCTGCGGCGTGGCGACCGGGTTCGGCTCGGCCGTCAACCGGGCCGAGGTGCGTCCCGGCGACACCGTCGCGGTGCTGGGTGTCGGTGGCGTCGGCATCAACGCCGTGCAGGGCGCGAAGATCGCCGGCGCTCGCGAGATCATCGCCGTCGACCCCGTCGCGTTCAAGCGGGAGCAGGCCGAGCGGTTCGGCGCGACGCACGTCTACGCCTCGCTTGAGGAGGCGATCGCCGGCGTCAGGGCCCTCACCCGGGGCCAGATGTGCGACGCGGTGATCTGCACGTTCGGCGTCATGCTCGGCAGCCTGCTGGAGCCCGCGCTGACGTTGACCGCCAAGGGCGGCATCTGCGTGGTGACGTCGGTGGCCCCGATGGCCCAGAGGCAGGCCGACGTCAACCTGTTCACGATGGCGATGATGAACAAGGAGATCCGCGGCTGCCTGTTTGGCTCCAGCAGCCCGCGGGCGCAGATCCCGAAGCTGCTCGACCTCTACCGCGCCGGCATCCTCAAGATCGACGAGCTGGTCACGAAGACCTACAGCCTCGACCAGGTCAACGAGGGCTACGCCGACCTCGACGCCGGCCGCATCCTGCGCGGGGCGCTCGTCTTCTAGGCTGCCGGCCGTGGCGCGTCGCGACCCGGCTTGTCCAGCGCGGCCTGGCAGGTCGTGATTCGGCCCGCGCGCCCTGTCCGTACTGCCGTTGAGTCGGGCGCAGAATGGTATTTCCGTCTTGGGGGAACTATATTTCCCGGTGTGACGACCACCGGCGCGGCCCGCGCGCGGCCCGCGCGGGACACTCGCGCGGTGGACTGGGAGCAGCTGCCTGACACCGTACGGGCCGCGGTGGACCGGGCGCTCGGGCGCGCGCAGCAGGACGCGCTCGAGGAGATCGAGCAGATCCTCGACGCCGCGATGCGGGTGGTCGAGCGGATCGCGCCGGCCGAGCCCCGCGTGGCCGACATCGTCGCCGAGGCGGGCACGTCCAACCAGACCTTCTACCGGTACTTCGCCGGGAAGAACGAGCTGCTGCACGCCGTGATGGAGCGTGGCGTGCAGCGCACCCGTTCCTACCTGCGCCACCAGATGTCGAAGCAGACCGAGCCCGCCGGCCAGATCGCCGCCTGGGTCGAGGGCCTGCTCGCGCCGCTGGCCCGGCCGGACCAGGCCCGGCCGGACGCGGCGCTCAGCCGGCTGTCGGTCAGCGGGAACCCGGCGGGCCGGGCGGTGCTCGACGACCAGCTCGGCGAGCTGCTGATCGCCCCGTTCGCCGCGGCCGGCCGCCCGCATCCCGAGCTCGACGCCCGGGTCATCCAGCGCGCGGCGATCGGCACCCTGGCCCGCCACGTCGGCGCCGGCACCGTCCCCGACGAGCAGGAGTGCCGCCACCTCATCGACTTCTGTTCGGCGATCGGCCGGAAGCCGGGCGCTTAGCGCCCTCCCGGCCGGTGGCCGGGTTCGGGGTTGCCTGGCGCTGCCGGATTCGGGGTTGCGTTACTCGGGGTCGTCGTCTGGGGCCGCCTCCTCGTCGGGGAGGGCGTCGGGGCGGTGGGCGGTCAGCCAGCCGTCGACGTCGGACTTCCGCCAGATCCGCATGTGGTCGGCGAAACCGGCCGGAACCGGGAAGGACGGGCGACGGGTGAGCTGGTAGGCCCGCGTACGCGACACCTTCAGCCGCCTCATCAGGTAACCGATGGTCACGAAGCGCTCCACGGCGCGGACGCTAGAACCGACGGGTGCGACACTGTCAGCTACGGCAGTGCCAGGAGCGTCAGGAGAGGCGATGCGTAACCCGAATCAGGCCGGCAACGAGGAACAGACGGGAGCGGTCGACGCCAATCCACCGACCGCGCCGCATGACACCCGAGGACCCAGGACGAAGCGCTCCGCGCTGGCATCCAGGCTCGGCCCGCGGGGAGCCCGGTCATGGCCGGGCGAGCCGCCCTGGGCGCAGGAGGTCGCGGAGGCGGTCCTCGCGGCTACCCCGACGGACGACCCTGTGTCGAGCGGGCCGGCCGGGCGCGTCGAGGCCGCCGAACCCGAGGCAGAGCCCGCCGGGCCGGCCGACGCGGACGCCCCGGCCGTGCCTGACCTGGCCGAGGACGAGGACGAGGACGAGGACTTCGCGGCGTCCTTCTTCTGGCCGTCCGCCACGGGCGACGGGCCGGCCCGGCCCTGGCGCTCGCTGTTCCGCTGACCACCACCGATGAACAGGGGGATGAACGAGATGGTCACCAGGGTGCGGCTGGACGTCGCGCGGATCGACGTGCCCGGCGTCGGGGCGGCCGGGGGTGCCCGGCGGACCGAGCTGGTGAGCCTCGCGCTGCCGGACCGGGCGGGGCTGCTGCTGCAGCGCCGCGCCGCCGAGGCGGACCGGTCGGACAAGCTGCTGGCGAAGCGCTCGCGTGACGTCGTCGGCGAGCTGCGGGCCGACCTGCACTTCATCGAGCTGCGCGGCGGCGAGCTGGCCCGGGTGGCGCTGAGCATGGCGCGGCTGGGGCACGTCGGCGCGGTCGTCGTGTGCCCTGCGGGCGTGTCGCCGGGGCGGACGGCGCTCGCGCTCGCGGTCGCCGACCTGCTGCGCGACCGGCGGGCCGCGCGGGCTCCGGTGGTGACCTGCGCGGTCTGCCCGCCCCTGGGCATGGGCCGCACGGCCGTTCCGCACGAGGTCCGCGTCGAGGTGGACGGGCGGGCACAGTACCGGGTCGTCTGGGAGCTGCTCACGTGGGAACAGGTCCCGACGTGGCTCGCGGGTCTGCGCTAGTGAGGGCCGATGGGCGGTGCCGGGTCCGGCGGCAGTTCGGGCGTCGGGGCGGTGGGGCGCACTAAAGTCGCAGGCGGGGACGGGCCAACCCGGATGCCGACAGACCCAGAGGTTCCGGGCCAGCGACGAAGGGCGGCGAGGATGAGTCTCGAGACCGCGACGGACGGCCAGGCCGCGCCGCGCCCGCAACGGCGCGGCCGGCGGATCGCGATGACACCGGCGGAGATCGACGCGTTCCTCGCCGACGAGCGGACGTGCCGGGTGTCTACCGTGGGTGCCGACGGGGCTCCCCACACCTCGGCGCTGTGGTTCGTGTGGGATGGCTCGGCGTTCTGGCTCAACAGCATCGTGAAGAGCCAGCGCTGGACCGACCTGAACCGCGATCCGCGGGTCTCGGTCATCATCGACACCGGCCACGGCTTCGGGGAGCTGCGCGGCGTCGAGCTGATCGGCAAGGTCGCACAGGTGGGCGAGGTGCCGCGGACGGGCGAGGCGGCCAACACCGAGCTGCTCGCCGAGCCGGAGCGGCTCTTCGGCGAGAAGTACGGCAACGGCAAGTTCCACATCGACGGCCGGCACGCCTGGCTGAAGCTCGTCCCGGAGAAGATCGTCAGCTGGGACTTCCGCAAGACCGGGTTCTAGGCGCCACTCACGGCCGGCGGTGAGGCCCGCCGGCCTGAGGCGTCACGCGGGGCGGGGTGACCCGGCCGCTGGCCGCGCCGCGGCACCGGCGACGTCCGCGTCGGCCGGCCGCTGGACCGGGCGGATCTCCGGATGGGCGGCGGCCGGCGAGACGGGCACGTCCTCGCGCGCTGGGCTGGTGCGCAGCACCAGGTCGGCGAGCGGGGACGTGACGCCGAGCCAGTAGCGCTCGTTGCGGTAGTGGTGCAGCCGGTGGCTGCGCCAGATCCGCCGGTACAGCTCCGACCTGGGCTGGTAACGAGTGTGGATCAAGAAATGGGTCCAGTCGTAGGCCAGCACCGCGACGCCCAGGCACAGCATCCCGGTCGAGACCCGCGGTGAGCCGACTGCCCCGGCGGCCAGCGCCAGGGCGCCCGCGCCGAGCACGTCCTGGCCGCGCATGAACATCGAGTTCAGGTTCGCCGGGTCCTGGTGATGCTGCGCATGGCCCCAGCCGGCGCTCTGGTAGGCGGCGCGGCCGAACCGGCCGGTCGGCGTCGCGTGCAGCACGTAGCGGTGGATGCCCCACTCGACGAACGGCTGCGCGGCGGCGAAACCCAGGGCGACCGCGGCGTCGGAGCGGCGGAAGTCCCCGCGTGCCAGCCGCGTCGCCGCCAGCGTGCCGACGACGCCGAGCAGCACCGGCGGGCGCGGGTGGGCCAGGAACCGGCGGGCGGCGCCGGGAAGCGTGCTGATCTCGGTGGCCCGGCCGTGCGGTCCGGGCGGGTCGATCCGCTGGAGAAGCTGGCGGTGGCGCAGCCGCGCGGCCGCGCGCAGCCCGCGCGCGCGGGTGATGACGGGACCGTCGTCGGCCCGGGCGTGCCTGACCGTGCCGACCAGCAGGGAACCAGCGGGGCCCAGCCGCCGTGCGACCGACCGCGGGCCGAAGCCGTTAACCATACAGTGGACTGTACGTGGCCGTCAGGTGTCGAGCTGGGGACTGTCCCGCGACGGGAAGAATGGCACGTATACGCGGAATGCTCCTGCTCTGACCGTCGCCCTGTGTCTGACCTGCGGTGTCGCCCGCCGCGCCCGGCCGGGACTCGACCCGTCGGCCGGCGCGAGCCGGTCAGGCCGGGCGCTCGGTCGCGAGCCTCACCGGCCGTGGTGCACGACCGCGCCGGCGACCATCGTCAGCACGGCGGGCCCGGGGTCGAGGCCCGCGAGGACGGCGTGGCGGGGCTCGGCCAGCAGGCACAGGTCGGCCGGGGCGCCCGCGACGATGCGGCGCGGTGCTCCACCGGGATCGGCGGGGTCACCGAGGTAGAGGTCGAGGGCCCGGGCCGCGGTGAGCCGTTCGGCCGGGCCGAGCACCCGGCCGGACGGGGCCTGGCGGTGGACCGCCGCGCGCATCGACGCCCACGGGTCGTCCCCGCCGAACGGGGCGTCGGTGCCTGCGGCGAGGGGAACGCCGGCGGCGATCGGGCCGGCGCACCGGTAGAGCCAGGGCACGTCGTCCGGGTCGACGTCGGCGAGGTAGGCGTCACCGCGTTCGGCCAGGAAGTGCGGCTGGGTGACGACGGTGAGCCCGGCCGCGGCGACCGCGTCGAGCAGGTCGGGCGACAGCACGGCGGCGTGCTCGATCCGGTCCCCGGGCAGTGCCCCACCGGCCGCGTCGAACCCGGCGAGGGCGAGCGCCAGCTGGAGCCGGGTCACACAGTGCACCGCGACCCGCCGGTCGTGCCCCCGCGCCGCCCGCACGGTCTGCGCCAGCTCGTCGAGGTCGACCGGCTGCCCATCATCCAGCACGATCTTCACAGGTCCCAGCAGCAGCCGGGCCGGGACGGCGCCGGCGAGATCGAGGCCGGGCGGCCCTGTCAGCAGCAGGCGCTGTGGGAGAGCGCCGGCCTCGACCGCCCCGCGCAGGGTCGTGACCTGTGCGGGGCCGGTGGTCGCCGTCGCGTCGGTGAGCCCGGTGACGCCGTAGCCGGCCAGCCGGGCGCCGACGGAGGCCAGCTCGGCCAGCTCCACGGCGCCACCGGCGCCGACGAGGCCCAACAGCCGGCCGAGCCGCTCGTCCGACCGGAACAGCCTCCCGTCCGCGGGCAGCGCACCGCCCCCGCTGTCCCGGTCACCGGCCGCGCGCAGCGCCGCGAGCGCGGGCGAGTTGACGATCCACATGGCCCCGGACCGGTGCTGCACGCGCACCGGGACGTCGCCGACCATCGCGTCGAGCGCCGCCCGGTCGAGGTCGCCCGCCACGGACTCGTGGTAGCCGACGGCCCGCACCCAGCCGCCCGGACGCGCCGCGGCCCGCAAGGTGGTGGCGAGCTCGGCCGCGGTCCGCACGGCCGGGGGGCCGGCCGGCACCGACGAGGCGAGTGCCGCGAGCGCCAGCAGGTGCACGTGGTGGTCGTGCAGGCCAGGCAGCAGCATCCCGCCGCGGGCGTCGACGACGTCCTCTCCCGGGCGCGGCCGAGGGACGTCACCCGCCCCGGCACCGACCGCGACGACCCCGCCGTTCTCGACCCGCACGGCCCGGCCGGCCACACCGTCGATCTCCGCGTTGACGATCAGCATGTTGGCCGCCTTGGCCCGCGGCCGGCGCCCGTCGTCACGGCTGCCCCGTGGCGACGGCGTTGGAAGGCCCCGCTCCCGTGAGTGGGCCGGGCATCAGCCGGGCATTGTCCTGGCCCGCGGCGGCCGCCCGTCCCCGCGGCGCGCGCAGGCGCGGCGGCGCGACCCGGACCGGCCCGCTCGCGGCCGGGTCGTGGTCGGGCAGCGTCGGCCGGTCGGCGAGCAGGGACCCGACCGCCTCGCGCAGCGCGACGTCCAGGTGGTGGCCACCGCCGGCGGCGACGCTGGCGAGCGCGCCCGCCGCGGCGAGCACGCCGGTCACCGGGTCGGCGATCGCGTCGCCGAGGAAGACCGGGCCGCCGGCCGCGTCGACGGCGACCCCGCCGGCCGCGACCGCCGCGTCGTCACCGAAGGCCGGCCGCTGCCGCCACGGCCCAGTCCGGCCGTAGCCGGTGATGCTGACCCAGGTCAGCGTGGGGTTACGGGCGATCATGGCGGCCGGGTGGATGCCGAGCGCCTCGAACGCCCGGGGCCGGGAGGCCTCCAGCACGACGTCCGCCTGCTCGATCAGGCGGACCAGCGCCGCCCGGCCGGCCGGCGTCCGCAGCTCCACGGTCACGCTGGCGTGTCCGGCGTGCAGCAGGTCGTAGAAGTCGCGCGGCCCCTCCCGGGCTCCGTCGAGCCGGCCCGCTCCCTCGACCTTGACGACCTGGCCACCGGCGAGCCCCAGCAGGTGCGCACACAACGGTCCGGCCCACAGCGACGAGAGGTCCACGACGGTGAAGCCGCCGTCACGCCGGACCGGCTGGCGCGCCGCGGTCCCTGCGGCGGCTTCAGGAGGCAGGCCGTCGACGAGGAACGGCGCGAACGGGAACCGTTGGCCGCGGGCCTTCGCCTGGTCGTCGGCTGCCGCCGCGGCCGGGTCGACGGCGAGCGAGACCGCGAGCCCGAGCAGCTCGGCCCGTTCCAGCAGCGGCGCCGCCTGGCGGGTGGCGACGAGGGCGGCCAGGTTCGTCCAGGGCCGGGCGGTTGTCGGCGGCGCGGTCCGCTCCGCCACCGGGCGGACGTCGTCGGCCCGGTCAGCGGCGGTTGGCTCCACCTCCGCCTCCAGCCAGGCAGGCAGCAGATCGACGTCGTCGGGACGGGCCAGGTTCACCGCCAGCCAGCCGTCGGCGGCCCGGACCAGCCGCGCCGCACGGCCGGCGGAGCGGATCCCGCCGCGGGTCAGCCCGAGGGCGGCGGCCCGCTCGCCCAGCAGCGGGCCGGCGCTCGACGGGACGGCGCCGGCCGGCGGGAACGGGCTGCCCAGGTCGGCGGCCAGCGTCCGCAGCACCGTCAGCGCCGCGTCCAGCCGGGCGACGAACGGCACGGTGAGCCCGAGCGGCGGGCCGTCGGGCTGCCCCGTCAGCGCCATCGCGCCGCTGGCCGCCCAGCCGGGCTCGGTACCGCCAGCCCGTCCGGCGGCGCCGATCCGGCCGGCCCGCAGATCGGCGGCCCAGTCGGTCAGCACCGCGTCCAGCCGGGCCCCCGCCATGATTCACCCCTGCTCATGAGCCGCTACCGAGCCACGCCCGGGCCGGCGTGACAGACCTGGCCGCCAGACGACTGGTGGCCCGCGGACGGCCAAGGGCGAGCCGGTCGTCGGCCCGCCGAACCGTGCAGGCCTACGGTAGAGCCGTGACCGCGACCTTGGGTGCCCACCCGCTGCCGGCGGCGGCCGCGCTCGACCTGGTCAGGTCGCTCCAGCCGGCGGACCTCGCCGACCTCTTCCCCGCGCCGATCCTGTGCGTCGACCTCGCTGACGCCGCCCCGGCGGACCTGACGGCGCTCGCCGCCCGCCGCCCGCCGCTGGTGCTCGTCGGGGTCGGCCCCGGCGGCGGCGCCGGTCCGGCCGGTGTGCTCGGTGGTCCGGGCGAACCGGGTCGTCCCGGCGCCGGCGTCGCGGCGGAGGCGCTGGACGTGCTGCTTCCCGAGGTGCTCCAGCCTGGCGATGACGTGCCCACGGCCGTGGCCGCGCTCGAGCGGGCCGTCACCGACCATCCAGCGGCCGCGGTCGCCCTGGTGGGCCTGCTGCGGATGGTGCCCCGGCTCGAACCGTTGGACGGGCTGGTGGCCGAGTCGCTGGCCTACTCGACGCTGCTGGCCGGCGGGGACTTCGCCGGCTGGCTGGCCGCCCGCGGTCCGCGCCGCCACCGGGACGCGGACCGGCCGCTGCTGCGCCGGCGCGACGGCGACCGGCTTGTCCTGACGTTCAACCGCCCCGAGGCGCGCAACGCCTTCGACACGTTCACCCGCGACGCGCTCGTCGCGGCGCTGCGCGCTGCCTCCGCCGACGCGACGCTGACCGAGGTCGTGCTGACGGCGACCGGGCCGTCTTTCGGCGCCGGCGGTGACCTCAGCCAGTTCGGCACCGCGGGCGACCTGGCCCGCGCGCACCTGGTCCGGACCGGCGTGAGCGCCGGCGCGGAGATCGTCCGCTGCCCGCGCCGGGTCGTCGCGTACCTCCACGGCGCCTGCGTCGGGGCCGGCATCGAGATCCCGGCGTTCGCCGACCGGGTCGTCGCGGCGCCGGACGTCGCCATCCAGCTGCCCGAGCTGGCGCTCGGTCTGGTTCCGGGCGCGGGCGGCACGGTGAGCGTGACCCGCCGGATCGGCCGGCGCCGCACCGCCTGGCTCGTGCTGACCCGTACCTTTCTCGACGCGCCGACGGCGTTGCGCTGGGGCCTCGTCGACGCCGTCGAGGACCATCGCCGGGCGAGTCCACGCGGCCCTGAGCCGGTACGGCCCTGAGCCGGTACGGCCTGATCTGGCGAGGTCCTGTGCCGGCGCTGGGCCTGGCCCAGAGCGGCCGTGCGTCACCGCGGATCTGATCTGGTAAAGCCTGATCCGACCTGGGTCCCCGAGCTGGTCCGGGCCTGTGCTGGTATGCGCCTTGGCCGACACCGACACGGCCGAGCGCCACCGCGGATCCGGGCTAGCGGTGCTGGGCCGCCGCTACCCGGATGCCGAGCCCGATCAGCACGGTGCCGGTCGCGCGTTCCATCCAGGCGCGGATCCGCCCGCGTGCGAAGAAGGCCCGCGCCTGGCCCACGAGCAGCGCTACGGCGAGGTACCAGCACGCGTCGATGACGACCTGGCCGAGCGCCAGCAGCAGGGTGGTGCGCACGACGTCCGTGCCCGCCGGCACGAACTGCGGGTAGAACGCGAACGCGAACGTCGCCGCCTTCGGGTTCGCCAGGTTGGTGACGGCTCCGGTGCCCACGGCCCGCCAGCCACCCGGCGTCGCTCCGGCCCGGCCATCCGCTCCGTCGTCCAGGCCGGGGAGGTCCCGCGCCGACCGCCAGGCCCGGATCCCGAGGACGACGAGGACCGCCGCGCCGACGACCTTGAGCAGCACGAAGGCGGTGACGCTCGCCGTGACCAGCGCGGCCGCCCCGAACGCCGCCGCGAGGGCCCAGCAGTACAGACCGATCTCGATGCCCGCGATGAGCGGCGCGGCGGCCCGTGGCCCGTGCAGGATGCTGCGCCGAACGACGAGTGCCGTCGCCGGCCCCGGGACCATGGCCAGCAGCGTCACAGCCACGGCGAATCCGGCGACAGATGATCCACTCATGGCCCGACAGTCTGGCCCGGCCGTAGCGGGCCAGCCAGTGAGTTTCTGCGCTGCCCGCGCTGCCCGCGCCGTTCTGCCTGCCGGCCAGCGCCGCGGCTTGCGGTCGGCCGCCGGGCTGGTGCCGCTCCGGCTGGGTTGGCCTCGCTCGGCCGGTTGCCTTGGCCGAGCTGCGGTTGTCTGCGCCGAGATTGATCGCCGTCTCGACCTTCCCGGGGTCGTGTCCACAGCCGCTTCGCAGCCATCGGAGGGCCAAAGCAACGATCAAGTCAGCTCGCCGGCCTTGGCGGCCGTGCTAGCTGCCGGTGGCGTCGGCGCTGGTTCGGGGATAGAGGGCGGCGCGGGCGACGTCGAGCCGGAGCTCGTCGAGCGAGTCGGCCTGCCTGCGGGCGCGGTGGACCAGGGCATCGAGGCGGCCCGGGTCGAGGCGGTAGTCCTGCTCGGCGAGCGCCCGCAGCGTCGTCCAGGCCGTCCACCTGCGCTCGACCGAGAGTCGCAGCGTCTCCAGCTCGAGCGCCGGGCGCAGCGGCGAACGGGCGATCCGCTGACCGGTGGGCGTGCACCGGGACGCGGCGTCGACGAGCAGGCCCACGGCCGCCTGGTAGTAGCTGGCCGCGATACCGAGCCGTTCCATCAGGGCGCGCACCGACGCCTGGTCCTGCGCGAGCTCGATGCCGATCCCGGTGAGAGCCACGCCCATGGCCGAGTCTCGGTGCGCCTCGGCCATCCGTCGTGCCAGCCGCAGCGCCGCCGCCGCGTCGACGAGCTGATGGTTGAGGTAGCCGGTCAGCAGCCGGTGCCCGTCCTCACCCGCCAGCCACCCCGGCGGCGCGGCCCGGCGCGGTTCCGTCATCCCCCAAGGCTCACCCTCCACGCCCGGCCGCAAACCCAGCCGTCCAGCCGTCCGCCACCAGGGGTGGTGCCCGGCCGGGCTACCCCCTCAAGCCAGGTGAGCCGTCTGTGGCTCGGCTTTGCGGCGCATGGACCACATCTGGGGGGAGCGTTCGACTTCGACGCCGACGTCCCAGGTGACGCCTGGATTGCCGGTCTCGCGGCGGAACGAGGCGACGGCCCGCCGGGAGAGGTCCGGGTCGGCGGCGGCGCGGGCGGCCAGCTCGAAGGCGGTCGCGTCGACGTCGGCGTCCTCGACGGCGGTCCACGCCAGGCCGAGCTCGACCGCGCGCGTCCCGGACAGCTGCGCGTCGAACAGGCCCATGGCGGCCGCGGTCTCCCGGCCGGCCGCGCGGTCGAGCAACGCGAAGTGGCCGCCGCCGGGGTGCAGCCCGATCCGCAGGAACCCGGAGATCAGCCGGGCGTCGTGGGCGACGACCCGCAGGTCGGGGGCGAGCGCCAGGTTCATCCCGGCGCCGACGGCCGCGCCGCGGATCGCCGCGATGGTCGGCGTCTTCACCTGGCCGACCCGCAGGAAGGCCTGGTAGATCGCCTCGATGGCCGTGAAGTGGACGTCCGCGGCGGGATCCGTTCCGGCCGCGCCGAGCACCGCGCGGTCCGCGCCGGCGCAGAACGACGTGCCGCCGCCGATGACGACCGCGCCGACCCCTCGGTCCGCGTCCGCCTCGTCGAGGGCCGCGACCAGCTCCGCCGCCATCGCCAGCGTGAGGGCGTTGCGCCGGGCGGGCGCGTCCAGCGTCACGACGGCCACACCGTCGCTGACCTCGTAACGGATCTCGCTCATGGTCCGTCCCTGTGCGGTGAGGCGGGTGGGGAACGCGGGAACGGGCGCCGGGTTGGCCGTCGGCCCGTTCCGTCGAAGGCAAGCTACTAGTGCGGAACGCGCGCTGCCTGCGGCTGTGCCCTAGCCCGCGTCAGTCCGTGGCCCGGCGGCGGTAGAGGCTGACGGCGAGCGGGGCGAAGACCGCGAGGATCGCCACCGACCAGAGGACCGCCGCCTCGCTGCGTGAGAACGCCGAGCGGACGGGCTTCTCGAAGGCGGCCCTCTACTACCACTTCGCCAGCAAGGACGACATCCTGCTGGCGCTGCACCTGCGGCTGCACGAGCTGGGGCGGGCCACCATCGAGCAGATCGGCTGGGACCGGGTCGCCCCGAGCGACTGGGTGGGCATGCTGGACGACTTCATCGACCAGCTGTTCGAGAACCGGAAGCTGTTCCTCCTGCACATGCGCAACCACGGCTCGCTCGAGCGGATCGCGCACAGCCACGACGACGAGAACCTGGACATCGAGGAGCGGTTCCGCGCACTGCTGAGCGACGCACGGGTGCCGCGGGTGCCGCGGCTGCGGCTGTCGTTCGCCTTCGGCGCGGTGGCCCCGGGGATGGCGATGTCCAGCGAGATGTTCGAGGACGTCCCGATCGACGAGCTGCGGACGGAGCTGCGCGCGGCGGTCCAAGACGTGCTGGGCCCCATGGCCGTGCCCGGTGTCCCGGGCTCGGCTGGGACGCCGGCCACCTCTTGAAGGGCAGCCTCGCCGGGGGCGCCGGCCCGGAACGGCCGCAGCCGGTCACGGCCTGGCCGCCTGCGGGAGCCGGCCTCTGCCGGCCGTGCGCCGGATGGCCGCGCCGGACCGCGTCGACAGGTGCCCTGGCCGGCTTTAGCACGCGGTTTCGCTGTCTGTCAACAGACACGTGCTGCCGGGGTCTCAGGCTGCCCGGGTACAGTTCGGGCTGCCCACGATCGTTGCCTTATGTCCCGGCCGTGGTGATCCGTCTGGCCTCGCTCGTCGACCACGGTCCGCGCCTCGTGCGACGCGAGTGACTGGTTTCTGGAGTGCCTTGAGGTCCATGCCGTCGTCAGGAGTGCCGGACGCGTCCCGCTGGGGCCTCCCATGCTTCCTGGCTGACACATGGTGGTTCGCGCTCACCGGACGGCTCTCCGACGACCGGTTCGCCGAGCTGGCCCGGCTCCGCGCCGGCCAGGGCTTCACCGCCGTGCAGCTCGTCGTGGGCATACCGCCCGAGGTCGGCCCCGGCAACCGCAACGCCTGGAGCGCGGCCGGCCCGGCCTGGTTCCTGGACGGCCGGCCCAACCCCGGCTATCTCGACCGGGCCAGGGAGAAGATCCAGACTCTCAACGCCGCCGGGCTCACGGCCGTCGTCTACGGCTGCTGGGGCCACCAGCTCGCGTGGCTCGGGGTGTCCGGCGCGCGGCGCTGGTGGGACAGCCTCGTCGAACGGCTTGACGACCTGGACGTCGTCTACTGCGTGAGCGGCGAGACCAATCTGTGGATCGGCGCCGAGTCCATGCTTCTCCCGGACCGGACGACCGACGACCTGATTCCCGCCGCCGTCAGGAGCCAGCTGTCCAGCCGGGTGCTGACCAGCCGCGGGTCCCCGGCGGCTCGCGCCGTGCTGCGCCGGCTTCGGCGCTCCTACGTCCGTAACCGGCACGCCAGCGCCCTTGGGGCCCGCCGCACGGGCTGGGACACCGTCCTGGCCGGCCTCGCCGCGGCGACCGGCCGGCCGCTGCTCGCGCATGTCGTCTCGGGTGAGACCAGCGCCGACGCCCTCGACCGTGACGACCTGCTTGCCGCCGTGACCGTGCAGACCGGGCACGACCAGGCCAGCCGGCGGCTGCTGTGGGAGTGGCCCGCGCGGGTCGCCGAGCGGTTCCCGGGCCGGCCATTCGTCAACCTGGAGCCCTGGTACGAGGGAATCCTCGACGACTTCGGCACCGACGACCAGCTTTTCGCGTACTGGGTGTCGATGCTGTCCGGCGCTGCGGCCTACTGCTACGGCGCCCACGGGATGTGGAACGTCGGCGACGGCGCGTTCCTCGCCCACTGGGGCAAGCAGAGCCTCGATGACGCCGCCGCGCTGACCACCCCGGCGCTGCTCGGCGCGAGCCACCGGGTGCTGCGCGCGGCGGGCTGGCCGGACGCCGCCGGCACGACCACCGTCGACGCCCCTGGGGGCGCGCTGCGGTCCATCAACCGGTCCAGGCACGGCGGGGTGGGCGCGGTGACGTTCTTCCCCGACGGCTCGCGCGCCGTCCGGGCGCCGGGCGCCGCCGGTGCCCGCTACTTCGCCCCTGACCTGGGTGAGTTCGTCGCGCACGGGGCACGGGAGGGCCCACTCGTGGTGCTGACCTGACCTGGCCCGGAGCTGGTGCGACGGCGGGAGCTGCGGGCGTGACGAGCCCACGGCCAACTGTGGGGAACGGTAAGTGAGGGAGGTCACTGATGCCCGGTAGGTGGTGGCGTGTCCTCTTCAGCCCGAATGGCGGCGGCATGCGCGCCGGCACTCTGACGACTAGTGAGCGCTGAATGACTACAAGAACCGTGCGGTCCGCCTCCCACGTCGTGTGGCCGACCGCCGCCGCCGCGGCGGCGCCGATGCTGCTGCCGACCGACGTGAGGGTCGGGATCGTCGGCACCGGCTACACCGCGCGCGGCCTCGCGCACGTGCTGAGCCGGACCCCGCGGCTGACCGTGTCCAGCGTCCTGACCCGGCGCCCGCTCGACGAGGTCGACGGGCCGTGGGCCGGGCTGCTGACCCACTCGACCGACCGGCTCGTCGCGCAGTCGGACCTCGTCATCATCACCACCGGAGACCCGGTCCACGGGACCGAGGTCGCCGTCGAGGCCCTGGCGGCCAGGCTGCCGGTCATCACGATGGACGCCGAGCTGCAGGTGACCGCCGGCTCCTACCTGGCGAGTCTCGGCGTGGTCGTCGAGGCCCAGGGCGACCAGCCGGGCAGCCTCGCCCTGCTCGCGCACGAGGTCAGGCAGATGGGCCTGACCCCGCTGGTCTACGGCAACATCAAGGGGTTCCTGAA
The DNA here is from genome assembly GCF_000966285.1 of Pseudofrankia sp. DC12. NCBI lineage: Bacteria > Bacillati > Actinomycetota > Actinomycetes > Frankiales > Frankiaceae > Pseudofrankia > Pseudofrankia sp. DC12. The sequence goes on from NZ_KQ031391.1 coordinate 5,255,947, forward strand.
CCACGACCCGAAACCGGCCGAGATGGCCTACTGGGCCGAGCGCCAGGGGATCTCGCTGACCCAGGTCACGTCGTTCACGGACGGCACGAAGCTGCAGATCGAGCAGGCTCTGGTCGCCAACGGCCTGGGGGCGACGATCGCCCGCCGCGGCCTGCTCGGGCCGCGCACGGACTCCGTCCCGACCGGTGCCCTGCCGCTCGCCGAGGCGGCGACCACCCTCGGCACTGCGATCGCCGACTACGTGCTCCCAGAGCGGGGTAGCCCTGGCGTGTTCGTCGTCGCGACGTTCGAGGAGGAGCTCGGCGAGTTCCTCCGGTACTACAAGGTCCGGCTCGGCGACTCGCCGTATGTGCTGCTGGAGCGGCCGTTCCACCTCTGCAACCTGGAGGTCCCGCTCACGGTCGACCGGCTGCTGCGCGGCGACCCGGTCGCTTTCAACAACGGCCAGCGCCCGCGGGTGGGTGTCGCGGCCGTCGCCAAGCGCCCGCTCGCGGCGGGTGAGCGGATCGAGACCGCGATCGGCGGGTTCGCGGTGCGCGGCGAGGCGGTGCTGATCGCCGACGAGCCCGACCACGTGCCGATCGGCCTGCTGGCCGGCGCGACCGTCGAGCGCCCGGTCGCCCCCGGCGAGACGCTGCGGTTCGCCGACGTGTCCGTGCCGGAGAGCCTGGCCCTGCGGGCCTGGCGCTGGACGCTCGAGGCGGCTCGCTCGACGCTGGGGGTCGCCGGCCAGGGCCGGCCCGCGTCCCTGCCCCTGCAGGCTCAGCCCGGCGCCCGCCCGTAGCTCGCCGCGGCGGTCGCCCGCTCGCCCCGGCCGGGTCACGTACCCGGCGCCCGGAACGAGCGCGCACCGAATCCGCGGGTGGGTGGCCGCGGGTGGGTACGCACGACGTCCTAAGGGTCGGTTCGGTACAACTCTCCAGCTACTGGAACTTACTACTATTTCATTGTGGAAGTTGGGCCCGCTCCCGGCGACGCCGACCACACGCGGTGGCCAGCCCCGCCGGGGCCAGCCGGCCACCCCGCTGGATGAGAGACGGCCGGGGCCTGCCGGGTGGACGATGAGCGCGTGACGGACACAGCCGAGAAGCTCGTCGTCGAGGCGCTCGCCGGGCTGGACCTGGCGGCCCGGGTCCGGCTGCTGACCGGGGCCACGTTCTGGCGGACCCACCCGGCACCCGAGGTCGGGCTGGCGGCGATGGTGCTGTCCGACGGGCCGGCCGGTGTGCGCGGCGAGCGGGCCGACGAGCGGGAACCGTCAGCGAGCCTGCCCTGCCCGTCCGCGCTCGCGGCCAGCTGGGACGAGGCCCTGCTGCGCCGGGTCGGGCGTCTCGTCGCCGCGCAGGCCCGGGCGAAGGGCGTGCACGTCGTGCTCGGGCCGACCGTCAACCTGCACCGCAGCCCGCTCGGCGGCCGTCATTTCGAGTGCCTCTCGGAGGACCCCCTACTCACCGCGCGGGCCGGCGGGGCGCTGGTCCGCGGCATCCAGGAGGGCGGGGTCGCCGCGACGGTGAAGCACTACGTCGCGAACGAGTCCGAGACCGACCGGTTCACCGTCGACGCCCGCGTGGACGAGCGCGCGCTGCGTGAGGTCTACCTCGCGCCCTTCGAGTCGCTCGTCACCGAGGCCGGCGCCTGGGCGGTGATGGCCGCCTACAACAGCGTCGCCGGCGTGACGATGACCGAGAACCCGCTGCTGCGCGACCCGCTGAAGGACCTCTGGGGCTTCGACGGCGTCGTCGTCTCGGACTGGTTCGCGAGTCGGTCGGCGGTCCCGGCCGCGCTGTCAGGCCTCGACCTCGTGATGCCCGGCCCGTTCGGCCCGTGGGGGCCGGCGCTGGTAGCCGCCGTCGAGTCCGGCGAGGTCCCGGCGGAGCTCGTCGAGGACAAGGTTCGCCGGCTGCTGCGCCTCGCCGCCCGGGTCGGCGCCCTGCCCGGACCCGCTCCGGACGACTCGGCGGTCGGGCGTACCGCCGGTTCCGGACCGTCGGCGGACGCGCGGCCGGTGGACCCGCGGCCGGTGGATGAGGGCGCCGACCCGGCCGGGCCGCGGGCGCGGGCCCTGCTGCGGGAGGCCGCCGCGGCCGGCATGGTGCTGCTGCGCAACGAGGGCGCGCTGCTTCCGTGGAATGATTTCGGGCCGCCCGGCCCGGGGCGGCCCCAGGCCGCCGGCCGGCGGCGGATCGCCGTCATCGGGCCGAACGCCACGCTGCCGCGCGGCCAGGGCGGTGGCAGCGCCACCGTCTTCCCGCCGCACCTGGTCGGTCCGGCGGCCGGGCTGCGCGCCGCGCTTGGCGACGACGTCGAGGTGGTGACCGCGACCGGCGTGCGCGCCGAGCCCTGGCCGGCGCCGCTGACGACGGACAACGCCCGGGACCCGGTCTCCGGGCAGCCCGGGCTGCGGCTGCGCTTCCTCGGCACGCGTGGCCAGGAGCTGCGCGCCGAGCGCCGCCTGGCCGGCCGGCTGCTGTTCATGGACGACCCGGTACTGACGGACTGCGCGCGGATCGAGGCGACCGCACTCATCCGGGCGCAGGCCACCGGACGTCACTCGTTCGGCCTGGCCGGCACCGGCGGATTCACGCTGACCGTCACGGTCGACGGCGTCGAGACCGTTCTGTTCGACGGTGTCATGGAGCCACCGGACGGGGACATCGTCGCCGGCTTCCTGCGGCCCGCGGTCTGGTGGGACGGCCTGGACGTGACAGCCGGCCAGGATGTGCTGGTCACGCTGCGCCACGAGCTGCTCGCCGGGATGCCGGTCGCCTCGTTCGGGCTGCTCGCCGAGGAGCCGTCGGCGCCGCCCGAGGTGGAGCTGGAGTCGGCCGTCGCGCTGGCGGCGTCGGCCGACGCGGTGGTGGTCGTCGTCGGGACCAGCGAGCGGGCCGAGAGCGAGGGCGTCGACCGCGCCGGGCTGGCGCTGCCGGACGGGCAGGACGAACTGGTCCGCCGGGTCGCCGCGGTGAACCCGCGCACGGTGGCGGTCGTGAACGCGGGCGCGCCGGTGGCGCTGCCCTGGCGCGACGAGGTGGCGGCCGTGCTGCTGTCCTGGTTCCCGGGCCAGGAGTTCGGCGCGGCGCTCGCCGATGTGCTGCTCGGCCGGGCTGAGCCGGGCGGCCGGCTGCCGACCACCTGGCCAGACCGCGCCGAGGACTGCCCGGTCCTGTCGGTCACACCCGTCGAGGGGGCGCTCGACTACGCCGAGGGCGTCCACGTCGGTTACCGCGGGTGGGCCCGGCGTACCGGCCCGGCACCCGCCTACCCGTTCGGGCATGGGCTGGGGTACACCACCTGGTCGTACGAGTCGCTCGACGCTCCGGCCGTCGTCCAGTCGGGTGAGTCCACCCAGGCGATCGTCACCGTTCGCAACACCGGCGCCCGTCCGGGCCGGACCGTCGTCCAGGCCTATCTGAGCCGGCCCAGCACGGAGGTGGAACGCCCGGCGCTCTGGCTGGCCGGGTTCGCCACCGTCGACGCCGAACCCGGCCAGGACGTGACGGTCCCCGTCCGGCTCACCGGCCGGGTCCTCGAGCACTGGCGGCCCGCCGTGGCCGGTGCCGAGGCCGGCTGGGTGAGCGAGCCTGGCGCGTTCGAGCTGCGCGTCGGCCCGTCCAGCGCCAGCCTTCCGCTCGGTACGACGGTCCTGGTGACCGCCGACGGAGCGAAGCGGGTGCTCTGAGCGGCCCCTGCCGCGCCGCTCCCGCGCGCGGCCAGGCAGCGTGCGCACCCCGCGCCGGGGGACGAGCCCCGGTAGCGGGACGGTGTGCCGGGGGATCGTCCATGACTGCCCCGACCTCCGCGGCCGTCCGGGGATCGGCCTGACTGTCATGGGGGCCCCTCTGGGGTTCGCCGCCGCTCTGGCCGGGTACGCCCGCAGCGCACGGCAAAGTCCTGAAGGACCTCAAGAGCGGCGGAGAACTGTTTTGCGCGCTTTCTCCAGCCGTCCGCCGAGCAGGGGATGCGAGTGGCCGACCTGAACACGAGCGCGCACAGCGTGGTCCCCGAAGGAGAGACAGCCGCCGGGGGCGACCGGCCCGACGGCGAGGTCCTCGTCCAGTTACGGGTCGATGCCTCCCCTGACGCGGTGCCGCGGGCCAGGCGGGCGCTGGGCGTCGGTCTCGCGAGCAGGTCGGCGCAGGTGCAAGACCTGATCGGGGACGTCAAGCTGCTGGCCGGCGAGCTCCTGACGAACGCGGTGCTGCACGGAAGGCCGCCGGTCGACCTGCGGGTCGTCACCCAGCCCGGCTGCCTGCGCCTGGAAGTGGCCGACACCAGCCCGGTGCCACCGCTGCGGGCCCGCGGCGGCGCCGACACGATGACCGGCCGCGGGATCGCGCTGGTCGCCGCCCTCGCCGCCCGCTGGGGCACCCTGACCAACGGTCACGGCAAGGTCGTCTGGGCGGAGCTGGACCTCTCCGAACCGCAGATGTCATCGGCAGCCGGGCCACCGCCAGGGGTGTCAGAGCCGGCGGCGCCACAGCCGGCGCCACAGCCAGTGCGGCCGGCCACCGGACCAGGGCTACCAGGACCGCCCGCGGCGGTCGAGCAGCGGCCGCCCAGCTGGCTCGAACCGGCGGCCGAGCCGCGCTATCGCGTCTGCCTCGGCGATGTCCCGACGGAGCTGCTGCTCGCGGCGAAGAGCCACGTCGACAACATCGTGCGTGAGTTCGCCCTGGCCGCGTCGGGCGCGACCAGTGGCGAGAGCTCGGCCGTGCCACCCGGGCTGGCCGAGCTGATCAGAGAGGTGACCACCGGGTTCGCCGAGGCCAGGCGGGTGATCCGTGAGCAGGCGATCGAGGCCGCCGCCGCCGGGCAGGAGGCCAGCCGCCTCGAGCTGTTCCTGCCCGCGAGCGCCGCGGAGGCCGGCGAGCGGTACCTGGCCGCGCTCGACCAGGCGGACGAGTACGCCCGGCAGGACCGGCTGCTGACTCTGGAGGCGCCGGCGCGGCACTGGGCCTTCCGGCGTTGGTACGTCTCGTCGCTGGTGGACCAGCTGCGCGCCGCGGCCAGCGGCGAGCCGCCGCCGGACCCGCTCAGCTTCGAGGACTTCCTGCGCCAGCGCGACAGCTCCCAGCCGCGCCCGCGGCCCGCCATCGACGCCGAGCCCACCTGACCTCCTCGTCGCGACGGCCGCGTCGCGATTGGCGTTCGCCGCGGGCTACCCGACGGGCCCCTTGGTCCCCTACCGTCGCCTTCGGGTTGACTTGCCCTGACAGCGCAGGTCAGGGGACGGGGGCGGCAATGGCAGAGCGACCGGTCGAGCATCTGGACGTACTGATCATCGGGGCTGGCCTGTCCGGCATCGGGATCGCCGTCCACCTCAAGGCCCACCACCCGCGCCGGGCCGTCGCCCTGCTGGAGGCCCGCGGCGCGCTGGGCGGAACCTGGGACCTGTTCCGCTACCCGGGCGTCCGCTCGGACTCGGACATGAGCAGCCTCGGCTACGGGTTCCGGCCGTGGACCGAACCGCGCCTGATCGCCGAGGGCTCGGCCATCCTGCGCTACCTGGCCGACACCGCCCGCGAGCACGGCATCGACGAGCGGATCCGTTACGGGCACCGGGTCGCCGCGGCCAGCTGGTCGAGCGCGCAGGCCCGCTGGACCGTCGACGTGGAGCTCGCTCCCGACGCGGCAGGTCCGGCGGGCGTCGTCGCGGAGGCCGCCGCGTCGTCGGTGCCGTCCGGCGAGCGGCCGCGCCGGATCCAGCTCACCTGCGACGTGCTCGTCGCGGCGACGGGCTACTACCACTACGACCGCGGGTACGAGCCGGACTTCCCCGGCCGTGCCGCGTTCACCGGGCGCGTGGTGCACCCGCAGCACTGGCCCGACGACCTGGACCACAGCGGCGCCCGGGTCGTGGTGATCGGCAGCGGCGCGACCGCGATGACGCTGGTGCCCGCGCTCGCCGAGCGAGCCGCCCAGGTCACGATGCTGCAACGGTCGCCGACCTACGTGGTCTCGGTGCCGGCGGTCGACCCGGCGACGACCCGGTTGCGTCGCGTCCTGCCTGACCGCTGGGCCGGCTGGCTGGTCCGTTGGCGCAACATCGTGCGCCAGCAGCTGCTGTTCCGGCTGAGCCGCCGGCGCCCCGAGCTGGTCCGCCGGGCGCTGCTGGCTCGAGTCACCCGGGCGCTGCCGCCGGGCTACGACGTGGCCAGGCACTTCACGCCCCGCTACGACCCGTGGGACCAGCGGCTGTGCCTCGTGCCGGACGGCGACCTGTTCGCCGCCATCCGGGGCGGACGCGTCGACGTGGTCACCGACGAGATCGACACCTTCGTCGAGCGGGGCATCCGGCTGCGCTCCGGCCGGGAGCTGGCCGCCGATCTCGTCGTCACCGCGACCGGGCTGCGGCTGAAGATGTTCGACGGCATCCCGCTCACCGTCGACGGCGTCCTCGTCCGTGTCCCGGACCGGCGGATGTACAAGGGCCTGATGCTGGAGGGCGTCCCGAACTTCGTCTTCGCCTTCGGCTACACGAACGCGTCCTGGACCCTGAAGGTTGACCTCGTCGGCGAGCACCTCGCCCGCCTGCTGCGCCACCTGGACCGCCACGGGCTGGGCGCCTTCGTCCCGGAGCCGGCCGACCCGCCCGGCGAGCCGGCCGAGCCGGGGGAGGGGACCTTCTTCGACTTCAGCTCTGGCTACGTGCTGCGGTCGGCGGGGGAACTGCCCAGGCAGGGCACCCGCGGGCCGTGGCGGACCCGGATGAGCTACCTGACCGACGTGCGGGCGCTGCGGTTCGGCCGGGTCGGCGGCCCGGAGCTGCGCCTCGAACCGTTGCCGGCCCAGCGCCGGTCAGCCGGCGTCGCGGAAGAGGCACTCCTGGGCGATCGTGGCGACGAGCCGGCCGTCGCCTGAGTGGATGGTGCCGTTGTAGAGGCCACGGCCGCCGGCGGCCGACAGCGGCGTGACGTTCATCAGGACCCAGTCGTCCAACCGGGCCGGGCGGTGGAACCAGACGGCGTGGTCGAGGCTCGCGCCTGAGCGGGAGCGCCCGTCGTGCCAGGCGGCGAGCCCGCCGGACACGTCGGACAGGTACGTCAGCACGCTCGCGTGCAGCAGCGGGTCCTCGGTGAGCGGCACGGTCGCGCGGGCCCAGAACCGGGTCTCCCAGTCGGCGTCCGGGTACGGCTGAGCCGGGCGCCGGCATTCCACGTCGAACAGCCGGGGGAGCTGCATCCGCGGCAGCGTCGCCGGCGCCCCCGCCGCGGGCAGCGGGCCGGCCTGCCGGTCGAGGCCGGTCTGTGGCCGGTGAAACGAGCAGGACATGTTGAAGATCACCTGTCCGCTCTGGATCGCGACCACCCGGCGCGCGGAGAACGACCGGCCGTCCCGGTCCCGCTCCACCCGGAAGATCGCCGGCCGGGAGGCGTTGCCGCGGCTGAGGTAGTAGCCGTGCATCGAGTGCGGCAGCCGGTCGGGCGGGACCGTCCGGCCGGCCGCCAGCAGCGCCTGCGCCGCGACCTGGCCGCCGAACAGGGAGTACGGCTCGTCGAAGACGGCGGTGGTGCGGTAGAGGTCCTGGTCGAGCTCCTCCAGGTCCAGCAGGTCCAGCAGGGTGACGCCCGCCTGGCCCGGCGGCACGGTCCCGTCGTCGAACGACCTGCCCGTGCCGGCTGCCGTTGCCAGGCTGGCCGCCTCGGTCCCGTTCGGCCCGTCCGCCATGCTCATCGCTCGCCCACCGCTCTCGCCGCCAGCCCCAGGTTCACCGTCGCCGGGCCGTGCGCCCGCCGGCGGAGGCGCGCCGCATTCGCGCGCGGGACAGGACCGGACGTGCCAGGCGACGTTCGTCGAACGTTCTCCGTGACCGTATCGGTCGACCAAGGCCGGACCCGGTCTCGCGTGACCGCCGCTACCCCGTCGGGCGCGGGGTGAGTTCCGGGCCGGGCATCGCCGAAGCGCTGGTCAGACGGCGTCGGAGGCCGGGCGGGCGGCCCGGTGCCAGTGGCCCGCGTGGTCCGGGGAGTCGCGTGGCGCGGGCAGCCGGCCGACGGGGTGCCATCGGCGTGCGGCCCGGTTGTCGGCCGGGTCCTCGTCGCCGCGCAGGCGCAGCAGGTCCTCGTCGTTGGCTGCCGCGATGGCCGCGGCTGCCCGCCGCAGCTGATGGCGCAACACCCGACCTCCCGTCGCGTCGGGGCCGCGACACCGCGGCTCGCCCGGTCCAGCGGTTCGAACTTCTACCTGAGAGTAAAGGATTGATGACGCTGAGGCACGGCTCACCGTGTTGTCCTCGGATGGCCCTCGGCCACGACCGGGGCGCGGCCTGCCTGAATGGGTCGACGGCACTCGCGGTCACGCTCGGTGGCGCAGTGCTGCCGGGTGGGCCGGCACCGGGCGGCCCCGACGCACCCGGCCGGGCGGCCGCCCCGGGGCCGCGCTGCGGTGCCCGCCGCGACCGCGCGGCGCGCGCCGCGGGCCCGGCGATGACCTGCGCGAAGACCTCGGGCGGGCGGACTGGCGGCGGCCAATCCAAAGGAATGTGCGGAGTACTGAGTGAATAGGAATGGCTGTGACCGGCGCCACTGAAATGGCGGGCATTCCCTCATGATTGTGGCCCGGGACACGTGCGGCCGATGGCGTTCTGCGCACGCTTCTGGTATGCGTTCCAGCTCACGCCGTGGAAGCTCGAAAAACTTGAAAAGGAGGTTCAGAATAAAGGTGCGGCAACCGGAAAGCGGTCGCCGTCACACCTGTCCCAGGAGCCAGACATGCGTAACGAGACTTCCCCCATCGAGCGCCTGCTCACCACCGCCAGCGCCCGCCGCGCCGCCCGTCGCGAGCGCCGGGCCCTCGAGACCTACCTGTCCCAGGACGCGCTCTCCCCGAACGCCCGGCAGGAGATCGAGGTCATCCTCTTCCGCCAGGGCGCTGCCTGGTAGGAACGCCCTCGCGGCCGCGGGCGGTCCGCCCGCGGCCGGGCAGTGGTCCGTGTCACCTTTCCTGGCCCGCGCGTGGGCCGCATTACCCCGGGTACCCCGATCGCCGTTTTCGGACGGAGGGTCATTGGGCCTGAATGCGGCGGGCGAGAGGGCGGGTAGCAGCCATACAGACCGGCCTGCGGATGTCGGTCGGCTGGCCTGAGTAAAACCGCCGGCAGACGCCGGTGGCCGCGCACCTTTCAGAGCCGGTCGGGATTCCCCGGCCGGCTCCGGGTGTTTTACGCCACGGCCCGTGCGCTGCGCCACTGCATTCAGGTCCGCTACGCGACACCAGCCGGCTCGCCCACCCTGGCCGCCCGGTGTCGATCGCCGTCAGCCGGCCCGCGGTGCTCCTCGCGCAGTCTCGGGACGCCACTGCGCTGGGAGCCGGATCAACCCGCCGGCCGGCGGGGTTGTGGCGTGCTGATGCGCTGGGGCACAGCGGGCCAGCAGAAGCCCGGAGACCGGACCCTCGGCGCGGGGCCCCGACCCTTCGACAGAAGGCAGTCGATCGACTACCGTGCGCTACGAATCGGTGCTGACCGACTGCCGCAGCGAAGGGGCCGAGGCCGCATGGTCCGCAAGTCCGCGCCCGAACAGGTCGAGACCGTCGTCGTTGGGTCGGGCTTCGGTGGATCGGTCACCGCGTTCCGGCTCGCCGAGGCCGGGCGAGACGTGCTGGTGCTTGAACGTGGCCGGGCGTACCCGCCGGGCTCCTTTCCCCGTACCCCCGGCGACCTGGCGGGGGCCTTCTGGGACCCGGACGCCGGCCGGCACGGGCTGTTCGACGTCTGGTCCCTCGGCGGGACCGACGCCGTGGTGTCCGCCGGCCTCGGCGGCGGCTCGCTGATCTTCGCGAACGCGCTGGAGCGGGCCGATGAGAGCTGGTTCACCCGGGTGGGCCCGCCGGCCGGCGGAGCGTCTCGCGGCGGCGGTGGCGCCGGCTCGCGGGCGAGCGGCGCGGGCCGTGGCTCCGGGCGCCGCCGGACGGCCGGCGCCCAGCCCTGGCTGATCGGCCGCGCAGATCTGGAGCCGCACTACGACGCCGTCGAGAAGATGCTCGGCGCCACGCCGTTCCCGGCCGGCCGGGCGGGCTTCGAGACCGCCGGGCGCGCCGGTGCCGTCCGCGCCGCGGCGCAGCGCGCCGGGATGGACTGGCGGGCGCCCGCGCTCGCCGTCAGCTTCGGCGCGCGGGGGGTCACGGCCCCAGGGCTCGCGCTGCCGGAAGCCGTGTACGGCAACGTGCACGGCCGGGCGCGCACCACCTGCCAGCTCGCCGGCGACTGCGTGCTCGGCTGCAACCACGGCGCCAAGAACAGCCTCGACCACACCTACCTCTCGGCGGCCGCCTACCACGGCGCCGAGATCAGAACCCGCTGTGAGGTGCGCGGGATCGCGCCCGACGGCGAGGGCGGCTGGGTCGTCAGCTACGTGGAGCACCACCGTGCGGTCGACGGCAGGCCGCTCGACACGGTCGCGCTGCCGATGCGGGCCGTGCGCTGCTCCCGGGTGGTGCTGGCGGCCGGGGCGCTCGGCTCGACCTATCTGCTCCTGCGCGCCCGACCGAGCCTGCCGGCCGTCAGCCCGCTGCTCGGTCAGGAGTTCACCGGCGACGGTGACGTTCTCGGGCTGGTCGTCGGCGCCCGGCGGGACGGCGAGCCAGCCTGGCCGGCCGGCGGTGCGCCGACCATCACCGGCACGGTCCAGCTCCCGAGGACGCCCCAGGGCGGCGACCCCGGCTTCGTCCTGCATGACGCGGGCGTCCCGGCCTTCCTTTCCTGGCTGCTCGCCGCTCGTGAGCTGGCGGTGGCCGGCTCCGGTGGCCTCGGCGTGCCCGGTCTGCCGGCCGGCCTGGGACTGCCCGGCGTCGGGCGCTCGCTGCGGCTGGCGCGGGACGCGCGGGAGTGGGTGGCCGCGCGGCTGTTCGGCGGCGCGGGTGGCGACCTGCGGGGACGGCTCGCCCGGCTGGCCGACGCGGGCGCCGGCCCCGAGCCGCTGCTCGCGCTGCTCGCCGTCGGCAGGGCTGGGACGGACGGGGTGCTGCGCCTCGACGGTGACCGGCTCGCTGTCGAGCGCGCCGGGGCCCGGCACGAGGAGTACACCGATCGGGTCCACGCGATGATGGCCGAGCTTGCCGCCGAGCTCGCCGGCCGCTTCGAGCCGGGCGCGGGGGCGGCGAACCGGGGGACGACCGCGCACCCGCTCGGCGGCGCGCCGATGGGAGACAACGCCCAGGACGGCGTCGTCGACGAGTTCGGCCAGGCGTTCGGGCACCCCGGCCTCTACGTCGTCGACGGCGCGGTGTTCCCCGGCCCCGTCGGGGCGGCACCGGCACTCACGATCGCGGCGTTCGCCGACCGGGCCGCCCAGCGGATGGTCGCCGACGGCCGCCGCCGTGCGCGGACGGTGCCCCGGCCGCGGACCTCGCCGGGCACCCGTGCCCTGGTAGCGCCGTCCGGGGCCGCCGGCGCGAGGACGGCCCGGTCGCTGACGTCCGCCGGCGCCGCGGGCGCGCCCACCTCCGCCGGTGGCACGGCGTCCAGCGCGGCGAACACGAGCCGCCTGTCGTCCGCCACTGGAGCCGGCAGCGGGACGAAGGGAACCACGGCGATGAAGTCCACGACGGCCCCCACCGGGAGCCGGGCGGCGGGCACGAGGACCGCCACGACCCAGGCGCGTAAGACCACCGGGACCGGTACGCCGAAGGCGGCGGCCGACCGGAGCGCGCCCAGGGCCGCAGCCGAGGCACCGGCGTCGAAGGCCTCCGGCCGAGCAGACGCGGCGCGGGCCGCTGGCCCTGCGAGCACGGCGAAGGCCGCTGGCCCTGCGAGCACGGCGAAGGCCGCTGGCCCTGCGACCACGACGAAGGCAGCGGGCAGCGCGATCACGCCGAAGGTGGCTGGCCGTGCCAGCGCGGCGAAGGCCGGCGAGCGGGTGAGCGCGCCGGAGGCCGCGCGCCGCGTGAGTACGGCGAAGCCCGGCGGCGCGCGCGCCAAGGCGTCGGCGGGTGGCGGCCGGGCCGTGACCGGCCGCCCTGCGGCCGTCCGCGCGGCCGGCAGCGGTCCGGTTGACCAGAGCAGGCCGAGGTCCGGTCGCGCCGCAGGGGTTGACGTGCCTCTGCAGGCCGCTGGACCGGCCCGCTCGGCGGTGCAGGGTGCCGGGCCGAGCACGCCAGGTGGCGGCGCCGGTGCGCGCCGGACGGCGGTGACCCGATGACGGCCACCCCGCGGATCGCCGTGACGCTGATTCACGGCGTGGAGACGGCCGACGCCGGCTACGCCGACCGGGCCGTCGAACTGCTGCGCCGGGCGTTCGCGAAGCATTCCGGCGCCGACCCGGACGAGGCGCTCGTCGTGCGGCCGACGTTCTGGGCGCCGGTGCTCCAGCCGGCCGAGGACGAGCTGTTCCAGCGCTGCTTCGGCCCGGGCCAGGCGCGCTACGTGCGCTGGCTGAAGCGCCAGACGAAACGGGTCGACCACGGGTCGCGGCTGGCGATGCTCGCGCTGTCGTCGTCCGCGCTGTTGCCGCGAGTCCCGTTCGCCGGCCCGCTGCCGTGGCCGACGCTGCGCTGGGTCACCACCGAGTTCGCCGGGGACGCGATCGCCTACCAGATCGCCGGCGAGCGGGACCACACCGTCTACGACGCGATCCACGCCCGTGTCGCGGTGGCACTGCGGGAGCTCGCCGTGGCGGCCGGACGGGAGGCGCCGCTGTGCGTGCTCGGGCACAGCCTCGGCTCGGTGATCGCGAGCAACTACTTCTACGACCTCCAGGTCGAGCACGGTCACTACCCGCGCGGCGGGCCGCTCGCCGACGGCGGAATCCCGACCGGTCCTGGCCGGGTGCCGCCGCAGCTGCGCGGCGCCCCCGGCGAACAGCCGACCGCGCGCCGGCTGGTACCGGCGGCGACGCGGCTGGCGATCGGCCCGGCGCCGTCCGCGCTGGAACGAGGCGAGACCCTCACCGACCTGATCACCCTCGGCAGCCCGCTGGGGCTCTACTCGCTGCGTTCGCGCGGCTTCCACCGACCGCTGCTCGTACCGGCGCCGACCGCGGCGGGCGGCCTCGCGGGGCCCGGGCGCGCGGCCACCGGCGACGCCGAGGCCCAGCTGACGAGCCCGCGACGGCGTGATGCGGCCGGCGGGACGCGGGCCGGTGGCTGGATCAACGTCTACTCGCCTTACGACCTGGTGAGCCAGCCGCTGCGGCCGTTGTCGGAGGAGTACCGGCTCGCGGTCCGCGAGGATCTCCGGATGACGGTCGGCCCCTGGTGGGCGGCCCGCGGTCCGCTGTCGCACGTCTGGTACTGGAACGACCCGAGGGTCGCGGATCTGGCCGGCCGCGCGCTGGCCCGCACCTGGCGCGCACACGCCGGCATCCCCGACGGCGCGCCAGCCCAACGCACCCCCCGGCGTCCTGCCGCGCGCCCGGCTGGTATCGGCGGGACGGCTGCCGATCGCGCGAGGAGCCGCGCGGTGACCCCGGCCGCGACCGGGATCGGCCCCGCGAAGCCTGGGACGACCAAGCCCGGGATCTCGAAGGCGCCGGTGTCGAAGGCCGCGGCGACGAAGCCCGGGACCTCGAAGGCGGTGACCTCGCAGGCGACGGCCGCCAAGCCGGCGGCGATGAAGTCCGGCCCGGTGAAGGCGACGGCCGCCAGGGCGGCGGACGCCGGGAAGGTGGCAGTGCCAGACCGGCGGTGGTGAAGGCCGGTCCTGCCAAGGCGGCGGGCACCAGGGCTGGGACGGCGAAGGCTGGGAGGCCGGTGACCGGGACGGCGAAAGCCACGACCGTGCAGCCCGGGACCGGCGGCGCCGCCGCTGGAGCCCGACGGGACGGCCCAGGCCCGCGGCCGGCCGGCCCCCGGGCGGCGAGGCCGGCGACCGTACGGGCCACGAGCCCGCGGGCGACCGCGCGTGCCACGGTCGGCACGGCAGCCCGGGTTACCGCCGCGAGGCCGGCGCCCGCCAGGGCGACAGCGGCCGGGGTTCCGAAGGCGGCTGCTTCCGCCGGCACCGGCTCGACGCGTGCCGTGGCGAAGGCGGAGACACCGCGCCGGACCGCCACACGCGGGAGCGGCGAGGACCGGCCGGCGAAACCACGCAGGACCATCACCGACGCCAGCTGACCGCGCGCCCAGGACCTGGAGCGAGGCCCGGACGTGCGACGCGCGCAGGCCCGGATCGGGCCTGCGCGCGACGCACGTCCGGCGGGCTGTGCGGCGGGCTACTCCTCGCCAGCGGTCTTGTCGGTGACGCCGGCACCGTCGAACGTGGCGACCTCGGCGAGGACGCGGGCCGCGGCCTGGATGACCGGCACGGCGAGCACGCCGCCGGACCCCTCACCCAGCCGCATGCCCAGGTCGAGTAGCGGCACCAGGTCGAGCGCGGCCAGCGCCGCGGACGCTCCGGGCTCGACCGACCGATGTCCGGCGAACATCGCCGCGCGGGCCGCCGGGGCGAGCCGCGCGGCCACCAGCGCGGACGAGCAGGCGATCACCCCGTCGAGCACGACCGGCACCCGGGCGGCGGCAGCGGCGAGCACGTACCCGACTGTCGCCGCGTGTTCCACCCCGCCGAGGGCCGCCAGCACTCCCAGTGGGTCGTCCGCGGTGACTCCGTCGGCCGCGGCGCGGCCGACCGCCCGGCTCACGACCTCGACCTTGTGCGCGAGGGCCGCGTCGTCGATGCCGGTGCCGCGGCCGGTCACCGCGGCCGGGTCCGCGCCCAGCAGGGCCGCGACAAGCGCGGCCGACGGTGTGGTGTTGGCGATGCCCATGTCGCCGGTCACCAGCAGGTCGTGCCCGTCGGCCAGCAGGCCTTCGGCCACCGCGGCACCGGCGGCGATCGCCCGGAGCGCCTCGGCCCGGCTCATCGCCGGCTCGACCGTGATGTCGGCGGTACCGGCGCGCACGCTGCGGCGGTCCAGCCCGGGCAGCTCGGCGACGACGGCCGCGGCCTCCGGCGACATGCCGACGTCGACCACGCGCACGGTCACGCCGACCTGGCGGGCGAGCGCGTTGACGACCGCTCCGCCGGCGAGGAAGTTCGCCACCATCTGCCCGGTGACCTCGCGCGGCCACGGGGACACGCCCTGGGCATGCACCCCGTGGTCGCCGACGAACACGGCGACGGCGGGGGCAGCCGGGACGGGCGCGGGCACTGCCGCGGCCAGCGCGGCGAGCCGGACCGAGACGTCCTCCAGCTGGCCAAGCGATCCACGCGGCTTGGTGAGCCTGTCCTGGTGTTCGCGCGCGGCCTGCGCGACGGTCGGGTCGGTCGCCTCGATCCGCGCGGTCAACGCGTCGAGCACGGCCGTGTCCGGCGGTTCGGGACTCATCTGGCGCCTCCCTCGGTTCGGCCCGGACGCTACCGAAGGTCCACGGCCCGCGGCGGCCGAACGTGACCGACCAGCCGCGCTCCCCGAGCGCGGAGCGGTCCCGCCTCGCCGGTCGCGACGGGTCCGGCCGCCGCGGGCCACCGCGGGCTAGATGCCGCCCCAGGCGATGATCGCCCCGACCGCCAGCAGGGTGACGGTGGTGGTGATCTCGATGACGGCGCCGAAGACGTCGCCGGTGATGCCGTCGAGCCGGCGGACGGCGTGCCAGGTCACCAGCCGGCCGGCGGCGAGTCCGACGAGAACGGCGAACGGCAGCCACAACGCCCGCGCGAGGCTTGTCTGGGTCAAGGCCAGGAGCAGCCACCCGAGCACCAGCGTGGCTCCCGCGGCGGTCGCCCGGACGGCCGCCGGGGCGGTCCCGGCGACGAGGCCGCCGAAGCCGCCGGGACGCGCAGGCGGGACGGCGGGACGCGCCGCGTCGAGCGCGGCCAGCCGGCCGGCGACCGCGGCGACCACCAGGACCACCAGCCCCTGCGCCCGGCTCGCCGACGCCAGCACCGTCAGCACGCCGCCCAGCTGCAGCAGCAGGACGGCGATCAGCGCGGTCACCCCGAACGGCCCGATGTCCGAGCGCCGCATGATCGCCAGCGCCTCCTCGGCGGGCCGGCGGCTACCGAGCCCGTCGGCGACGTCGGCCAGCCCGTCGAGGTGCAGCCCACGGGTGAGCAGCGCCATCACGCCGACCCAGGCCGCCGCTCCGAGGAAGCCGGCGCCGGAGCCGTAGCCACGCCAGAAGATCAGCGAGACGGCCCAGCCGGCCACCGCGAGCAGCCCGCCCAGCACAGGCAGCCAGCGCAGCGCCCAGCCGGCGAGACCGGCGTCGACGGCGTCCCGGCCGGCCCGGCGGGCCGGCACGGGAATCACGGTGAACATGCCCACGGCGAGCGGGAGCGCGCGCAGCGCCGCCGGCTCGCCTCCCGGAGCGCGGCGCCGGCTCGCCGCCGGCGTCTCGGCCCGGCGGCTGCGCAGCGCCGTCACGCCGCCGGCGGCCCGGTCGCGCACCCAGCCGACGCCGTCGCCGACCCGACGGCCGAGAGCCGCCGTCGCCTGGGTCGGCGGGCGCTGCCCCGAGGCTGGGCGGGTCGAGGGGGCGTCGTCGGGATAGCCGTCGACGCGTGGCCGGGCCCGGTCACGGCCGGTCATCGGGGCCTTCCAGCCCCGCCGGGGCCGGCGCTGGTCGGGTAGGTCCGAGTCGCCGTAGGACATCAGGTCGTCCACGCCCACGTCCTCGGCGCCACCGTGCTGCCAGCCGCGGGCGCCGCCGGGTGCCGCGCCGCCGAGGGGCTGGGTGTAGTTGCCGGTGTCGTCGCCGGGGTCAAAGCCCGAATAGCGCTCGTTCGGGTAGCCGGGCTCGTCGCCGGGGCCGCCACCACCGTCAGGTGTCGTCATGGCCGGTCCTCCTCTGCCGCCGCGTTCGACGGTATCGACGTACAAGGTGGTTTTCGCGTGCCGTGCACGCTCCCGCGCCAGGTGGTACCTGATCATCCTGCCTCATCCCGGGCAGGCCGCCCAAGCCCGACACTCCTGCGAAGGTCGGCGAAGTCAGCGGATACGTAGTGGAATACCGGCCGTGCACAGCCAGACTTCGTCCGCGACCGAGGCCAGCCTCGTGTTGAGCCGGCCGAGCTCGTCGCGGAACCGGCGGCCGGACACCGTCGCCGGGACGACCCCCGAACCGACCTCGTTGGTCACGGCCACGACGTCGGTTTTGGTGGCCGACCAGGCCGCTACCAGGCGATCCTCGGAGCGCGCGAGCGCCGTGTCCGCGGCGGAGACCGCTTCGGCGCCGGCCTCCGCGGCTGCCCAGAGCCCGCTGGCGTCCATCGCGGCCGTGAGCCAGGTGCCGACGCAGTCGAACAGCACGGCGCGGGCAGTGCCGGGCATGGACGTCTCGGTGGCGAGGACTGCGGCGGCGTCCGCGGTCTCGACGGTGGTCCAACTCACTGGCCGGCGGGCCTGGTGCGCGGCGACGCGAGCCGACCACTCGAGGTCGCCAGCCGTGGGCACCGCGCCGGTCGCCAGGTAGACGACCTCGAGCCGGCTGGCGAGCATCTCCTCAGCCAGCTGGGACTTGCCGGACCGCGCGCCGCCGGTGATGAGCACCCGGCGGCCCTGCGCCGACGTGCGGGCGGCTCGGCGCGCGAAGGACGGAAAACGACGAAAGCTCACCCGTCCGAGGATGCCTCCGACCGGCCGTCGACACGCACGGCGAGGGCGGCCGAGTGGGCGCGGACGGCGAGGGAGGCCGACGCGAGCGCCGCCGAGGCGGCCGCGACGGCCGCGGTGGCGGCCGCGACGGTGCTGGCGGTGACGCTCGCCGCGGCGGCGGCCGCACTCGACGAGGCGGAGACGGCGACGGCGGATGCCGCGGAGGCGACCTCGGAGGCCGCGGCGGCGGCGACGCGCACGGTGAACGCGACGGCGGCGACCGAGCCGACGACGGCCGCCGCCGTGGCCGCGGACACGACGACCGTCGCGGTCGACACGGCAACGGCCGCCGTTCCTGCCGCTCGCCGCGCGGTGGCCACGCTCGCCATCTGTCCTCCCGGGGCACGGGACTGCGCCGTCATCGACGCGTGCGCCGTTGTCGCCGAGAGCATCGTGACACGCGCGAGCCGACACCGGCAGGCGTTCGTCGGTGCCAGAGCGATCACTCGCGAACGCGCCGGCACCGGGAGGTGTGTCCGGGCGAGATACCGGCCCCGGACCGCCTCGACCACCGACGTCCGCGTGACTGGACATCGAGCGTTGGTCGGGCGCTGAGCGCCGGACCGGCTGAGGCGGCGGCGAATGCCGCCGCCTCAGCCTCATTCGATGTCGAAGAGGCCCTGGCGGACGGCGTACATGACGGCTTCCATCCGGGAGTGCAGCTGCAGCTTGTCCAGGATGTTGCGGACGTGGTTCTTGACCGTGTTCTCGCTGATGAACAGCTTGCGCGCGATCTCGCGGTTGGCCCGGCCCTCGGCGACGAGCTTGAGCACCTCCAGCTCGCGGGCGGTCAGGTGCGGGGTGTGCAGCCGGGGCCGGTCATCCGTGCCGCGGGCGATGCTGGCGAACTCGGCCATGAGCTTCGATGCCATCGAAGGGCTGATCAGGCTCTGGCCGTGGTGAACGGCGCGGACGGCGTCGGCGACCTCGTGCGGCGGGATCGACTTCAGCAGGTAGCCGACGGCACCCGCCTTGATCGCCTCGAAGAGGTCGTTCTCCTCGTCGCTGACCGTCAGCATCACGATCTTCACGCCCGGGACGGCCCGCTTCACGGCGCCGGTGGCGGCGATCCCGTCGCGCAGCGGCATCCGGACGTCCATGAGCACGAGGTCCGGCGTGGTCCCGGCGGCCAGCGAAACGGCCTCCTGACCGTTGCCGGCCCGGCCCACAACCCGGATGTCATCTTCTATCTCCAGGACGGTCTGCAGACCCTGTAGGAAGAGCTCATGATCGTCCACCACGAGAACCCGGATCGGACTCGCTTGACGGATCGGGTCGGCCTCGGTGGCGGCCGACGGCGGAACGACACTGGCCGTCATCACACACCCGGAAATCTACGAACGGATCGTTCGGAAGTAACTAATGGGACTACCGGCGAATAGCGGTTCGAGTACCCGTCCACTCTACGTGATGAGGCGTGTACCAGTGGTTGCGTCGGCGTTCGTGCCGTGTCGTGCCACGAGTCCCGGTGGCTCGGCCGGTCTGAATCCCGCGTCATCAAAAGATGTCCGTCGGTAGCGTCAGCCGAGGCGCGACGATGCTGGTTGGCGGGCTGTGGCCGCCGCTGGACGCCCCCGGGTCGAACGCTTCCGACATGACCGGATGATACCTCTGTGAACCGGAATGTTTTGCCCACAACACGGCCAAGACGGGACGGTTCGGCGGATTGGCGTGGACTGGCATGATCTCCGTCCCAAGTAGCCGTCGACGGGGCCCGTACCGGCTGGTGAGGACTCTCCGTGGCGGTGTGGGCGCAATGCTGGTCATCCGGCTTCCCGCCCAACGTCGACCCGTTGATCGTACCGGGAAGTAACCAGGCATCGTCTTTCTATGAGCCTTCTTTGAGTATTTGCTGCACTGGATGCCGAATTGCTTCGAGCCTTCGCGGACTCCCCGATCCCGGCGCTCGGCGGCAATATCACCGCGATCATTGGCTGATCGACTTCGCCCGCCCTGGATGGCGCGCCGACGCGATATGGCGCACCGTGCAGGCATGGTTACCGCCGCCGGCGCACGTCGCGCCACCAGCACCATCGCCGGTGACAAGCCTGCCGGCGGGGTTGAATCCACCGCGAGCCGTCGCCTGCGCCTGAAGCCTGGGACTGGCTGGAACGACGTCCTTGCCCGCGCCGAGGCCGCCGCGCCCGAGGCGTTCCGTGACGGCCGGCTGCTCAACCTCTGGGGTGGCAGCTGGCGCCCGACCGGCGTCCCGCTGTCGAGCGCCGTCTCGCCCGTCGACGGCAGCCCGATCGCCGGTCCGCCGATGATCGAGCTCGGCGAGGCCCGGGAGGCGATCGGCGCCGCCCAGGCCGACCACCGAGCCTGGCGGGAGGTGCCGCTGGCCGAACGGCGTGCCCGGGTGGCCGCGACGGTCGAGGCCCTCGAGACCCACCGGGACACGCTGGCGCAGCTGCTCGTCTGGGAGATCGGCAAGCCGTGGCGGCTGGCCAGGACCGACGTCGACCGGGCGATCGACGGCGTCCGCTGGTACCTCGACGAGATCGGCGGGATGGTAGCCGGCCGCACCTCGCTGCCCGGGCCGGTCAGCAACATCGCCAGCTGGAACTATCCGATGAGCGTGCTCATGCACACCATGCTCGTGCAGGTCCTCGCCGGCAACGCCGCGATCGCCAAGACGCCGACCGACGGCGGCGCCGCCTGCCTGACGCTGGCCTGCGCGCTGGCCCACCAGGCCGGACTTCCGGTCTCGCTCGTGTCCGGCCCCGGCTCGCGGCTGTCCGGCGCGCTGGTCCGGGCCCCCGAGATCGGCGCGCTCGCCTTCGTCGGCGGCCGCTCGGCCGGCGGCCAGGTCGCGGCCGCGCTCGTCGACACAGGCAAGCGGCACTTCCTCGAGCAGGAGGGCCTCAACGCCTGGGGGATCTGGGAGTTCTCGCAGTGGGGCCTGCTGGCCGGCCACCTGCGCAAGGGCTTCGAGTACGCCAAGCAGCGCTGCACGGCCTATCCGCGCTACGTGGTGCAGCGCCAGCTGTTCGACGAGTTCCTGAAGATGTACCTGCCGGTCGTCGAGTCGATCCGGTTCGGGCACCCGCTGGCGGTCGCCGCCGCCGACGAGGAGCTACCCGAGCTGGACTTCGGCCCACTGATCAACTCGGTGAAGGCCGCCGAGCTCGCCAGCCGGGTCGACGAGGCGATCGCGAAGGGCGGCGTCCCGCTGTACCGGGGCAGCCTGGCGGACGGCCGGTTCCTCCCCGGCCAGGACACCGCCGCCTACGCGACGCCGACGGCCATCCTGTCCCCGCCGACCTCGTGCGCGCTGCACCACGCCGAGCCTTTCGGGCCAGTTGACACGATCGTGCTGGTCGACTCGGAGGCCGAGCTGCTGGCCGCGATGAACGCCTCGAACGGCGCGCTGGTCGCCTCACTCGCCTGTGACGACGAGGACAAGGCCAGGCGGATGTCCGCGGAGCTGGCCGCTTTCAAGATCGGAATCAACAAGCCCCGGTCCCGGGGTGACCGCGACGAGCCGTTCGGCGGCCGGGGCGCCTCCTGGAAGGGCGCCTTCGTCGGCGGCGAACACCTCGTCCACGCTGTCACCGTCGGCGCCGACCCCCACGAACACCTCTACGGCAACTTCCCCTCGTATTCGCGCTACCCGGAGACGTAACCCGCCCCCATCCAGCCGGCCACGCTCACACCGACACCCAACCGGCGATCTTCGGCTGGCGTCAGCGGCGACGTCAGGAATCCGGGACGGCTGGGACCGCTACCCGGAGGTCAGACCGCGCTGAGTGCGGCGTCGACCTCGGTCGCCGTGGGCATGGCGGGTCCGGCGCCGAAACGGCCGACAGCGAGGCCAGCGGCCGCGTTGGCTCGCGCCAGGGCCGCGGTGGCGGGCAGCCCGGCGGCCAGCGAGGCGCCGAACGCGCCGCAGAAGCAGTCGCCGGCGCCGGTCGTGTCGACCACCGGCCCGCGCCGGCCGGGCAGGGCCAGCACCTCGCCGCCGATCCGGGCCAGCGCGCCCTGCGCGCCGAGGGTCACCACGAGGTCGCCGACCGGCTGGCCGTTCGACGCGGTCAGCCCGGTGCGCAGCCGTTCGGCGATCGCCTCGGCCCCGGCGCGCGGGACCTCGACCAGCTCGGCGAACTCGGTCTCGTTGAGGATCAGCACGTCGGTCGCGGCCAGCAGCCCGGGGCTCGGCGGCCGGAACGGCGCGAGGTTGAGGACCGTGCGCGCACCGGCGGCCCTGGCCGCGAAGGCGGCGGCCTCGTTGGTCTCGCCAGGGATCTCGTCCTGCAGCAGCAGCACGTCCCCGGCCCGGATCGTCGCCTCGGCCACCCGGGCCGGGCTGACCGAACCGTTCGCCCCGGCCACCACGATCACGGTGTTCTCGCCGCCGCTGGCGACCGTGATCAGGGCCGTGCCCGACGGTCCGTGCTCCGTGCGGATTAACGAGGTGTCGATCCGCTCCGCGCCCAGGAATCCTGAGAGCACCGCGCCGAAGCCGTCGGCCCCCACCGCGCCCACCAGCGTCGTGGGGGCGCCGAGCCGGCGGGCGGCGACGGCCTGGTTCGCGCCCTTGCCGCCGGGCAGCTGGTGCACCGAGCCGCCGGCGACCGTCTCGCCGGGCAGCGGCATCCGCTCCACGGTGACGACGACGTCCATGTTGATCGAACCAATCACGACCACCCGCCCGCCCGGCCACCCGGCGGTCTGTTCGCGCTCAGCCACGCCTCATCGTGAACCCTCCCGGCCGGCGCGCAAAGGCGAGGACACCGACACCTTCCGCGAAACCCGGTCCATCGGCGCTCGGCAGGGCCGGTTCCGCCGACGGTCAGGAAGCGCGATCGTCGCCCGGCACCCTTCGCCGGCCTGGCGCGCGACCGTCAGACGGCGCAGGTCAGGTCGCGCAGCGCCACAACGGTCCGCCAGTTGCGGGTGGTCCCGGTGACCGCGAGCTTCTTCTCGATGTTCGTGTTGTTGAGCTTCGTGCGCCCGTAGCCGTGCGGGCAGTGCAGGTAGACGTCCCGCCCGACGACCGAGACCTCCTCGCCCTCGCCGGCGAGGGCCGCGAGGCTGGCGGCCCGGCTCCGGCCCGGCTCCTCGGCGAGGAAGGTGACGTGCAGCTTGGTCGGATCGTCCTGCCGGCCGAGGAACGGGTTCGCGGCGGGGAGCGCGGCCAGCTCGTCGCGGGTGCGCAGCAGGACGGTGGTCCGGACACCGATCTCCCGGTTCAGGCGGGCCTCGATGTCCGCGGCCAGCGCGGCGGGCGGCGCCTCGGTGCCGAACAGCACGTTGCCGGACCGCAGGTAGGTGGAGATGCCGGCGAACCCGAGGCCGGCGAAGACGGCGTGCAGGTCCGCCATCGCGACGTTCGCGTGCCCGGCCACGTTGATCCCCCGCAACAGCGCCGCGTAGGTGGTCACCGGCCTCCTCCCATCACCCCCCCGGTGAACCTTACGAGCACCGGCCGCGCGGTCCAGCGCATTCCGCCGATCTCGCCAAGGCTTCACCGGCTTGTCACATGGCACGGGCGCCCGCCGCAGCGGATGCCCGGCCGTTCGCGCTGACCCGTCCGACGGCCCGTCGGGTGTCGCCACCACCGGCCAAGCGGGACGGGTGGTGTCCGCGTCGTTACACGTCCGCGGCTCGACAGTGCAGGTCAGCGGCCTGATCCGGACGTCGGCATGGTCCTCACGCGCCCTGTCGTGTGTGTCCACCTGAGCCGGCGGGGCCAGGTGCGGCTGAAGGGGATGAGAGCCAGCGGTCCCGGCCGGGCGTGACCCGCTGGGCGGACCGGCCCAGGCTCGGCCCCGCGAGGCCGGTCTGTCCCGAGTCGCCCGTCCTAGCATGGGCGGCGTGCGGGACTACGCCGGCGAGCTGGGAGCGCGGTTCGGGCCGTACTTCGCGCTGGACCCGCTCCCGGATGGCGAGGTTCCGCCCGGCTGGGTGGTCCTCGCCGACCTCGCCGATCCCGCGACCGGCGCCTTCGACCGGCGGGTCCGCTCGGTCCGCGCGGCGCTCGCCGGCGCTCGGTCCGCGCCGCCCGACGCCGTCGAGGAACGGGTGGCCGTGTCGGTCGCCCAGCTCGGCCTGTGCGCCCGGCTGGTCGCGCCGGCGCTCGCGCTGACCGTGCTCACCGGCCAGCCGCCGTCGTTGGACCCACGCAGGCTCTATTGGCGGGACGTCCTCGGTGGCCCGTTCCCCCTCGCGCTCGGTGGCCCGCCGGAGATCACCGCGGGCGATGCCGCGGCATCCAAGGGGCCAGAGCGCCTGGCCACGGGGTTCGCGGCCGGGACGCTGGCCCCGGTCATCACGCCCATCGTCGAGGCCGTCGCGCGCGGCTACCCGGTGTCGGAGAAGGTGCTGTGGGGCAACGTCGCCTCGGCCGTGGCCGGCGCGGCGAAGATGATCGGCCTCGCCGAGCCGGCCTTGGCCGAGCCGGCCTGGCGGGTCGTCGACGACCTGTGCGGTGGTGCCGGCGGCCCGTTGGTGACCGCGGGCGGACGGGTCGGCCCCGCCCGGTTCCGCCGGCGCAGCTGCTGTCTGATCTACCGGCTGGCCGAGGGCGCCGGCCGGCCGGTGTGTGAGGACTGCGTGCTGGGCCCGGGACCCTCGGCACCCGGCCGCGCGCCGACGTGACCGTTCGTCCCGGATAGCGATGACGGCCGGCGACAGGCTGGTGTCAAGGTCACTTCTGCCGGCGGGTTACAGTGACGGCCCCAGGGGCCACATTCCGGTCGGTGCTGGCGGAAGGGTACGAGCAGCGTGGACGCGGTCAGGCGTGGCTATTTGGGCCTGATGCTGTTCATCATCGCGTTGGTGCTGATGCCGCTGCTGGTCATCGACTACCACCGGCAGACGGAGAAGGACGACGGCGGGGTGAGGAATCGGGCGCTGGCCGGCGCCACGGCCACGCCCAGCCGCGGCGCGGGAGCGTCGAGCGCGCAGGTCGATCTCCGCCCGGCGATCGAGACGTTCCAGGGCGTCGAGGACGGCCAGACACTGCGTGGGGACGTCGCGATCACGCTGATCACGACGGGTGGCGTCGGCCCGATCAGCTACACCCTGGTTGGCTTCCCGGGCCAGTGGACGGCTGAGAGCTCGCCGTATCTCTTCTCGCCGCAGCCGGGTGGCTGGCGCACGTCGCAGGTCCCGAACGGCGACTACACGCTGATGGCGACGCCCATCAACACCCAGATCACTCCTCGCTCCGTGCACTTCCTGGTTCAGAATCCCTGACCGGCCCGGACCGGCCGATCTGGGTGGCCGTCTGGTGGGGGCCGCGTGACGCTGGCGCGGGGAAACCCTAGGGTCAGACAGATGGACCGCCTGGTTTGGATTGACTGCGAGATGACTGGCCTCGACCCGGCCTCGGACGTGCTGCTGGAGGTCGCCTGCCTGGTGACCGACGGGGAGCTCAATGTCGTCGGCGACGGGGTCGACCTGGTCATCTCGGCGCCGGACGCGGTTCTCGACACGATGGTGCCGGTGGTCCAGGACATGCACGCGGCCTCGGGCCTGACCGAGGCCGTCCGCGCCTCCACGCTCACTGTCGCCGAGGCCGAGCGGCAGATCCTCGCCTACGTCCGCACCCTTGTGCCGGAGAACCGGCGGGCGCCGCTGTGCGGGAACTCGATCGCCACCGACCGCACGTTTCTCGCCCGCTACATGCCCGAGCTCGACGACTACCTGCACTACCGGATGATCGACGTCTCGTCGGTCAAGGAGCTGGCCCGGCGCTGGTTCCCGCGCGCCTATTACGCCGCCCCCGCCAAGCGCGGCGGGCACCGTGCCCTCGCCGACATCCGGGAGAGCATTGAGGAGCTGCGCTACTATCGCCGCACCGTCTTTGTCGGCGCACCCGGCCCCACGACCGACGAGGCGCGTGCGGCGGCCACCGAGACCCGGGCCGAATCCGACGCGGAACTGGCGGCGGCATCGTCGCTCAACGGCAGCGCCCACGACACGACGCCCTCGATCCCCGGAGCGACCGCGACAGCGGACCCGACCTCTGACTGACGCGAAGTCGGCGCGGCGGTGCTCGGCATCGCGGGGATTCCTCGCGGCCGGGCCGTTCGCCTTGGAAGCAGGCCCTGGGATCCTGCGCCCAGAACTCGGGAGCAATCCGAGGCGCTGCTCCCGGTACGCTCCCAGGGGATCTTGCTAGATGATCGACATGCCCTCTGACCTGGGGTGGGTGACGGGACTTGAACCCGCGGCCACCGGGACCACAACCCGGTGCTCTACCAGCTGAGCTACACCCACCATGCCTCGCCGGAGTGCCGGCAAGAGGGCCCGGCGAGGGGCGGCGCAAGACCGTCCTGACCGGGCTTCGCCATACTACCGGGCGGAACGGTCGGAGCGGCAACCGGGTTTCGAGCCGGCCCGGCCCGCGTTCCGGGCGGTGACCGGGCGCCGCGACGGCTGGCCCGGACGGGCCCGCCCGGGGGGGGGCAGACTGGCCGCGAGCTGCGTCAGCGCAGCCGGCGGCGGTCCGGGGGACGGGACGCGAGGTGCGCGCCACCGCGGTTGTCACGGGGGCGTTGGCGCCCACGTAGCCGGCTGACGCCCAGGATGCGTTCCTGGATGATCCGCTCTTGCCGTGAGCATCGGCGATCCACGTCCCCGAAGGTAGCGTTCCGTCGAGCATCCGGTGTCCATCGTCACACGGTGTTTACCAAAGTCCCGGCGGGTCATGAGCGACGCGGACCGGGTCATCACTCGCATTACCCATGCGCGGCGTAGTCCCCTGGTGCTCTGGCGCTACCCGGAGTGAGGCGGTCGCGCCTCGGAGATGAGGCCGCCGTGCCGCACCCAGGTCTGACCCGAGGGCTGGCCCGGCTTCGAGCGTGACGTCGGGCCGGGCCGGGCGGTCTCGCTGGAGAACGGGCCTGGGGGACAAGGAAGCTAGGAGGGGCGACCGTCGTTACAGTGGTCGGTAGTTGCATGTGCAATCAAGGAGGATGTCCCATGCCCGCCGTCACCGCCGACCCCGTCTCGCTGCCTCGGCTTGCCGGGCCGGGGCTTGGGGACATCCCGCGCCCGGTCCGGAAGATCGCTACCGCGCCCCTCGGTTACGAGGGCGAGGGCTTCCCGGTCCGGCGCGCCTTCGCCGGGGTCAGCAAGGCCGACCTGGACCCGTTCGTCCACATGGACCAGATGGGCGAGGTCGAGTACGCCCCCGGCGAGCCCAAGGGAACACCGTGGCACCCGCACCGGGGCTTCGAGACCGTCACCTACCTGATCGACGGCACCTTCCAGCACCAGGACTCGCACGGCGGCGGCGGCATCATCACCGACGGCGCGACCCAGTGGATGACGGCCGGCGCTGGCATCCTGCACATCGAGACGCCGCCGGCGGCACTCGTCGAGAGCGGCGGCCTGTTCCACGGCATCCAGCTGTGGGTCAACCTGCCCGCCAAGGACAAGTTCGCCCCGCCGCGCTACCAGAACCTGGAGGGCGGCCAGGCGGGCCTGGTGACGACCGCGGACGGCGGCGCGCTGCTGCGGATCATCGCGGGCACGATCGGCGGCCACCGCGGACCGGGCTCGACCCACACCCCGATCACGCTGGCGCACGTGACCGTCAGCCCCGGCGCCCGGGTCGACATCCCGTGGAACCCCGAGTTCAACGCGCTCGCCTACGTGCTCGCGGGTGCCGGGACCGTCGGCCCGGCGGACGCGGCCGTCGAGACCGGCCAGCTCGCCGTGCTCGGCGCCGGCGACCGGGTGGTGTTCGCGGCGAGCGCCCACCAGGACTCGCGCACCCCGAACCTGGAGGTCCTGCTGCTGGGGGGCCAGCCGATCCGCGAGCCGGTCGCCCAGTACGGCCCGTTCGTCATGAACACCCGCCAGGAGCTGGAGCAGGCCATCGAGGACTTCCAGAAGGGCAGGCTCGGCGTGATCCCGGCCAACGCCCTCATGCCGCACCGCGTCTGACGGCCGGCCGCGGGCCGGGAGGGGCCACGTGGCCTGGGTGCCCCGTGGCCACCGGCTGGCCGATCCGTCGCGGTGCGGGTTCCGGAACTAGGCCACTATGGCTGGCTGTGTGGGCTTCGCGGCCTGGCCGCGTGCCGGCACCAGGGACGCGGCGGCTGGGCAGGCGCGGGGGGCACGGTGGGAGACCAGGACGCACAGGCGCACCGGTCGGCTGGGCCCGGCCGGC
Source organism: Pseudofrankia sp. DC12 (assembly GCF_000966285.1). NCBI lineage: Bacteria > Bacillati > Actinomycetota > Actinomycetes > Frankiales > Frankiaceae > Pseudofrankia > Pseudofrankia sp. DC12. The sequence continues at coordinate 5,283,601 of NZ_KQ031391.1, forward strand.
GTGACGACCGGCTGGCGGGCCTGCGCTGGCCCGAGCAGACGCTGCTCGGCCGGCTGCCGGCGGACTCGCAGGCGGGCATGCTCGCGCTCGGCGGGTTCCGCGAGTTCACTCCCGGCACACCGATCATGCGAGAGGGCGACCCGACGACGTTCGTCGCGGTGTTGCTGCGCGGCTGGACGAAGGTGACGGCGCTGACCGAGGACGGCGGCGTCGCGCTGCTCGCCGTCCGGCATGGCGGCGACGTCGTCGGCGAGTTCGCGGGCCTGGACTCCCAGCCGCGCTCCGCGACGGTGACCGCCGTCGGCAAGGTGCTCGCCAAGGTGATCAAGGCGGAGGAGTTCGCCGCCTACCTGGCCGGCGACCCGAGCGCGGCGGCGGCGATCAGCCAGAGCATCGTCGCGAAGACCCGGTTCAGCATCCGCCGGCGGGTCGAGTTCGCCGGCTGCTCGGTGGCCGTCCGGGTGGCCCGGGTGCTCGTCGAGCTGGACCGCGCCTACGGCGTCGACGACGGCGCCGGCCTACGGGCACTCGGCATGCCGCTGACCCAGGGGGAGCTCGCCGCCCTCGTCGGCGCCAAGGACCCGACGGTGCACAAGGCGCTGCGCGCGCTGCGCCGGGACGGCGTCATCGAGTGGGGCTACCGGTGCACGACGATCCGCGACCTGCCAGCCCTGCGCACCGCGGCCGGTCTGCCCCCCGGGTAATCTTCGACGCCGACACGCTGGATCTCGGTGGGCGACCTGGGCCCGGGGGTCCCCGCCGGACCGCCCGCCCGCGCCGGGCTGGTGCCCACGGTGGAACGGCGTCGGCCCAGGCCTGGCGGATCGGTGGTGGCAGGCGTGCTGCGAGAGGTCCGCGCGATCCGGTACGCCACGCCGCTGCGCGAGGGCGGCAGCCTGCCCGGGATCATGGAGGCGGACGACCTCGGGACCTGGGTGGTGAAGTTCCGCGGCGCGGGGCAGGGCGTGCGCTCGCTGGTCGCCGAGGTGATCGTCGGCGAGCTGGGCCGCGCGCTCGGGCTCCCGGTGCCGGAGCTCGTCGTCATCGACGTCGACCCGGTGCTCGGCCGGGTCGAGCCCGACCAGGAGATCCAGGACCTGCTGCGGGCCAGCGCCGGCGCGAACCTGGGGATCGACTACCTGCCCGGCTCGATCACCTACGACCCGCTCGCGTTCACGGTCGACCCGCAGCTCGCCGCCCGGGTGGTATGGCTGGACGCGCTGACGCTGAACGTCGACAGGTCGTGGCGTAACCCGAACCTGCTCGTCTGGGGCGGTCGGCTGTGGCTCATCGACCACGGCGCCGCCCTGTACCCGCACCACGGCTGGTCGGCCCGGGCAGCCGAGCGGGACCCCGCGCCCGGGCCACCCCCGGCGCCCGACCTGAGAGTCCTGCCTCGCTGGGAGGAGCACGTGCTGCTCCCAGCGCTGGGTGACGACCCGGCTGGGGCGCTGCGGGCCGCCGACGCCGCGCTCGCCCCGCTGGTCCGCCCCGGCCTGCTGGCCCCGGTGGTGGCCGCGGTCGCGGCTGGCTGGCTGGACGTCGACGCGGCGCGGTACGTCGACTGGCTCACCGCGCGATGCGCGGGCGACCGGCCCTGGCTGGAGGCGATGACGGCGGCCGACCCGGCGACCGTGGCCGCGGCGCGGGTGGAGGCGGACGCCGCCCGGTCCGCTCCGCCGGCGTGGCTGCGCCCGGCGCTCTCCCGGGCCCGGGAGGCCGGCCGTGGCTGAGCTGTTCGAGTACGCGCTGGTGCGGGTCGTGCCGCGGGTGGAGCGCGGCGAGTGCATGAACGTCGGCGTGCTGCTGTGGTGCCAGAGCGCCGGCTACCTGGAGCTGCGCTGCGTCCTTGACGGCGACCGGCTCACCGCGCTGGATCCGTTTCTCGACCTCGGCGCGGTGCGCACCCACCTGGACGCGCTGCACAGGGTGTGCGTCGGTGGCCTGGCGGCCGGCGCGGCCGGCGCGATGTCGCCGGGGGAGCGGTTCCGCTGGCTCACCGCGCCGCGCAGCACGGTGGTGCAGACCTCGCCGGTGCACACCGGCGTCACCGCCGACCCGGCGGCCGAGCTGGACCATCTCGTGGAGATCCTGGTCGACCGGCAGCGGCCACCCGGCGGTACGCCCGGTTGAGGCGGCACCCGGGTTGGCTTATTCTCGAACATGCGTTCGATGTCGGGCGCGGGTGGCTGCCTGACCGCCCGGACCTTCGGGGGCTCGAAGGACGATGACATGGACCAGGAGGAGCGGGATTCCCTGGCCGCGCTGCGCCGCGCGCTGGCCGCGATCGAGCCTACGGCGCTGCAGCCCGAGGCCGCCGTCGAGCTGATCGCCCAGCTGGTCGGCGTCGTGGCGGCCGCTCAGGCGGCGCTGGTGCGGGCGGTCGGCGCGGCGGCCGGCTCGCGTGCGCGGGCGGACGCCGCCGCGGCGCGGTCCGGCGACGACGCCGCGCCGGCGGCTGGCTGGCTCGCCCGGCGAGCCCGGCTGACCTGGGCCGCCGCGGCCGCGCTGCTCGTGGCGGCTCGGGCGCTGTCGGGCCTGCCCGTGCTCGCCGCGGCGTTCCGGCGCGGGGACGTGGGCCTCGACCACGTGCTCGCCCTGGCGATCCCGGCGACGTCCACGCCCAGGCTGGTCGCCCTGGCCGGACCGGCCGAGGCGGAGCTCACCGCGCTCGCCCGCCGGGCCGACCCGGGCGAGGTCCGCCTCGCCGTCGACCACTGGCTGCGCGACGTCGACGCTCGGGGGGTGGCAAGTGACGTCGAGGCCGCCCGGCGGGCCCGGTCGCTGTCACTGCTGACGGTTCCGGCGGGTGCGGCCGGCCGCCCGGGCGGCCGGGTGACGATCCACGGGACGGTTCCCGTCGACGACGCCCGCACCTTGCTGGACGCGTTGCGCCTGGCGGCGCGGGTGACCGCTGGGCCGGGTGACTCCACGAGCCCGGCCCAGCGGCGCGCCGACGCGCTGCTCGCGATGGCGCGGTGCTACCGCGCCATCGCCGACCTCACCACAGCTGCGCGTAGCGGGTAGCCGCCGCGGTGTTCTGGTAGAGGCAGTGGTCGCCGACCGGCCGGAAGAGGTTCGAGCCGACGTTCTCCATCTCGCAGTTGTTGAAGTACGCCTCGTAGTACATGCCGTGGCCGGCCCGCGCGACCATCCAGTCGCGCATGAACTGGATGTAGTTGGCGTTGTCCCCGCCGCCGTCCTCGCCCGACCCGGAGGCCACGCCCCACTCGGGGATGCCGAACAGCTTGCCGTGGGCTCGGGCGAAGTTGTACATCCAGGTGATGCCGCCCATGGCTGCGGCCTGGTTGTTGAACTGGTCGAGCGTGAACGACGGCGGGTAGTGGTCGTAGGCGTCGACCGAGACGATGTCGACCCACTGGTCGCCGGGGTACAGATCGGTCGGGACGTGGCTCGGCGGGTTCTGCGAGTAGTGGGCGTTGATCGTCCAGTCGAACTGCGGGCTGGTGGTAGCCGTGGACCGGATCGAGTTGACGATCTGGCGGTAGCAGTTGATGTAGTCCGACGCGTTCGTGCCGGACCACGGGTACCAGTCGCCGTTGGCCTCCCAGGCCAGCCGGACGATCGAGTTCTGGCGCCCGGTCGCGTTGAGCGTCCGGCCGAACTGCTGCCAGTTGCCGTTGTACGCGCCGGTCGCGCAGGTCCTCAGGTTGGAGGTTCCGTCCTCCGGGTACGGCGGGACGGTCAGCACCAGCTTGCCCGGCCAGCCGTTGAAGTTCGTCTCGGCGAAGGAGGGCTGGACGATCGACGACCAGCTGTCCCGCGCGACGAAGACCTGCGCGATGTCACACAGGTCGCCGCGGAAGGAGCAGAACCCGTCGACGTCCTGCGGGGTGATCAGTGGGTCGCCGTTCGCGCCGGACAGCCAGGGCTGGCCGGACCGGTTGCCGGTAGGCGTCCCCGGGTCCGTGCTCGCGGCGTTGTAGACCTCGGCGCGGTCGAACGACACCGCGAAGGCAGCCGAAGCGGAGTTGCGCTGGCCGATGTTCGTCACGACCGCGATGTGGTCGTCGAACGACAGCGATCCCGAGTCGTAGATCAGCGCGTTGCTGGAGGTCGGCGCGTACGTGTCGACGGTGGCGGTCGGCCGGCCGTCCACGCTCACGGTCAGCAGGCCGCCAGCCTGCTCCTTCACGCCGTAGATCAGGATGCGGGTCCCGGTCCAGCGGATGGTGGTCGTCGCGCCGGCGGTCAGCGAGTAGCGGAAGGACCTGTTCGGCGTGGACGGCACGCAGCCGCCGCACAGCGTCCAGTCCCCGTTGTAGACGACCTGGTTGTCGCCGGTACCGGTCGAGGTGTCCTCGATTGTCGTCTTGGTGCCGGTCGGCGGCGGGTTGGTCGAGCCGCCGCTGCCAGCGTTGGGATCGGTGAAGATCTCCGCGCGGTCGAACGAGACGGCGAACGCGGCCGCCGCGGCGTTGCGCTGTCCGATGTTGGTCAGGACCGCGGTGTGGACGCCGTTCGGCAGCGTTCCCGAGTCGTAGAGCAGCGCGTTACTGGAGGTGGACGCGTACGTGTCGACTTTGTTGGTCGGCCCGTTGTCGACCTGCACGCTGGCTAGGCCGCCGGCCCGCTCCTTGACGCCGTAGATCCTGACCTGGGTGCCGGTGAACTGGACGGTGGCGGTATCGCCGGCGGCGAGGGAGTACCCGAACGAGCGGTTCGGGGTGGATGGCACACAGCGGCCGCAGACGGTCCAGTTGCCGCCGTAGCTGACCCGGCCGACGCCGGCCCCGACGTTCGTGTCCTCGATCACGGCCGACCGGGTGGCGGCGAGCGGAGTGATCCCACCGGTCTGGATCATCGTCCGCTGGAGGTCCTCGGCGGCCAGCGGCTCGGTGGCCGGCGAGGTGGTCGTGACGATCGGGAACCGCTGAATTCCGGCCGCGGCTGGCGGTTGGGCCGCGTTGCGCAGAATGCCGGGCAGCGTGCTCGGGTCCACGTCCGAGCTGGGAATTCCGGGCGCCGCGGCATAGACGGCGTTCGGGGTGACGACCGCGCCGAGCGTCAGCGCGACGGCCAGCACGGCCAGGCTGGTCACGCGGACGCGGGGCCGCAGCCGTGGCCGGCGGACCGCGGCGCGGCCGGCGGGGGCTGGCCCGGCGGGGGCTGGCCCGGCGGGGGCTGGCGCTGTGGAGCCTGGCGAGACTGGGGCGGCGGCAAGAGCGCTCAGCCAGGCGCGGATCGGCACGCTGCCCCGGCGGTGTCTCCCGGCGGGTACCGGCGGCCCGTCCCGTCTGGCCACCGGACCGCCGGCCGAGACCGGCGCAAAGGTGGGTTCGGTCGGCGCGCCGTCGACTCCCAGGGGCACTGATCATCCCTTCGTCCCGGACCCGATGACTCTGGTTGGCCATCCGTAGGCCCGTTGCACTCACGAGCGCCGCGACCGTATACGCAGAGTCGCAATTGATTGCGCTAGGTAGTCAACGTTCGGCGGTTCGGGCTCGACACCCCACCCTTCGCCGTTACCTGGTCGGAGTGGCGCGTTCGGCCGCCATCGGTGCGCTCGGCGGCATGCCGACGCCAGAGGTCCGGTTCTTCGAGCGCCACGCCTCTGGCGGGCGGCCGCGCGTCGTCGCCGGTCGGCTCCCCGTGCCGGGCTGGCTGGCGACGCGGGCGCCCGGCGGGCCGGTGACGCGGGCGGTAGGCGGGCCGGTGACGCGGGCGGTAGGCGTCGCGGATGTCACACCGGAGGTGAGCGCCCGATCGGTTGCCCCAGCCGGCCGCAGGGCGGAAGCGTGTGCCGGGACCACGCTCTCGGGCCGGGCCGGCGCTCCCTGTCTCCGGCGGCGGGCCATGCTCAGACGGCAGTCAGTGGGAGGAAACCGGATGAAGATCGACGCGAGCCTGCCCGACGACATCGGCGCCACACAGGCAGGGGCCGCGAAGATCGAGGATGACGGCTACGCCGGGGCGTGGACCTCCGAGACGAAGCACGACCCGTTCCTGCAGAGCCTGCAGGCCGCGATGGCAACCGAGTCGATCACCATCGGCACCGCCATCGCGATCGGGTTCGCGCGCTCCCCGATGACGCTCGCCGCGACGAGCTACGACCTGGCCCGTTATGCGAAGGGCCGGTTCGTCCTGGGCCTGGGCTCCCAGATCAAGCCGCACATCGAGCGACGCTTCTCCATGCCATGGTCAGCGCCTGCGGCCCGGATGCGCGAGCTCATCCTGGCCACCAGGGCGATCTGGGCCACCTGGCACGAGGGCGTCAAGCTCGACTTCCGTGGTGACTTCTACACCCACACGCTGATGACCCCGTTCTTCACTCCCGAGCCGCACGAGTACGGACCGCCCCCGGTCTTCCTGGCCGCCGTGGGCGAGAAGATGACCGAGGTCGCGGGTGAGGTCGGGGATGGCTTCTTCGTCCACCCATTCACCACCATGCGGTACCTGGAGCAGGTGACCGTCCCGGCGTTGCTGCGTGGGCGGGCGAAGGCCGGCAAGGACGGCCTGGACGGCTTCGTCATCAACGGCCCATCGTTCGTCACCGTCGGGCGTACCGAGGCGGAGCTGGCCAGCGCCATCCAGGGCACCAAGGCCCGGATCGCCTTCTACGGCTCGACGCCCGCCTACCGCCAGGTCCTCGAGCTGCACGGCTGGGGCGAGACCCAGGACGAGCTCAACGCACTGTCCAAACAGAGCCGCTGGGACGACATGGCGAACGTGATCACCGACGAGATGCTGCACGAGTTCTCCGTCGTCGGCACCCCCGCCGAGGTCGGGCCGAAGCTCGTCGCGAAGGTCGGCAAGGTCTTCGAGCGCCTCACGTTCTACAGCCCGTACGACGCCGAGCCGGCGCTGTGGTCGGAGCTGCTCGCCGCGGTGACCACAGCCGCCTGACCGCCGCTCTCGTCAGGCGCCACCTTCATCAGGCCCCGCCGCGAGGCGCCGCTCTCGTCAGTCGCCCACTGCCTGGCACGCTCTCGCCCGGCAGTGGGCGGCGCCGCCCTTCGGCCCGCCCGCCGCCGTTGAGATCACCAGGCGGCGAGCGGGCCGGAAAGCGGCGGCGTCCTGTGCTGGGGCGCTGGATGTCGGCGCTGGAAGAAGTTTGTTCGTCCAGACGGGGTCGTCTGGACCAGAAGGAGCTTTGTATGGAGACGCGGGAGCGGGTGACGCCGGACCCGGGCCGCCGGGAACTGGCGCGATACCCGTGGGTGCACGAGATCCGCGCCAGGTTCGCCGACGTGGACAACCTGGGCCACATCAACAACGTCGCGGTCGTCTCGTACTACGAGGACGCCCGCGCCACCTTCAACAACGAGCTGCTCGGCCTGTTCAGCCTGCACGGCTCGGCGAAGGCCGGACCGTTCCATTTCCTGGTGGCCCAGTCCAGGGTCGACTACCTCGCCGAGGCGCACTACCCGGGCACCTTCCAGGTCGGCGTCGCGATCGGCTCGATCGGTAGGTCGTCAGTGGTCTACTACGCCGGGCTCTTCCGTGACGGCCGGTGCCTCGGACTGTGCGACGCGGTGCTGGTCCATCGGGTCGCGGGCTCGACTACGGCTGTCCCGCCGGACCGCCGGGCGCTGCTGGAGAAAATGGCCTTCCGGGCTGGGAATTGACCAGGGGCAGGTCGACGTTTCGTCCTTGACGTCAGGACTGTCAGTATTCGGAGTTTCGGGAGCGTCGGACCGCATCATGAGTGTCTACGACTACACGGTCGCCACCGCCGACGGTGGAACCTGTTCGCTCGGTGAGTACGCCGGCAAGGCGCTGCTCATCGTCAACGTCGCCAGCAAGTGCGGCCTCACCCCGCAGTACGAGGGCCTCCAGTCGCTGTACCAGGATCTGCAGGGCAAGGGCCTGGAGATCCTCGGCTTCCCCTGCAACCAGTTCCTGGAGCAGGAGCCCGGCACCGACGCGGAGATCCAGGACTTCTGCCGGGCCACCTATGACGTGACCTTCCCGGTCTTCAGCAAGGTCGACGTGAACGGCTCGGGCGCCGCTCCCCTGTACGGCTATCTGCGGGCGGAGGCTCCGGGCGACTTCGGGCCGCAGTTCGGCGGCTTCTACGACTTCATCTCGAAGACCTTCCCGGACCGGATCGGAACCGACGAGATCAAGTGGAACTTCACCAAGTTCCTCGTCGGCGCTGACGGTCAGGTCATTCGCCGGTACGAGCCGTCGGTGACCCCGGACGAGATCCGCCCGGACCTCGAAGCCCTTCTCGGCTAGCTCTCCCGCGCCACGGCCACCGCTGGCCTGTCTGGGCTGACTCAGGCCGGACGGCCAGGTGGCCGTGGCCACCCATGCGCGCCCGCCGCGGCGGTTGTGGTCAGCGGGCTGTCGTCAGGTGGATCGGGGGCGCAGCCGGGTCGGGCGTGGCGGCGACCTGGCCGGTGGAGGCCAGGACGGTGACCTTGCCGTCGCGGCCGACAACGGTCGGGGCCAGCTCCCGGTCGACCCACTGCTCCTTGCCGGACGCCGTGGGAGTCGTGTACAGCGCGAGGCTGACCAGGCGGCTGCCGGCTTTGCCGGCGGGCGCCTTCTCGTGCTTGAGCCACCGGGGCGTGCCCCGCAGGCCGGTGGACGCCGTCAGGCCGCGCAGTGTCGTCCCGTTCGGGGTGATGACCAGCTGTCCGTGGACCGGTCGGGTCGGGTCGATCGGGTAGGAGATGTCGCCGAGATCGGTGGTGAGTACCAGCCGGGCGGCCTTCGCCGGGTCGTGCGACGGGTCGATGGTGACGTCCAGCGTCACCTCGTCGCCCACCTGGTTGGCCAGCCGTTCGAGCCGGGCACCGGCCGGCGCATCCGGCGTCCGGTTGTACGCGGCTGGGATGCGCAGGAGATAGGCGGGCCGGTGGGCGTTGTTGGCGAGCACCGCCTCGTCGGGTCCGCCGCCGCGAGTCACGGCCCACAGCACTCGGCCGTCGAGTCCCGGTGGGTTGGCGGCCAGCGAGGTCGGGTGCATCAGATAGAGCGGGTCGACGGAGAGAAAGATCAGCGGACGGCCTGGCAGCGCGTCGACGATCCTGTCGAGGTCGCGGTCATGGCGGGTCAGTGTCATGTTGGCCGGGACCGCCGTCGCCAGTACCAGACAGGTGAGTCCGGCGATCACCGTGATGGCGCCGACGCCGAGCCTCGGCCGCCAGGCCGCCAGGTCCACCAGCCCGCGGGCGCCCAGCTGGACCAGGACCGCTAGCACCGGCAGGACGTAGAACGGCCCCAGATAGCGGATGCCGCCCCATAGGAAGGCCGCGTTCCACCCGCCCCAGAAAGCGACGTATCCAGCCAGGAAGACCAGCGCGCCGATGCCGAGCATGACTCCGGCGCCGCCAATGCGGCGCCGGGCGAGCGCACCGATGGCGCAGCCCAGCAGGACCACCCCGCCGCAGGCCCACCCGCCCAGCAGGAAGAGGTGGAGCCCGACCGACGACAGGCCGTCCAGCAGGGTGAAGTGGTGTGCTCGGTCCGTCGGGTAGAGGCGGCGTACCCCGAAGCCGATCTTGTCTTCGGATTCGAGGTAGGTGAAGGGCAGGCGAAAAGGCGATCCGGTCGCGGCCGCGTCAAAGGCGAGCAGCAACACCGCCGGCAAGGCGAGGCCGATGCCGGTTCGCCCGGCCAGCCACCACCGGCCACCTCGGGCCGTCACCAGGGCCCACACCGCCAGCGGCGCCAGCAGCGTCAGCACGTCGAAGGGCCGGACAGCAGCCGCGAAACCAGCCGACAGGCCCGCTACGACGAGCGCCCAGCCGTTCCGGTCCCGCCAGCCGCGCCGCGTCGCCGGCGCCCTGGCCGCTGCCACGCCGCGGAGCAGACCGATCACGGCCAGCTCGATCATCACCAGGACCGGCAGGTAGGCCAGCAGCATGCCGTCCAGCAGCACGACCAGGGGAGAGGTGGCCAACAACGTCGCGGCCACCCCCGCCACCCGCCGGTCCTCGAACAGCGCGAGGCCGAGCCGGTAGGTGACGACGACGGCGAGTGCGGCGATCACGGCGAGCCCGGGGCCGAAGCCGCCGGTTGCCAGCAGGCTGAGCGCGAAAAGTGCCGGCACGAACGGCGTGTACTTGAGGACGTAGTGGCCGTGAACGCCGACCGCGAGCCAGGGCGCGAACGACCCGGCCGGCGTTCCGGCTCGCGGGAACAGGTGGCCGGAGGCCAACGTCTGTGCCTGCAAGCGGTACAGCGCCTCGTCGTTGTTGACCGACAGGTGCGGGAACAGAAGGTATTTGACCAGCAGCGCGATCGCCGCGGCGACGAGAGCGAGCGCGGTCACGTACCAGCCGGTCGGGCTCACTGCCCTCACCCGGGTGGCGACGGCGGTCGTGAGCTGACGCGGGCCGGAGCGGGGACCGCCGGCGTTCAGAGGGCCGTCCGAGGCATGGCCGACCGCGGCGGGCCGGGGATCGCCGTCGGCGTCGTCGGTCGCGGGTCGGGCGGCTTCGCCGCCTCGTTCGGTGGGCAGCGTGACAGTCCGCCCTGGGTCGGCGGCCGCCGCGGCCTTCCCTTCCCGGTCATCCCGCACGCTCTCCACCAGGGTGAGCGTATCCGTCGAGCCTGCCCGCCTTGGAGCCGGGCGAGATGGTATCGATCGTGGCTTCTTGCCACGGTCGCGCCGGCCCGACTCCGTCCGGAGGCCGGGCGGCCGGCGCGTCGTCCCACGGATGGGTCGGGCGCCGGCCGTCTGGTGCGTCGTCGTCACGGCTACCGGTCCTCGCCGATGGCGCCGACGGCCGCCCAACCCGGGCCGACCTCGCCGGTCAGCTCGTCGAGGCCGGCGTCTGGCGCGAATCCCTCGGCGGCCTCCGTCGACACCGCTCCATCGGCCCAGGGCGTGCCCGCGAGCTCGGCAGAACTGTCGAGGGTGACGGCATCCGGCGGGCCGGCGGGAACAGGGCCGACGCCGTCCGTCGCGCCGGGCTGGACTGCCATGGCGCCGTCGCCACGGACGGCTCGGTTGATCCGGGCCGGATGCCAGGTGAGCTCCACGCCGACCGCCTCCGCGTAGATCTCGTAGCGGCGGCGGCGTTCGCCCTGGAGAGTCTGGAACTCGTTCTGTTGCAGCCGGCCGGATACCAGCGCGCGGTCGCCCTTACCGAGGCTGGCGGCGACATGCTCGGCCAGCCGGCGCCAGCAGATGATGTCGATGAACAGCGGCTGACCGTCGACCCAGCGGTCCTCCGCGCGGTCGTACCGGCGCGCCGTCGACGCGAGCCGGAACGAGCACACATAGGCCCCGGTCGGGGTGACCCTCAGGTTGGGGTTGTCGATGAGGTTGCCGACCAAGTTGATGTTCGCGTCGAGCATGCCGACCTCCCGGGACAGGGGTTTGTGACGACTGGTGCGCGGATGGGCTCGGACCACCACGTTCGGTTGGTGGACCGTCCGGCGCGACGCCAGGATGGCCACTCGCGGAAGGCACGGGAAGTGAGTAGGCCCCGGCTGTGGACGGCGGCTTTGTGTCCACAGACTGGCCCGCTTGGCCAGCGCGATCTTGTCGAGCCGGGAACACTCACTCCGCAGGCGCGGTTGCCAGCGATTGGTGGTGGGCGCAGCCCCGCGGCGTGGACAGCAAGAGGCGTCAGGGCGCTGATTGCCTGGCCTGTCGCGTCGATAGGCGGGCACAGTCCGGTGCTCCGGGCGTCGGCGACGACAGTGCGGGGCACCGCCGTTGAGGACATAGCGGCTGAGCCGCTTTCGCGTCGCCGACCCCGCGGAACCAGAGTGGGCACCCGCGGCGCGGAGGCCTGTCAGACCAGTGAGAGGACGAACATGTCGAGTGCGACGAGCACGTCACAGCCGTCGGCCATTGCCAGCGGGACGTTCCGGCTCGGCGGCGACCTGACCGTGAACCGGCTTGGCTATGGCGCGATGCAGATCACGGGTCCAGGCGTGTGGGGGCCTCCCGCTGACCCGGACGGCGCGGTCCGGGTGCTGCGCCGGTCCGTCGAGCTGGGCGTCAACTTCATCGACACCGCGGACTCGTACGGTCCGTACGTCAGCGAGGAACTGATCGCCAAGGCACTTCATCCGTACCCGGAAGACCTGGTGATCGCGACGAAGGCCGGCCTCGTCCGGACCGGGCCGTCGGTCTGGGTCCCGCTCGCCCGCGGCGCGTACCTCCGCCAGGAGGTCGAGATGTCGCTGCGCCGGCTGAAGGTGGAACGCATCGACCTGTTCCAGCTGCACCGGATCGACCCGCGGACCCCGGTGGAGGAGTCGCTGGGTGAGCTGAAGAAGCTGCAGGAGGAGGGCAAGATCCGCCACATCGGCCTGTCCGAGGTCACCGTCGACCAGCTGGCCCAGGCCCGGTCGATCGTTGACGTCGCCAGCGTGCAGAACAGGTACAACCTGGCGGACCGCGCCTCCGAGGACGTGCTGGAGTACTCGGAGCGAGAGGGACTCGGCTTCATCCCCTGGTTCCCGGTCGGCACCGGCTCTCTCGCCCGGCCGGGCGGCCCGCTGGACGAGGCCTCCTCGGCGCACGGCGCGGCGCCGGCTCAGCTGGCGCTGGCCTGGCTGCTGCGCCGCTCGCCGGTGATGCTCCCGATTCCGGGCACCAAGTCGGTCGCCCACCTCGAGGAGAACGTCGCCGCGGCGGACATCGTGCTCAGCGACGCGGAGTTCGAGAGCCTGGAGGCCGCCAGCCGTTGACGTAGGCAGACTGTGGCCCACCCGTCCAAGGCCGGACGCCAGACGCGCGCCGGCCTTGGACGGGGCGGAAAATGCTGACAGGGTGATCGAGACTGGGCCAGGTGGGCTCACGCGTCGGGACCTTTAGCCTGTGGCGCGAGGGCCTCTGTACGGGCATCATCGGCGTGGCCCACACGAGGGCGTCGGAAGCACCTGTTCTGAGCGCTCTCTGGGTCCCAGCCAGCCGCCTCGGATCGCGTCGAGCGACCCGACATTCCGGGCTGGCGCGGACGCGGGTCGTCTCGTCCCACGGTGTGGTGAACGCGAGGCCGCACAATGGAACATGAGCGCCCGTAGCTCAGCGGATAGAGCGAGTGCCTTCTAAGCACTGGGTCGCAGGTTCGATCCCTGCCGGGCGCACCAATCCAGGCAAGGTGCGAACCTGCGTACCGTCACCGCGCCTGTGCGTACGGCTGCGAAGATCGTCCTGATCTGTGTGGGTCGCGGCCGGACGTTCGGCCTCCGGGCTGTATGTCGGGATGCGGAAGATCGGTTCGATCTTGTGGCGGCCGGTCACGCGAATCTCGGAGACGAGGGAGCCGGTCAACCGGCGCAGGGTGGTGGGGTCGCCGTGCTTGATTGCTTCGCTGATCAGGTTGGACAACTGGTCGAGGTCGTCGACAGTCGGGGCTGAGGGCTGGGGGCCGTCCTCGGCGATGAGGCACGAGAGTTCGCCGCGCCGCTCCTGTAGTTCTCTGATCCTGAGGGTCAGTCGCTCAACGCGTTGTCCTGTGGTCGTGTCCGAGAGGGCGCCGGACTCGAAGGCTGCGAAGTAGCGGTCGATGGCCGTGGTGGCCTTGGCGAGTTCGGCGTCGAGGGTGAGGAGTTCGTCACGGCGGGCGCTGTGCGTGGCCGTGACCGCATCGGTGAGTGCCTCGGCGGCTTCTGCGGCGAGCGCGCTGTCTGCGTAAGTCTCGATCATGGCTGCGAGGATGGCGGCGTCGAGTTGGTCGGCGGGTATGCGTTCAGCGGGGCAGCGGGCGGTGCCGTGGCGGATTCGGCTCCAGCAGGTGTAGTAGCGGTACCGGTAGAGGTTTCCGCGGGCGGCGGTGCCGACGTAGTGCTTGCCACAGATCGTGCAGATGATCTTCCCGCTGAGGAGGTAGTCGGAGCCAGTCGCCGCGTGCTTCGCTGTGGCGTCGTCAGCTCGGGCTTCGAGGATCTCCTGGGCCTCGTCGAAGAGTGCTCTGTCGATGATGTGAGCGTGCGGCGCCGGGTAGTCGACGCCGCGGAAGCTGATCTCGCCGATGTAGGCGCGGTTTCGTAGGACGGTGACGATGGCGGCGCCCGACCAGTGGTTGCCGGTCTTGGTACGCAGCCCTTCTTTGCTGAGCGCACGCGCGATTGCTTGGCTGCCGAGGCGGCGGCTGACGTATTCGCGAAAGATTCTCCGGACTATGGGGGATTCGGCCTCGTCGATGACGAGGTGGTCGGTCAGTGGGTCGATCTGGTAGCCTGTGGGTGCCCGATATCGGATCCGGTCATGCTGCCTGCAGGTATTCGTGGACGAGACCGTCGAGTCGGTCCCGTCGAACCACGGCGGCTGCTGGTTCTGGTGGCGGGCCGGTCGCGGCGGGTGGCCGCTGGTGGAGTGATCGATGGGGTCGGTGTGCGTTGTAATGATCGACAAAGTCCGTGAGGACAGCGGTCAGGTGACGTTCGCCGAGGATGAGCAGGTGGTCGAGGCATTCGCGTCGGACGGTGCCGACCCAGCGTTCGGCGTAGGCGTTCGCGACCGGCGCCTGGACGGGGGTACGGAGGATCGTGATGTTGTCGGCGGTGAAGACCGCGTCGAACGCGGTGGTGAACTTCGTGTCCCGGTCTCTGATCAGGTAGCGGATCGGCGATGGTCGCAGGTCGTGGTCGATCAGGAGGTTGCGGGCTTGCTGGGTGACCCAGGCGCCGGTGGGGTGGCGGGTGACCCCGGCCAGATGGACGCGGCGACGGTCAAGCTCGAGGAAGAACAGTATGTACAGCCGGGTCAACCGCACCGTGTCGACGGTGAAGAAGTCGCAGGCGACGATGCCGCGGGCCTGCGCGTGTAGGAACTGGCGCCAGGTCGGACCGGCCCGGCGGGGCGACGGGTCGATTCCGGCCGTCCGCAGGATCTTCCAGACAGTGGAGGCACCGATCCGGTGACCGAGCCCGACCAGCTCGCCATGAACGCGCCGGTATCCCCACGGGGGGTTTTCCCGGGCGAGCCGCAACACGAGCGCGCGAACCTCCGCCGCGGTCGAGGGCCGGCCAACCCGGCGATACGGCTGGGTCCAGTGTCGGCGGGCCAGCTGGCGATGCCACCGCAGGATCGTTTCGGGCCGCACGGGCAGAACCGGCCAGGACGCCCGGGGAAGCAGCCGCGCCAGCGCGGCGAACACCGCCCGATCCGCCCAGGTCAACCGTGGCCGGGCCACCTGACGGCGTAGAACGACCAGCTCATGCCGCAGCAGAAGGATCTCGGCGTCCTTCGACGCGGAACTCCGCGCGAACAGCGCCAGCCAGCCGGTCAACCAGCGCACAGCGAGATAGACCAACCGCAACGCCACAACCACGATCATGAAACCGTAGCCGCCGGCGCGGACACCAGACGACTACCAGACCACGCCGAGACGACACAGCCCGAACCTCGCGCCACCGCTGGGCCCGCGGCGAAAACCCCAGGTCAGCACCCACGATCTAATATCGGGCACCCACAGGTCCTCAGCGTTACTCCAACGAGTACCTGCGGCTGACCCCGACTCGGGGCATGTCCGACATGACGGATCTTTGCTCGACGCGAGTACCACCGCGCCACCTGACCGAGCAGCGAAACCGCAGGTGAGCCGATCACGGCAGGTTGAAGGCACGGCTACGGCCGATGCGGGGGCTGAAACGGCTGCGCTCCGCCCAGGTGATCGGCTCCGGGCACGCCTTCGTCCAGAATCTCCGCCGCGGCCACTACGCACTCGGCCTCGACACCGAACCCCACCACCGACTCGCAGCAGCGTTCACCGAGCTCGCCCTGGCTCTCTGACCAGGCAACCAGCCCACTCCAGCCCTACCCCGGACCAACTCAATGCAACAGCGCCGTTCGATCCTCCCGACCGTGCGCCTCCGGCGCGGCGCACGGGCGACATAGGACGTGGGCGTGAGCGGCTTTCGTGGACACGCTCTGACTGGCCGAGTGAGCCTCAAATCAGCGCCGCCGGGGGTCGCTTGCGCGCGGCACGAGGTTCGACGCTCCCGCCGCGTGTTGGGGGCACGGGTGGCGGGTCGAATCGACCGAAACCTCCCAGGTGATCAGACTGGCGGCATCCGTCCGAGACCGCAGCGCGTTCAACGCTCTGTTCCACGTCCCATCGCGATGCCAGTCCAAGAACAGCCCGTAGACGGTGCGCCAATGCCCATAGCGGGCCGGCATGTCACGCCACGGCGCACCGGTCCGCGTCCGCCATCGGATCCCGTCGATCAACTGTCGCCGCGACCACGTCCGTGGACGACCCGGCTTCTTCTTATCCGTCTCCGAGGGCAGTAACGGCTCGAGCACAGCCCACTGCTCGTTTGTAAGGTCACCCCGTGCCACAATAGCTGATCTTCCAAGTCAGATCACGCCAGTTCACCAGCGCCGACAGACACCAGACAGCTCGCAAATATGCCCTAAAAGCCTTCACTGAACCGATGTGAGAGATGACTCGGAGAGAGCTTACAGGCCACGTCATCCTGATTCCTTAGGGTTTCCATGACGGTTGATGATAACCCTCATTGTGGGGAAGCATATTGAGTTTTGATCTCGCCGGTCAGTACGGTGGTTCTAACAGCTCCGGTAAGCAGGTCGGGCAGGCGTGCAGTAGCCGGCATAGGGACATTCGAATTCCAGCCGGTGCGCCATACGTAATCGCACATACCGAAGTCAACGGGTGTGTCTGGCTACCCTGTTGGGGCCCGTTCCAACAGCAGTAATAGTATCCCGAGCGCCATCAGTGCCAATCCGGTTGCTGTCGCCAGGATCCGCCGGCGCCGATGTCGACTGATGGCCCGATCCAAGGGGGGAGGGAGTCGATGGATCTCACGTATTATCGAGGCTTTCCCGGCACGCAGGTACTTCTCGACCTCGACGGTTGAGTCCCAGTTCGCGTCCGAGGATGCGGCCCGGAAGACATGACACGGGTCGATATCGTCATTCATGAGGCCTTCTCTTCTCTACCGCCACGCGGCCGGCGATGCGCCGGAGGGATGCTCGACCAGAACGCACAAATCGACCTGCGAGATCACCTTCGATGACCGCTGGCCGCCCGCGCCTGGCTCCTGACCAAACCGTCGGGAACACCGTTCACGGAAGGGGCCTTGCCCTTGCCGAGAGTCGTTTGATGCCGTTGACGGAGATCGAGCGAAGGAACTCGGGCTCGCCGGTAATGGTGAGTTCAGGCAGCTGGCGGAAGGCTTCGCGAAAGATCGCAATGATCTCGGCACGTGCAAGTTGGGCGCCGAGACAGAAGTGGGGACCGGGTCCTCCGAATGCGAGGTGGGAGTTCGGGGCTCGGGTTAGGTCCAGCCGATCGGGCTCGCGAAAGACCTGTTCATCGCGGTTGGCGGCGGCATAGAATAGCAAGATCTTGTCGCCTTTCGCGAGACGGTGGCCGTTGAGGGTGGTGTCCCGGGTAGCAGTGCGGCGCATGGTCGCGACGGGTGTGGTGTAGCGGAGGATTTCGTCGACGGCGGTGGGGTGCATCCGTTCAAAGTCGGCGACCCAGGCGTCGCGCGCGTGGCGATTATTGTGGAGGGTCCAGATACCGAGACTGATCGCGTTGCGTGTGGTCTCTTGGCCCGCGAATGCCAATAGGACGAAGAAGGAGGAGATTTCCCGCGTCGTGAGGTGGATCCCGTCGACCTCGGCTTGGACGAGGGCAGTCAGCAGGTCGTCGGTGGGCCTGCGCCTGCGCTGCTCGGCGAGATCGGTTGCTAGGTCGGCGAGGCTGGCGCCAGCATCGAGGAACGCGTTGACCGGATCCTGTTGGTGGGGCACGAAGTCGGGATCGCCTCCGGAGACGATCACGTTGGACACCGTCTGGACGCTGGCCCGGTGGCTTTCTGGAATACCGACAAGGTCGCATATGACCGTGAGTGGGAAGGGCGCGGCCAGGTCGGCGACGATGTCGATATCGCCGCGCAGAGCGGCAGCGGCGACGGTCGCGGCAGCTGTGCGCTGGATGTCGTAATCCAGGCGGCGCAGGGTGCGGGGAGTGAACGCGGCAGCGACGATCCGGCGGAGCTGGAGGTGTCGAGGGCTATCGAGGTTGATGATCGAGCCAAAGAACTCGTTGAACTCGGGACTGAGATCATTGACCCACAGGGCACCCTGACCGGAGCAGAAATCAGCCGGGCGGCGGGAGACCTCGATGATGTCGCCGTGTCTGACTGTCAAGTGATGCTGCACGCTACAGGGAAAGATGGGACGTTGGACGGCGGCAGAGACTTTTGCCCGATTTGTTTTCCAAACAATCCCAATACTGCTACGCGGCTTCCGCGGTCCGTGGCCACGCGAAGCTGCTGGTCGTGGGGTTTAGCTGGAAAAGGGTGTGCGGGCGCGCCAGGCGCCATGGTCGAGACTCTTGTGTCATGGTAGATGGTTTGTGCTGTGGTGGTGGTTCTGGGGTGCATAACTGTCCTTCTGGCGTGAGAGTATGTGATCGTTCAGTGCCTGCATGGGGGTTTTCGGGCCCTGCGAGGGCCGTTGTTGAGAGTGGCAGCGACCGCCGCGAGGTCACGGACACTAAGTTTGACTAGGTCGGGGCTGGGGCGGCGTAGATCGTGACTCACCGCGGAAGGGCTCCTGGGACATCGAGCACGTCGGGCCCGCACACGACGAGTCCGGGCTGAATAACTTCCGCGGTGTGGTGCGGCAGCGGCTGGCCGCAGGGGCGAGGTGAGCTTGATCTGGGCCTGGACGCTCGGACGCGAGTGGATCGTTGCCGATCACGTCATCGAGGCTAGGTCACTTGGTCGACGCGTTCGGTCGCGTCTACGACACCTCGGGTTCCCAAGGCCACAGGGCGACGAGGTCTCCCGCCAACCGGCGCCGGCACTCATCATTGAGCCGAGCTTTCCAAGCAAGCCCAATCACCTGGTGAGCGGGTGGGATGATCTGTGTCGTGGTGGTGGAGGCATGGGCGGCCTAGCTGGAGAGACTGTGTTCGCTGGTTGGGGGCCGGTTCGGGCGAGCGGCGCCGCGGCGGCGGGTGGCCGAGTATGTGTCGGGGCTGGTCGCGGGGTTGGATCGCAAGGATGGCTGGACGTTGGCGGAGCGCGCGGTGAGGTCTCGCCGGACGGGATGCCGCAGTTGCTGCGCCGCGCTGACTGAGACGTCGACGGCGTCCGCGACGACGTCCGTGATCATGTCGTGGAGCGGCTGGGTGACCCGAAAGCGATGTTGGTCATTGATGACACCGGGTTCCTGAAATAGGGGACTCGGTCGGCTTGGGTGCAGGGCAGTACTTGGGGACGGCGGGCCGGACGGAGAACGGCCAGGTCGGAACGTTTGTTGCCTATCGGTCCCGGTTCGGGCATGCGCTGACCGATCGCCAGCTCTACCTGCCTCAGGCGTGGACCGCTGATCGGAAACGCTGCCGTAAGGCGGGAACGACGAGGAGGTGGCGTTCGCGACCAAGTGTTGAGCGGCACTCTGGACGCTCAGGTCGAGGCGGAATCGGGCGTTGAGCGTGCCGACGGTCGAGACCAGTTCCCTCGTTCGTCGGCGGCGGCAGCTCGCCGACGAACGTCCCGCGCGCGGTGGGTGCTGCGATGTCGCTGGAACGACGGCGCGACAGTGTCGGCGCGGTGTCGCCTCCGGTGTCGGGCACGGGCGGCTTGCCCCGACCGGTGGTCGAGGGCCAGGGTGCAACACCAGCCGCCCCTTCGGAGACCCGGCGGCAAGGCCAGAACCGGACGGGATGGACGATGATCGGGGTGTTCGACCCGGCGGCGGCTCGCCAGGCGCTGGCACGGCGGCTGCGCTGCCCGGACTGCGGTGCGCCGCTGGCGCCGTGGGGCCGGGCCAGGCTCCGTACCGTGCGCGACCGGGGCGGCCAGGAGCGCACGCGCCCGGACCGGGCGCGCGGCCTGCGCAGCGACGAGATCTGCCGGCTGTGCCTTGGCTGCAGCCGCTGGCAACACAACGGCTCCCTGGCGCCCGGCGACGCCCGCGACGTCCTCGCCCCGGGACGCCGTCTGACTGCTCGACGTGCCGGTCCCCAAGACCGGGACCGCGTTCACCGAACCGGTCGACCCGATCATCGGCCAGGCCATCGAGGCCTGATATGCCCTGCGGCCGGCCCAGCCCCAGCGCCTGGACCGCAAGACCAACGAGTGCGTCGACCTGCTGTTCAGTATCGGCGCTCACCTGGTCGCCAAGTACTACATCAACATCAACCGCACGATCATCCCGGCGCTCTGCCGCAAGGCCGGTGTCCCCACCGCGGACATCCGCGGCAACATCACCAGCCACCGCGCCCGTCGACGATCGCCAGCCAGGGGGCTGGACGGCAGACGCGGGGATCGGCTACCCGCCGCGGTCGCCGCGTCCTTTTGCCAGCTCGATCGTGACTCGCTGGTCCGGCCCGGTGGAGCTGCCGACCTCGCCGGCCAGCGCGCTTAGCACGGTCCAGGCGAACGTGTCCTTCGACGGCGGCTCGCCGTCAAGGCTGTCGACCGAGACGGTGACCCGCATGAGGCGTGGCGACAGCGTGAAGACGCACTCCAGCGCCGATTCCGGGACTGCGGAGATCAATAGCAGGGCGGAGGCCTCGTCCACGGCGATCCGCAGGTCCTCGATGTCGTCAAGGGTGAAGTCCGCCCGCGCGGCCAACGACGCGGTCGCGGTGCGCAGGACGACCAGGTCAGCGCCGGCGGCGGGGATGGTGAGCCGCACGACGTCGCGCGGGCCGCCACCGTGGACATCGCCGGAGTTGCCCGCGCCATCGGCTGAAGGCGTCGGATCCACGTTTCTACCCCCAGTGCTGGGTCATTCGCTCCGAGACTCGTCGCCAGCGTCGAGTTCGAGTTGTCCGCCGCCCGCCGGGCACGTACCCGCCCGGTGGGCTGTTGCCTACATCATCCCGCCACCACTCTGCCGGTTCGTCGTGGGCCATCACCGGCCCCCTTGACCCGCCGACCTACCACGACCTGTGGTTCCACTCGCCACCGTCGACACCCGGATCACCCGGGTGTCGATGGACGACGACACCTTCCCCGCGGGCGCCGGCCAGCTCGCCCTGCACTATCGAGTCAGGACACTAGCCAAGCCATTCCCTAAGCAAGTTAGCCTCTATCCCCGCATCGAGAAGAATAGCTGCACCAATGCCACCATCGTCACCAAGAATTCCCATAAGCAGATCCTCGGCTAGGACTTGACTGTGGCCCCTCCTTTGGGCTTCTTTTATCATCAGTACGGTAATCACCGTCTGTGCGCGAGGCGTAAGCGTATGGGGAAAGTTCTCTACACCAGTTCGTTCTCGTGCAGGCGAAACGGCTTTCTTTGCCGCATCCCTGACGGATTCCAAAGGTACTCCAATTCCATTTATCGCTTTGGCCGCAGAGTTATTTTGATCAGACAGCAACCCAAGAACGAGATGTTCAGTACCGACAAGTTCATGCCCAAATCCGAAAGCTTCAGCGTTTGCGGCTTGCATCACCGGATTAAGCTCCGGAGACAGGGAAAGAGGGAGTCTCATCTTGGGAAAAGTGACCTCAGTCGATTTCCTACCCCCAAAGCGCTGCTGCGCCGCCTGCTTGGTTACACCAAGACTCTGCCCGATATAGGTCCAGGAAAGATTGGATTCTCTCGCCTCTTGAACGAAATGAAGAATGAGTCGATCAGAGAGGTCCGCAAGACGTTCAGATATAAAAGAGGCATGATAGAGCTTAAAGCCTATCGCGCCATTCTGCGTCTGACTTTCAACGGAGGAGATAAGATCTTCAAGCGATTCCATAATGGTGACCATAGCTTATGGCGGACGCCTCGTCAAGGCTCCATTGACGAGGCGTCTTCCTTAGAGCGGAACCCGTGGGTGGGTGTACCCGGCGCCGCGCATCTGATGGGGCCAGGTTCCTACCTGGCCTTGTTTCTCCTGGCCACGAGGCCCGTAGACGCTCCGGGGTCCAGGATGGCTTGGAGGGCCGCCGCCGTCAGGCGGGCCGCTATCGATGAAGGCCGTCGAGTCGACGGCTCTGCGGGCCGAGGCGGAGCGGATCGTCGAGTTGGAGAACGAAATGAAGATCCTTCGGAAGGCGGCGGCGGTCGAGCGGGTGGTGCCCCCCAAAGCACGGTTCGCTCTCGTGGCGGAACTCGCCGCTGAGGGCGTCCCGGTCAAGCAGGCGTGTCTGATCCTCGGGGTCTCCCGCTCGGGTTTCTACGACGCGAAGAGCCGGCCGCCGTCGGCCCGGGCGATCCGCCAGGTCTGGCTGACCGATCAGATCACCGCGGTGTTCGAGGCGTGGCGGCAGACCTACGGTGCGCCCCGGGTCCGCGCCGAACTGGTCCTCGGCCAGGGCGTGGTCGTGTCTCGTAAGACGGTCGCGGGGTTGATGCGCAGGGCACGGCTCGCTGGGCTGCCGCTGCGACGGGTGGCGAGGAAGGTGCCTACAGCGGCCACGGTCACCGACCTGGTGCGCCGGGACTTCCACCACGACGGGCCGAACGAGCTGTGGGTTACCGACATCACCGAACACCCGACCCGGGAAGGCAAGGTCTACTGCTGCCTCGTGTTGGACGTCTTCTCACGTCGAGTCGTCGGCTGGGCGATCGATTCCCGGGCATGCGCGGAGGTAACTAGTCAGGCCTCCTGATCTTTTGCTGTTGTCGCAGGTCGGGTCGTTTTGGTGACGATCGGTGTGGGCGCGGGGTGGGTGCGGTGGGTGACCGTCTCGTAGGTTGATCGTGTGTCTTCCGTCGATCAGCCCGCGCCGTCGTATGACGAGCTCGCGGTGCTGGTCGTGGCGCAGGCCGCGCAGGTCGCCGGGTTGCGGGCCGCGTTGGAGAAGGCGCACGCCGAGATCGAGGCGTTGCGGGCCCAGGTGGCGACGAGCTCGCGGAACTCCTCGAAGCCGCCGAGCTCGGACGGGCTGGGGAAGCCGGACCCGAAGTCGCGGCGTGCGCGGACCGGCCGGAAGCCGGGGGGTCAGGAAGGGCATGAGGGGTCGACGCTGAGGCTGGCCGCGGACCCGGGCCGGGTCGTGACCCATGAGCCGGCGGTGTGTCGGGGCTGCGGGGACGGGCTGGTGCTGGCGGCGGTCACCTCGGTCGAGCGGCGCCAGGTCGTGGACCTGCCGGAACCGGTCCCGCTGGTCGTCGAGCACCGGTTGGTCGAGCGGGAGTGCGCCTGCTGCGGGACCCGGACCCGGGCGGCGGCACCGCGCGGGGCCGACGCCCCGGTCCAGTACGGCCCGCGGGTCGAGGCGACGGTCCTCTATCTCTATGGCGGCCAGTTCCTGGCGCGCGACCGGGCCGCCGCCGCGATGGCCGAACTGTTCGGCACGCCGCTGTCGGCGGGCACGGTCGCCGCGATGCTCGCCCGCGCCGCGGCCCGCCTGGCCAAGGAGTTCCTCCCGAGGGTCCGCGACGAGATCGCGGCGGCGCCGGTCGCCGGGTTCGACGAGACCGGGCTGCGCGTCGCCGGGAAGCTGCACTGGGTGCACTGCGCCCGCACCGAGAAGTACACCCTGCTCGTCTGCCACCTCCGCCGCGGCGTCGAGGGGATGGCCTACCTGGGCGTGCTGCCCGGCTACACCGGGGTCGCGGTGCACGACTGCTGGTCGCCGTATGACACCTACGTCCAGACGGATCACCAGCTCTGCTGTGCCCACGTGGCGCGGGAGTTGACCGCGGTCGCAGACACGTCGCCGCCCGACGGCTGGTGCTGGGCGACGCAGGCCGGCGAGGCGCTCGTCGACCTCGAGCGGCTCGCCGCCGACGCCCGCGCCGCCGGCGCCACCGCCCTCGCTCCCGAAGCGACCGCCGAGCCGCTGCGCCGGCTGCGCCACGCCGTCCAGATCGGGATCAGCCAGACCCAGGCCCGCTCGACGAAGCTGATGCGTAAGCACAACGCCCTGGCCCGCCGCCTCGCCGACCGCGAGGCCGACTACCTGCGCTTCCTGAACAACCTGGCCATCCCACCAGACAACAACGGGCCGGAGCGCGACATCAGAATGGTCAAGCTGAGACAGAAGGTCTCCGGCTGCCTGCGCTCCCTCACCGGCGCCCGCCAGTTCTGCGCACTGCGCAGCTACCTCTCGACCACCGCCAAACACGGCCTCGCCATGCTCGACGCCCTCGTCCAACTCGCCGAGGGCCGCCCCTGGCTGCCCACCAACACCCAAGCCCCCACCGCCACCGCGTGACAACCAGTAACCGTCAGCCAAGAAACACCTGACTAGTTACGCGCGGAGTTGGCGACCTGTGCGCTCGGGATGGCGATCGAGTCCGTGGCAGCGACGGGCAGATTCCCTGCGGGATCATCCACGCCGACCACAGGACGCAGTTCACCTCGTGGACGTTCACCGAACGGGCCCATCAGGCCGGGCTTCTACCCTCGTTGGGCACCGTCGGGGATGCCTACGACAACGCGGTCGCGGAGGCGTTCTGGGCACGCATGCAGACCGAGTTGCTCAACCGGCAACGCTGGAACACCCGGATCGAGCTCGCCAACGCCATCTTCGAGTACATCGAGGGGTTCTATAACCGCCGTCGACGCCACTCCGCCCTCGACTGGCAGACCCCGCTCCAGTACGAGACCGTCAACCGCCAGCCGACCGCGAACTCCTGACCAGCGTGTCCGCTGAACGGGGGCAACATGCTGGTGTCCGTGCTCAAGGGCCGAGCTCAGCCTCGGTCGTCGGCTCCACCAGACCATCCAGCCGCGCACAGGCTGACCAGCACGGCGCAGGACCGTACACGCCGGCTGGAGATCCGACCGCGGATCAAGAAGCCAGCCAAAGGCTCGTGGACAGCGCCGAGCTGCTCGTTGCTGTATGGGACGGCCAGCCCAGCCGCGATTTCGGTGCCGGCGGACGTCGTCGCATACGCCTACAACACCGGAAAGACCGTCGACATCGTGTGGCCATCTAGCGCGCAACGGCCATAACGGCACCCGTCGAGGCGGTAGCAGAACTGGTGCCTGTTGGCGCGGCGGCGGTAGCGATTGCGTAGCGGGCGGACCTCGGCGTCGACGATGGCTCGGCAGACGGTAGCGAAGGCGGGCCAGGCTGGGTCGGCGGGTTCGGGTGCCGATGGCGGCGGAGCCCAGTCGGGCTGCGCTGACATAGGCCGATCCTCCCGATTGCCCGCCCCCGCAACCGGCCCACGGCCGCGGATCGAGTTCTGGCGCGCTACAGGAGGCAGGTATCCGGCGGTGGCTGTGTGTAGGTATTTTGCGCATCTCGGTCTGGCCGGATCTCCCGGCGCCGTCGCGCTGGCGCGGCCGGCGGATTGGGCACGGCGCGGATCACCCTCGGCAGGACGATCCCCACGCCGACGGCCAGCAATCCCGCGGCGAGCAACGCTGGTACCAGCGCGTGTGCCCGTCTGCGGTATCTGCGTTCCAGGTCTGGTGTTGCCGTGTTTCGCGTAGGGCGGTCATCCCGCGCGTGGTGGAAGACGGGTGGAGGCTCCGTTTCGGGAGTCACCAGGTCAGCGGACGCGTGGGTGGCGTCACGCAGGCGGTTTTCTAGGGAAGACATCGGCTCTCCTCTTCGAGGGACCGGCCAGTGCGCGCGTCAGCCGGCTCGCGGTGAAACGGACCGTCGCCGGGCTGATCATGAGCGTCTCGGGTGATCACCTCGTCCGGCAGGGCGTGGTAGTGGCGCAGGATGTGAACTCTCTGGTGGGGTGCTGCGAGGCGGCATAGCGCGGCTTTCATGCCGCGGCGCTCCTCGTCCGGCAGCGCCGCAGCCACGTCCGACCCAAACGGAAATGGATGCATAACCCAGAGATGCGCAACCAACCCGATCTGCTGCTCGCTCACCTGGACTTTCTCCCTGCTCCGCGCACGCCGACGATCGCCAGTGTCGTGACTCAGGCCTGCCCCCTTGCCTGCGGAACTGGCCTGTGAACGGCGCAGGCACTCGATCCCGCAGGTCAGGGGACGCCGTGTCCCACGCGGAACCCTTGCGTCGATCGCCACCCACACCCGGCGCGGGACAACCCATCAGAACCACCCTCGGCACTCACGACCGGCCTGACACTCCCGGCGCGGGGCGTGAGGTGGCGCTGAGCGAGCTGGCCGCCGGTGGCGCGAGTACGCCGCCCGACAACCGGGAGTGAGCGACGGGTGCGGCCTCTCGCCTGCGAGGGCCAGGCGTCCACCGCAACCGCGATCCGCCAGCTTGGAGTCGCCACGTAGATCCGATCATACAACGACCTGTAGGGATCGGATCTACGTGGCGAATCGCCGTCGTCGTTGGCGAGCGGATAGCGAGCGCCGCGATAGTTGGCGAGCGAGCGTCAACATGGGTGCTGCGTGGCAGGCTGCTTACATGGCGCCCGGTAGACCGTCCCAGGCTGACGGAGCAGTGCTGGTCGTGCGTCCTGGCCTGACGTACGCCGAGCTCAACGGGCTGTTCGGCGCGTCGTGGCCGGGCCGCGGACCTGCGTCGTTCGCGCCAGTGCTGTCTCGCAGTCTTACGTGGATCGCGGCGCGTCGAGGAGAGCGGCTGGTAGGTTTCGTCAACGTCGTCGGTGACGGCGGCGTGCACGCTTTCATCCTGGACACCACCGTGCACCCGGACGTCCGCCGCCAGGGACTCGGGATACGCCTGGTGCTAGCTGCCGCGGACGAGGCGAGGGCTCGCGGCGCCGAGTGGCTGCACGTCGACTACGAACCACATCTGAAACCCTTCTACCAGCGATGCGGGTTCCGCCAGACTGCTGCGGGCCTCCTGCAGCTGTGAGGCCGATTGTGAGCTTGGCCCCTGAAGACGGACACCTCGTGCATGCGGTTCGAGCGGTTCGATCGGCGATTCGTGGACCGAGGTCGGTGGATATAATGGAACCTAGATCTCACTTCGGCCCCCATCCGTCTGGGTGCGCCCGGCAGTGCGCGGCGTCGCCGCTTGGTGGCGAGGCCGGGGGCGTCGACCGCTGTCGTTAGTAACGGTGTGTTACATCATCGGCTGGGTCGGATTCAGTGTTTCGTTCGTTGTCATGTTGGATCGGGTTGTTCGTTTGTGCAGGTCGTGCGCGCCAGTGGGTGTTGCCGAGGTAGCCGCCGCGGCGGATCTTGGTGTGTGTGGCGGGGATGGCGATGGTTGGGCCGGTGACGCTCGGTAGGTTCGCATTGATGGCGGTCGGGTGCACAAACCCTTGTCTTGCAGGGCAGCTGGCGCAAAGTCGATCAAGGTCGGGCAGCCCGCGGGTTAGCGTAGGCCACAGGGTTCAAGGCGCATGCCCCCCTGTGGGACGTTACTAACAAGGTGTGTTCTGCTGCCCGTAGACCCCCGCGGCTGGCCGTCACCGTCCGTGACATCGTCCGGGACGTGTAGGTGGGCGATGACGCTATCGATGATCCGTACCGCCACGAGAGGAATAGTCAAGACCTGTTGATCGGCGTGTCACGTGACTTGCTGATCACCATCCTCTGATTCGTCGGGTCGTTCGATGAGCTTGCCGTTCTTGAATACCGAGCCCGGCTACGACGAGGCGCTGCGTAACTCGGTGTTCTTCGAGCGTGGTCTGCTCGCGACGTCCATCTGCGGCGCGGTCGGCGCCGCGGTGGCCGTGGCGATGCTGCAGGGGCAGGACGAGGCGGGGGTCGCCTCCGCCGCCGGCATCGCGGCCAGCATGGGCGCCGGCCTGCTGGCGGCCAACCGCACCGGCGGGACCGCCAAGTGGGTCCACCGCGGCTGGGCCGCGCACTGCGGCGTGGCGGCGGCCGACCTGGCCCGGGACCGGCTCACCGGCCGGCCGACCGTGCTGGAGGGCCGCTTCGGGTTCCTGCAGGCGTTCTGCGGCGACCGGCGCCCACCCGGACGCCGTCGGCCGCGGCCTGGGCACGGACTGGGAGCTGCCGCGCGTGGTCTTCAAGCCGTACCCGTGCAACCACGTCACCCACGCGAGCGTGGACGCCGCCCTGCGGCTGCGGGGGGGGCCAGGGGCTCGCCCCCCGCCGACGTCACAGCGATCGAGCTGGGCGTCGCCAAGCCCGTCCTGCGCACGATCGCCGAGCCACCCGAGGAGCTGGCGAGGAAGTTCCACGACAACGCCGTGAGGTCCCTCCCGGAGGGGCGCGCGGCCGGGCTCGCGGCCCGGCCGCTCGCCCTTCCTGACGCTCAGAGCGTCGAGGATCTCACCGCGCTGCTGACCTCGGCGGGGGAGTCAGATGACGATCTTGACCCTTGTCGGCGGCCGTCGCCGACCGCGAGCAACGGCGCGGCCATGCCACGGCGCTTACAGCCGCGGCGCAGATCGAGCCACGACTCGGTCGATACGCGGTGCCCGTCGCCAAGCGCGATGAGTGGGAGCAGCCCACGTGCTTCTGGCGGCGCGCAAGGCGGCCCCCGAGAACGGGCCCTTCGTCGTCAGCCGTTGATCGCCCATTCGTCCGCGGCGGTGCGTGACCCCGCAACGCCACTCGGCTGATCGTGGCGGGCGGGCCGCCGGGACTGGGCGGGCAGCAGCCCGGCCGGCCAGAGGCGGCGCCGCGAGGCCGCGATGGCCCAGCTGCCCAGCTCGGCCAGCGCCAGCAGGACGACCGCGACGATCCCGTCGGCCCAGTAGTGGTTGGCCGTGACGACGACGACGAAGGTCGTCAGGACCGGGTGGACGGCGATGAGCCAGCGCCAGCGGCTGGGGCTGGCCCGGATCACCTCGACGGCGATGAGGAACGCCCAGGCGACGTGTACCGACGGCATGGCCGACAGCTGCGCGGCCACGCCGCCGCCGAACTCCCCGTACACCGACTGGCCGAGCTGCACCGCCTCGTCGACGAAGCCGACCGAGGTGAGCATCCGCGGCGGAGCCACCGGCAGGAACACCTGGATGAGCAGACACGAGCCGGTCAGCAGCACGATCGAGTTGCGCGCCGACGGGTAGCTCTGCCGGTGCCGGATGAACAGCCAGCACAGAAAGGCGATCATGGCCGGGAAGTGCACGGTGCTGTAGAAGGTGTTGGCCAGGTGGAGCGCTCCCTCGTGCCGGAGCATGAACCGCTCCAGGGTGAGCTCGCTGGGCAGGTGAGCCCGCTGCTCCGCGTGCCAGATCCACTCCCCGTTGCGGATCCCGCCGGCGACCCGGGTGATCGCGAGAATGCGCACGACCTGCCACAGCCCGAACAGCGCGAGGATGATCCCCGACTCCCGGGCGGCTGCCGAGACGATCTCCACCGCCCGGTGCGGCCAGTAGCTGTTGGCGATCGAGCCGATCAGCGCCCCCGCCAGCAGGACGGCCGCCACGATGACGGCCGCCTGCCAGGTCAAGATCAGCATTCGACTCCCGTCGCCGTCGACCACCGGTCACCGAGCCAGCCGCGGTGCGCGTGCTCGCAGACCCGTCGTCGGCCGCGGAAGGTCGGACAGGCGACGGTTCCCCTGTTCGTCACCGTACGTTCGTTTTGGGCGACGCGTCACCGGTCGCCGCCGCCGGCGGCCCTAACCGGGCTGGCGCGCTCGCGGCCTCGTCCGGAGGTCCTGCGCTCCTGGCGGACCGGCGACCGCGAACCGTCCGCCTTCAGTCGCCGGACGCTCACGGCACGGCCTCGCTTCACCGCGTTCCGTGAAGATGCGGGCCGCCGGGCTGTCTATCGTGGTCGTCGTCATCCCGGCCGGGCGGTGCCACCTGCCGCGCAGGAGTTACCGAGGAGAGGCGATGCCCGACTCACCCCGCCCGCCGCTGCCGCCGTTCACCGAGGAGAGCGCCCGGGAGAAGGTGCGCCGGGCCGAGGACGCCTGGAACAGCCGCGATCCCGGCGCGGTCGCCCTGGGCTACTCGCAGGACAGCCGGTGGCGGAACCGCGCCGAGTTCGTCACCGGCCGCGCGGAGATCGTCGAGTTCCTGGCCCGCAAGTGGACCAGGGAGCTGGACTACCGCCTCATCAAGGAGCTGTGGGCGTTCGGCGCGAACAGGATCGCGGTCCGGTTCGCCTACGAGTGCCACGACGACTCGGGTCAGTGGTACCGCTCGTACGGCAACGAGAACTGGGAGTTCAACGCCGACGGCCTGATGGTCCGCCGGCACGCCAGCATCAACGATCTGCCGATCGCGGAGTCCGACCGGCTCTGCCACTGGCCGATCGGCCGCCGGCCGGACGACCACCCTGGGCTGAGCGATCTGGGCCTTTGAGGCCCTCGAAGGCGAGTGGCGTGCCCTGCTCCCAGCTCGACCACGCCGCCCGCATCGCGAGCACGAACTCCCGCATCTGCGCCGCGGGCCGGCTCCAGGGCATCGAGAACCGCCGGGTGATGTGGGCCTTCACCTGCGAGCCGAGGCCGAGTGAGAACCGCCCGCCCGAGAAGCGCTGCAGGTCGTTGGCCGTGTAGGCGAGCGCCACGGGGGAACGGGCCAGCGCCACCGCGATCGACGTGCCCAGCCCCAGCCGGGACGTCGCCGGGGTCGCGACTGCCAGTAGCAGGAACGGGTCCGAGCTGACCTCGCCGGTCCACACCCCGTCGTAGCCCGCGGCCTTCGCCGCGATCGCCTGGCTCGCCGCCGTCTCCAGGCCGCCGAGTGTGCCGTTTACCCGCACCCGCCACCTCCCGCGCTCCCTGCGTGTCCGCGACCGTTCACCAGTCTGTCGGTTCCGCCTCGACGGTGCGCCGGTTGCCGTAGGGCTCGCCATAGGGGACGTCTCGGTAGGTCTCGCCGTACTGGCCGGGCACCGGTCGTGCGGGTGCCGTTCGTCTGGGCGCGGTCCGTGCGGGCGCGACCGGCGCCGCGGCGTCGCGGGCCTGGACGTCGGCCCCGGTCCATGCCAGGTAGGCGACGAGGGCGGCGATCAGGACCGCGGCGATGACGGTGACCGTCCCGTCGCCGTAGCCCAGGCCGTGCAGCTTCTTGTCCTTGCCGAGCCAGTCGGCGATCGACGCCCCCAACGGGCGGGTGAGCACGTAGGCGAACCAGAACGCGACGACCTCGTTCATCCAACGCATCCGGTAGGCGACGAGCGGCACCAGGATCAGAACCGCGTAGAGGACGATGGACGCCCCGAAGCCCAGGTTCAGCGTGAACGCGGTGAGGTCACCCGCGGCCGTGCCGAGGGCGAACGTCGCCAGCACGGTCAGCCAGTAGAAGACCTCACGCCGGCGGCTGTTGATGCTGTGGATCGACAGTGTGCCCTCGGACCGGTTCCACAGATAGAAGATCACGGCCAGGGCTATCGCATAGCCGGTGGTCACCACCGGGTACGGCAGGCCGATCAGCTTGTGGAAGCCGTCGGCCGCCATCGTGCCGAACACGGCCACCATCGCGACCGCGAACCAGTAGACGGCGGTGACATACCTGCGGGTGCGCAGCTGCAGCACCATGCCGACGGCGAACCCGAGCAGCCCGAGCGCGGCGGCCACCGGGACGCTCTTGTTGGCGAGAAAGTCGGATGCGGCCTCACCCATTCCCGTCGTGAGGACCTTCACGATCCAGAACATGACGGTGATCTCGGGCACCTTCACCGCGATCTGCCGTGCCGCGTGCCGCCTCCCGCCTCGGGATGACGAAGTCATTACGTTCCCTTCGGTTTCTGCGCCGATGCCGGCCGCGCGGTCGCGGCGCACCATGCAGGTCTTCGGTCTTGTCAGTGAAATGCCGCGCGAACATATACATATCAGCGTGCCGGAGCCGGTCCGGGCCCAGGCCCGGCGCCAGCCGACGCTGGTCAGGTTGTTTTCAGGTCGGCGGTGAAAGCGTCTCCAGCGTGAACCTGACAAACTCGGCTGGAAGCCGGCGGCGCGCGGGCCGGACGATGTTCAACAAGGTCCCGGAGATAACCGTCTACTTCTGGATAATCAAGGTCCTCTGTACGACGGTCGGGGAAAGCGCGGCCGACTACATCAACAGCACGCTGGGTTTCGGCCTCGGTAGGACGACGCTGCTGATGGCGGTGCTGCTCGTCATCGCCCTGGTCGCCCAGTTCCGGCTCGACCGGTATGTCCCGGGCGTCTACTGGACGGCGGTGGTGCTGATCAGCGTCGTCGGCACACTGGTGACCGACAACCTCACCGACGGCGCGCACGTGAGCCTGATCGTCAGCACGATCGCCTTCTCCGCGCTGCTGGCGCTGACCTTCGTGTCCTGGTACCGGTCCGAGGGCACACTGTCGATCCACAGCATCGTGACCAGCCGGCGTGAGGCGTACTACTGGCTCGTCGTGCTGTTCACTTTCGCCCTCGGCACGGCATCGGGCGACCTGCTGGTCGACCGGCTGAGCTTCACCCCGCTGACCGCGGTCATCACCTTCGCCGCCGCGATCGCGGTCGTGTTCGTGGCGCACCAGTTCTTCGGCCTCGGGCCGATGGTGTCGTTCTGGATCGCCTACGTGCTGACCCGCCCGCTCGGTGGCTCGACCGGGGACTACCTCAGCGGCGCCCCCGACGAGGGTGGCTCGGGCCTCGGCACGCTGGGCACGAGCCTGCTGTTCCTGGCCGCGATCATCCTCACGGTGGTCTACC
The DNA here is from genome assembly GCF_000966285.1 of Pseudofrankia sp. DC12. Taxonomy (NCBI): domain Bacteria; kingdom Bacillati; phylum Actinomycetota; class Actinomycetes; order Frankiales; family Frankiaceae; genus Pseudofrankia; species Pseudofrankia sp. DC12. The sequence goes on from NZ_KQ031391.1 coordinate 5,315,881, forward strand.
TGACCGTCACAGGGAGAGACCGCACGGAGGTCCAGGCGGGCAGGGCGGACGGTGCCGCCGTCGCTGACCCGGCGGTCATCCCGACGGCCCGGGACTACGCCGCGGCGTCGGAGGACGGCGCCTGGGCGGACGAGGCGGCTGGCCGGTTCGGCCAGCGCTAGACGGCGGCCGGTCATCCGGTCGCTCCCACCTCGCGGCCGCTGGCGCCCTGCCCTCCCAGGGTGCTGGCGGCGGCGAGCGGCGGTCTGGTGGTGCCGAGCCCGGCGTCGTCCCAGCCGGCGTCCGGGAGCGCGGGCAACGTGAGGACCACGTGGCCGCGTGCCTCGGGAACCACCCGGACGTCGCCGCCCGCGAGGCGAGCAAGCCTGCGGGCCAACGGGAGGCCGAGCCCGGCGCCGTCGCCGGTCGAGGCGGCCCCCCGGTAGCCCGGCTCGAATACCGCCTCCGCCTCACCGGCGGCGAACCCCGGCCCGTCGTCGAGGACGGCGAGCCGGACCGCCGCCCGGCCGCCGGCGGTCACGCCGGGCCGGTCCAGGCGCAGGGCGACCGACCCGCGGGCGTAGCGCAGCGCGTTGGCCACGATCGGCGCCAGCATCCGTTCCGCCAGTTCCGGGTCGCAGAGGGCCACGCCGGCGGTCCCGTTGACGGTCACCGGCGTCCCGGACGGCGCGGCCCGCGCGACCCGGTGGGCGACGGCGACGAGATCGACCTCGCCGGTGGTCGCCGAGCCGCCGTGTGCCTTCAGCAGGGTCTCGACGACGCCGGTGAGCTGGTCGACCTCGTCGACGACCTGGCCCAGCGTGGCGCGCAGCGGCTCGCTGCGCGTGTCGTAGCGGGCGGAGGTCTCCGCGACGGCACGCAGCCGGGTCAGCGGTGCCTTCAGCTCATGGGCGATCTGCGAGGTGACCAGCGCCTCGTGGCGAAGGCTCGCCGCGAGCCTGGTGAGCAGCCCGTCCAGGGTCGCCGCGAGGCCGGTGATCTCGTCGCGCGGTGGGCCGAGGCCGAACCGCTGGTCCGGGACGTGCGCGCCCCACGCGCGGGCACACGCCGTCATCGCCGCCACCGGGCGCAGTGCCGAGCCGACCAGCCGGCGGGCGAGCAGCGCCGCGCCGGCCAACACCAGGACGTCGAGCAGCGCCGCCGCGCCGAGGGCCAGCCGCTCGCTGTGCGTGTACGGAGCAAGGCTCAAGGCGACCACGACCATGCCGACATGGCGAGTCCCGTCCTGGACCGTCATGGCACGCAGCTCCACCTGGCCGACGACCCGAGTGCCCGGACCGCCGGAGGCCAACGCCCGGGTGGCCTGGTCGAGCGAGCGATCGCCGGGCGGGCGGGCGACCAGCGTCAGCCCGGGGTCGTACAGCCAGAGCGCCGGCTCCACCGCCTCGTCGCCCGGGGTCTCCTCGAGTACCAGCCGACCGGCGTCGACGGCGACCAGCGCCGTGGCGGCCCGCGCCCGCGAGGCGAGCAGAACGCCGGCGTCGTGACGCAGCCAGCCGTGCAGCAGCAGCCAGAACGCGACCGTGAACAGGGCGAGTGAGGCCGCCAGCACCGTGACGGTGAGCAGCACCAGCCGGCGCCGCATCAGTCGAGCCGGTAGCCGACGCCGCGGGCGGTGGCGATCGACGACGTCGCTCCGATGACGCGCAGGGTGCGCCGCAGCCTCGTGACGTAGCTGTCCAGGGTGTTCTCCCGGACCACCGCGCCAGGCGGCCACGCGCTGGAGATCAGGCTCGCCCGCCGGACCACCTCGCCCTGCCGGCTGACCAGCGCGGCGAGCAGGCGGTACTCGGTCGGCGAAAGCGGGGCCGCCGCGGCCGGCCCGGCGACGATGTGGCGGACCGGGTCGAGCAGCAGCTCCCGGGCCGCGGGGACGGGGGAGCGGCGCACGAGCACGTCGAGGCGCGCGAGCAGCTCGTCGATCGCGAACGGCTTCGTCAGGTAGTCGTCGGCGCCGGCGCCGAAGCCGAGCATCTTGTCGGCTGTCGAGCCCTTGGCGGACAGCAGCAGCGCCGGCGCGGCGACGCCACGGCCGCGCAGCGCGCCCAGCAGGTCGCGACCGTCGGTGTCGGGCAGCGTGATGTCCAGAAGCAACGCGTCCGGTCGCGCGGCGCCCTCCGCCCGGCGCAGCGCCTCGTCTCCGCTACCGGCGGACCAGGCGACGGCGAACCCCTCGAGCCGCAGCACCCGGACGATCGTCGCGCACAGGACGTGGTCGTCGTCGACGACGGCGACGGTCCCGCGCATCACGCGCTCCCGCACGCGGCCCGCTCGCGGCGTGGGTGGCCGGCTGGTTGTCCATCTTCAGTGGCCGGCGGCGACAAGGCCCTGTCACGCACCACGATCGTCTCCGCCCGTCGTCCCGCCTGGACTACTACAAACTACTACGTCAGTCGGGCGAACGATTGTCGGGGTGACCTGGTGTCGAGGTTCCGTCCGGTCGGCCGCGGTGGGTGCGGCTTCGGCGGCAAGTCTCGCGGTCACTGTCTGTGTTCGGCTGCCGCTTTCCGGGGAAGGACGCTTCCCGTGAGACTGAGTCGGAGCGTCACCGTCGGTTGACGGACCGTCGCCATTCAGTCGCGCGGGAAGTCGTGGCGACCGTCGTGACCGTCGCGACGGCGCGCCTGTGGGCGCGAAGGGAGAGGCCATGCGATGGATCAGTCAGTCTGTGGTGGCCGCAGCCCTGTCGGCTGGCGTCGTGTGCGCCGCCGCTACCGGAGCCGCCGCGGGCCGGCCGCCGGCCCAGCGCCCGGTCCCCGAGCACCGAGGGTTTCCCTGCGCGGCGCTGAGCCCGTCGGTCACCGAGACCGAAGGCGCCGCCGGCAGCACCTACTGGACGATCACCTACACCAACGTCGGTGGGCGGACCTGCTTCGTGAGCGGCTATCCGGGTGTGGCGTTCGTGGACGGGCGCGGTCGCCAGCTCGGTGCCACGGCCGCCCGCACCGGTGGCCCGCCCAAGGTCGTGACGCTCCGGCCCGGCGGGAAGGCGAGGATCACGCTGCGCGAGGTCCACGCGGGCCTGCAGGTCGGCTGTGACACCGCGAAGACGTACCGACCCGCGGCTGGCCTGCGGATCACCGCTCCGCGCGGCGGCTTCCCGCGCTATCTGTCGGCCAAGGGCACGAACGCCTGCCTGAACCGTTCGGTCCAGCAGCTCACCGTCGGCCCGATCATGGGCTGACCCGACGGGGCAGGTGGCTCCGGGACGTCTGACGGTGTCCCGGAGCCGCCCGGCCCCGCCCGCCGAGCCGGCAGACGATCACCGATCGAGCCCGGCCACCCGCCGCTTCCAGCCTGTCCGCTGGACGACCGACGCGCGCAGGGCCTTCTGCTAGATATGTCGGCGTAGGGTCGTGGACAGTGGAAAACCCCGCGTGAGCAGTGGTGAAGACGAGCACTGCCGAGAGCGATGGACGGCGGGGTGCGGCGGGAGGGCTGAGATGTCGGATGCGTTGAACCTCGGTGGGCCACTGACGCCGCCGACCGTCACCACGACCAAGCCCGGCGTGAACCCGGTTCAGCTGACGCCGCCGGCACCGGTGGCCGTGATTCCGGACGACCAGGTCGACAGCCTGGTCCCGATCGACGAGTCGACGCGGGCCCAGCTGCGCCAGCGGGCCGCTGCCTTCGCGGACGAGCTCGCGAGCCAGGATCCGCGCAGCCCCGCCTTCCAGGAGAAGGTCAACGACATCGCCCGGATGGGGGAGCGGGAGATCGTCGCGTCGGCCCGGGTGTCGAACCGGATGCTCGACCGGCCGGCGGCGGCGATGAAGGCCAGCCGCGGCCGTGGCGGGCCGGTCGGCGACGCGCAGACCCGGGTGGCCGGCACGCTCGTCGAGCTGCGGCAGACGGTGACCGACCTGGACCCGGGCCGCGCCGACCTCAAGGGCGCTCGCAAGCTGCTCGGCATGGTGCCGATGGGCAACAAGATCGCCGCCTACTTCCAGCGTTACCAGTCGGCCCAGAAGCAGCTCGACGCGATCATCACCGCGCTCGGCTCGGGCCAGGACGAGCTGCGCCAGGACAACGCTGCCATCGAGCAGGAGAAGGCGAACCTGTGGACGGCGATGGGCAAGCTCACCGAGTACGCGACCCTGGCCAAGGCGCTGGACGGCGCGGTCTCGACGAAGGTCGAGCAGCTGCGGTACACCGACCCGAAGGCCGCCGAGTCGCTCAGCTCCGACGCGCTGTTCCCCATCCGCCAGCGCCAGCAGGACCTGCTCACCCAGCTGGCCGTCAGCGTGCAGGGCTACCTGGCCCTCGACCTGGTCCGCAAGAACAACATCGAGCTGATCAAGGGCGTCGACCGGGCGCAGACGACCACCGTCGCCGCGCTGCGCACCGCGGTGATCGTCGCGCAGGCGCTGGCGAACCAGAAGCTGGTGCTCGACCAGATCAACGCGCTGAACGCCACGACGAACGACATGATCGTGCGAACCAGCGAGCTGCTGCGCACCCAGTCGGCCGAGATCCAGGAGCAGGCCGCCTCCAGCACGGTCAGCGTGGAGGCGCTGCAGACCGCGTTCGACAACATCTTCGCGACGATGGACGCGATCGACACCTACCGCGCGAAGGCGGTCGACAGCATGGCGACGACGGTCGCGGCGCTGGAGACCCAGGTGGGGCGGTCGAGGTCGTACCTGGAACGGGCCCGGGCGAACGAGCGCTGAGCGCGGGCGAGGACTGACCACGGCCGGCACGGCGCCCCGCTCGGCCTGAGGGACGGACAGGAGGAGCGGTGTTCCGGCGACGGCGAGACGAGGCGGAACCCGGCAGCGGCGCCCGCGTCACCCCAGGCGAGGAGGACCCGCGGTCGCAGGCCGCCGGGCGGGCTCGCGAGCTGGGGGCCGAGCTCGCCGGGATCGTCGCCCAGGCGGACCGGGACGGCGCCCGGCTGCCACCCGGCGCGGTGCCGGTGGTGCGCGACATCGACGACGTGCTGCGCCCGCTGCTGCGCTACATCGAGGCCCGGTCCGCCCAGGCCGAGGAGCTGCGCAACCTCACCGCGATCATCAACGACTACCTGCCCCGCGCCCTCGGTGACTACCTGGCGCTGCCGGCGCGGTACGCCGAACGGCCGGGCGTCACCGGCAGCTCGCCCGCCGACGACCTGATCCGCCAGCTGGTGCTGCTCGACGAAGGCGTGAACGAGCTGCAGGATCTCGTGTACACCGGAGATGCCGCGAAGCTCGCGATCCAGGCGCGCTTCCTGGACGCCAAGTTCCGCCGCTCCGACCTCGACCTCGACTGACCGGGCGACCTGCCTTGACCACTGAAGACCTGGACCGTCGACGTCCGCGCCCCGTCGTCCGCGCGAGGACGACGGCGTGGCTGCCCGATCCCGCGGGCGGGGCGCGGGCCGGCGCCCGCGACCGGGCCGGCGCCCCCGACCGGGCCGGCGCCCGATGAGCGTGACCCTGCCGAAGGGCGGCAACCTGCGGCTGACCGACGCCGCCCCGGGCATCGAACAGGTCCGCGTCGAGCTCGGCTGGCGCGACCAGCCCGGCGGCGCGGCCGCCCTGGAGGTGGACGGCGTCATCGTCGTCGACCAGTCCGGCACGGACGGCGGCTCGCCTGGGGTGCTGCTCGCCCACCAGACGCCGAACCCGGCGGAGGGCGTGGCCACCAGGGCGACCGCCGGCCATGCCGACGTCGTCGACGTGGAGACGCTCGTCGTCACCCTGGCCGCGATCCCGCCAGCAGTCGCCCGCCTGCGGCTCGGCGCGGCCATCTTCGACGCCGCCGCCCGGCGGCAGACGTTCCGGCTGGTGGGCGGCCCCTACATCCGGGTGCTGAACCAAGCCGACGGCGTCGAGATCGCCCGGCACGACGTCACCCCGGAGACCGGCCGGGAGACCGCGATGGTCTTCGGCGAGCTCTACCGTCACGCCGGGACCTGGAAGTTCCGCGCCGTCGGGCAGGGCTACACCAACGGTCTGCCGGGCCTGGCCGAGAACGGGCACGAGGTCGCCGCCGCCCGTCCGGCCGACGTCGCGGCATTCGTGACCCGGTCGTCGCCGACCCGGTCCCGGCGCAAGGTCGCAGACCATCTGCACCCGCCGCCGCACGCCGCGCCGGCTGCTGTTCCGGCGCGGCCCGGGCCGGCGGGGCAGACGGCGGGCGGTCACCAGCCCCGGCCGGCCGTGACCGCGCGGTCAGGCGAGCGAGGCCCGGTGTTCTCCCGCCCACCGGTGACGCCGCGCCCGCCGGCCGCGCCGCCCCGGCCCGTCCCGCCCGCGCCGGCCAGGCCGGCGCCACCGCCCGCGCCGACCTCTCGGCCAGCCGCGCCTGCGCCGGCGAGGCCGGCGCCACCGCCCGCGCCGACCGCTCAGCCTGGGCCGCCCGCGGCGGGCCGGCCGGCGGCCGGGTCACCGCTCGACCTGGACGAGGCCAGCCCGCTGCCCGCCGGGCCCTCCTCGCCGGGAGGTCGTTCCGCGCTCGACCTGGGTGGCAGCGCGCAGGCGCCACCACCGGCCGTCGGTCGGCCCGCTGGGGGCCGCTCGTCACTCGACCTCGACGATGAGACCGCTGGCGGGTCGCCCGCGGCTGGGCAGGCGCCTTCCCCGGGCAGCGGCGCGTCGCTGGATCTTGGCAGCGGCTCCTACGCCGCAGGGCCGGGCGCGGGTCAGGCGCCCGGGCACTCGGCGCTCGACCTCGGTGGCCGGCCGGCAGCTGGTGGCCAGCCGGGAGGCGGTGGCCAGCCGGGAGCGGCCGGCTCGGGCCGATCGGCGGGCGACGGGCCGCGCGCCGTGGTCTTCGGTGAGCGTTCGGCCCGTTACCGGCAGCGGCTCGAACATGTCACCGTGCTCGATGAGGGCCACCCCGCGACCGCCTGGACCGCCGAGAAACGCGGCTCGGGCTCGCTTACCGTCACGCTGCGCTGGACCGCGCTGACCACCAGGACCGGGCTGCCGCGCCCGAGCGACCTTCAGCTCGGCTGCCTGTGGCAGTCGCTCGACGGCAGCTCCGGCGTTCTGCAGACCCTCGGCGGCGCCACCAGCGCGCCCGGCTCCGGCGTGTCCGGCCGCCAGGTCCTGGCCCTCACCCCGCGCGACGAGCACGAGGGCCAGACGACGTTCGTCGACCTGCACGCGCTGGCCACGTTCAAGCGGTTCTTCGCCTTCGCCTACGGGCTGCACGGAGCGCCGGAATGGGACCTGCTGCGGCCGGTCCTCACCGTCGGCGCGCGCACCGGCGAGAACCTCGAGATTCGCCTCGGTGCGGCGCCGGCCGGGTCGCGGACCTGCGTCGTCGCGTCCTTCCACGTCGCCCAGGACGACCTGGTCATCCGGCGAGAGGATGAGTTCCTGGCTGGGCCGCAGGCGGAGGCCGCACTGCGCTACGGCTGGTCGCTCGACTGGAACCCCGACGGAATGAGCCTCCGCGACCGGTGACGCAGCCCACGCCGCGGCAGCGGGCCCGGCCTGGACCGTCGCAGCGGGCGCGCGGTCCGCACGCCGGGCGAGGCGAACCCCGACCACGGCACATGACTGGGCTGGGGCTGCTTGGCGCAGGCTCCTACTCAGCCGCCTCCGAGGCGCCGTAGGCGACGACGGAGAGGAAGCGGATTGGTAGGGAGATCAGCTCCTGCGGGCCGTGGACGCCCTCGCCGTCGAGCTGGAGGGCGTCCCCAGGGCGAAGCGTGTAGCTGGAGCCACCGTGGCTGTAGACCATCTCGCCGTCGAGCATGTAGAGCAGCTCGGTGCCGGCGTGCTGGAACAGGGGGAAGGTCTCGCTGCGCTCGGTGAGGGTGACCAGGTGGGCCTCCATCCGCTTGTGCGGGCCGCGCAGGCCGCCGAGCAACGTGTAGTCGTGGCCGATCCGGGTGCCGCGGGCGACGATCCTGCCGCCCGCGCCGGCCGGGGTGAAGACGGCCTCACGCTGGTCGTCGGCGCCGCGGAACAGCGCGGTGACCGGCACGTCGAGGGCGTCGGCCAGCCGGGCGAGCGTGGTCAGGCTGCAGCTGGTGTTCGCGTTCTCGATCTTGGAGAGCATGGGCTTGGAGATGCCGCTGCGGGTGGCGAACTCGGCGAGCGTGAGCCCGGCGGCCTGGCGCAGCCGGCGCACCTGGGCCGCGATGAGCCGTTCGAGCCGGCCCTCCTGGGACGGGGCGGCGTCGACCTCCCGGGCCGCCGGGCCCGCCGCCGGCTGCGCGGCCAGATCCGCTGGCTCGTCGTCACGCACGCTGGCCGTCCATGATCGAAGGATAGGTGCCCACGGCCAGTCGAGGCCGGTCGTCAGCCTGGGCGGGCCCCCGGGCAGATCCGGGACGCCGTGGGGCAGGTGCGAGCGGGTGGGTCAGCGCATCTCACCCGCGCCGACGTAGGGGTGCGGACTGCGCAACAGGTCGTTCTCGGCGAAGCGGGTGAACCGGAAGTCGGACTCGGGAATCCGCGGGTCGTGGCTGCGGCCGTCGACGACCAGGTCCGCGACCAGCCGCCCGACCGCGGGAGAGATCTTGAACCCGTGGCCGCTGAAGCCAGCCGCGATGACCAGCCCGTCGAAAGGGCCCATCGAGATCACCGGGTTGAAGTCGGGGGTGACGTCGTAGCAGCCGGCGTAGCTGCTGGCGACGCCCGCGCCCGCCAGGCCCGGGAACCGGTGGGTCATCTTGGCGGCGGCCCGTTCCAGGCACGCCTCGGTCGCCTGGTTGGAGTACGTGTCCGGGTCCGCGGGAGACGGCTCGGACAGGTCGCTGTTGCCGAACAGGATCTCCCCGGAGGCCTCCGGCCGGACGTACTGGAGGGACACCAGGTCGGAGAAGACGGGCACGCTGCCGAGGCCGGCGCCCGGGTCGACCAGGACGATCTCCTCCCGGTGGACCGTGATCGGCAGGTCGATCCCTTGCGCCGCCAGGAGCGGGACGGACCAGGGCCCGGCCGAGAGCACGACGGCGCCGGCCCCGATCGCCGAGCCGTCCGCCAGCCGCACGCCGGTCGCCCGGCCGTCGGCGACGAGGATCTCCGTCACCGGGCAGTCCTGCCGCACGGTCACCCCGGCCCGCCGCGCCGCCGCCGCGTAGGCCTGCGCGGTGGAATACGCGTCGCCGTACCCACCGCGCCGCTCCCAGGCGAACGCGGCGAAGTCGTCGAGCCGGGCCGCCGGCCACAGCCGGGCGACCTCGCTCGCGTCGATCTCCTCGGTGTCGACGCCGACCGCGCGCTGCGCGGCGAGGCTGGCCCGCAGCGCGCTGACATTGGTCTCGCCGACACCGACGACGTAGCCGGTCTGGTGGAAGCCGATCTCGGTGCCGAGCAGCTCGGCGGCGTTCTCGAACAGCTCCAGGCTGTCCGCCGCCATCGCGGCCAGCGACGAGACCCCGTAGTGGCAGCGCACGATCCCGCTGGACTTCCCCGTGCCGCCGGAGCCGACCGTGGCGCGCTCGCACACGACGACGTCGGTGACGCCCTGGCGGGTCAGGTTCCAGGCCGCCGACGTGCCCTCCAGCCCACCGCCGACGATGACGACGTCCGCCGTCAAGGTCACCGGCCCTGCCCGGGAATCCAGTCGGTGCCGGCGAGCGGGACCCGGGCCATCGCGGCGGCCTCGATGGTGAGGGCGACGAGGTCCTCGGGCTCCAGGTTGCGCAGGTGCGACTTGCCGCAGGCCCGCGCGATGGCCTGGGCCTCCATCGTCAGGACCCGCAGGTAGTTGGCGATCCGCCGCCCGCCGTCGACCGGGTCGAGGCGGCTGGCGAGCTCCGGGTCCTGGGTGGTGATGCCGGCCGGGTCGCGGCCGTCCTGGTAGTCGTCGTAGAACCCGGCCGCCGAGCCGAGCGCCGCGTACTCGTCGGCGTGACGCGGATCGTTGTCGCCGAGCGCGATCAGTGCCGCGGTGCCGATCGCCACCGCGTCCGCGCCGAGCGCCATCGCCTTGGCGACGTCGGCCCCGGTCCGGATCCCGCCGGAGACGACGAGCTGGACCTTGCGGTGCAGGCCCAGCTCCTGGAGGGCCTGGACGGCCTGCGGGATCGCGGCCAGCGTCGGGAGTCCGACGTGCTCGATGAAGACGTCCTGGGTCGCGGCGGTCCCGCCCTGCATGCCGTCGACGACGACCACGTCGGCGCCGGCCGCGACCGCGAGCTTCACGTCGTAGTAGGTGCGTGATCCGCCGATCTTGATGTAGATCGGCTTCTCCCAGTCGGTGATCTCGCGCAGTTCGAGGATCTTGATGGTGAGGTCGTCGGGCCCGGTCCAGTCGGGGTGGCGGCTGGCCGAGCGCTGGTCGATCCCGGGCGGCAGGGTCCGCATCCCGGCGACCCGGTCGGAGATCTTCTGGCCGAGCAGCATGCCGCCGCCGCCCGGCTTCGCGCCCTGGCCGAGCACGACCTCGATCGCGTCGGCCCGGCGCAGGTCGGCCGGGTTCATGCCGTACCGGGACGGCAGGTACTGGTAGACGAGGTGCTTGGACTGGCCACGTTCCTCGGGCGTCATCCCGCCGTCGCCGGTGGTGGTGGAGGTGCCGATCTCGGACGCGCCCCGGCCCAGGGCCTCCTTGGCCTGCGCGGACAGCGCGCCGAAGCTCATCCCGGCGATCGTCACCGGGATCGCCAGCCGCAAGGGGTACCGGGCGTTGCGGTCGCCGAGGATGACGTCGGTGCCGCACCTCTCGCGGTAGCCCTCCAGCGGATAGCGGGACATCGACGAGCCGAGGAAGAGCAGGTCGTCGAAATGGGGGAGCCGGCGCTTGGCGCCCCCGCCCCGGATGTCGTAGACCCCGGTCGCCGCGGCGCGCTGGATGCCGGCGATCGTGGCCCGGTCGAAGGTGTAGGACTCCCGCAGGCCGAGCGAGGCCGGGTCCGGCCCGCGACCGCCCGTAGCCCGCCTGGGCCCGTACGTGGCCTCTGGCGACGCCGGCCCGTCTGTGGCCTCAAGCGACTCGGGCCCGCTTGTGGCCTCAGGTGACTCGGGCCCGTTCGTGGCCTCAGGTGACGCTGCCATGGAACGCTCCTAGTAGGCGGCCGAGTTGCCCGCGGCGAAGTGGTAGAGCCCACGGGCGGAGCCGAAGCGGCGGAACCGTTCGGGCGCGAGCTCACCGGCCGGCTCGATGCCGGCGGCCAGGAGCAGCGCGGCCAGCTCCGCCACGTGCTCGGCGCGCAGCTCCTTCTCGACGCAGTCCGCCCCGAGGGAGCCGACCTTGCCGCGCACGTAGATCCGCGCCTCGTAGATCGAGTCGCCGAGGCCGTCGCCCGCGTCGCCGCAGACGACGAGTCGCCCGGCCTGCGCCATGAACGCGCTCATCGGGCCGATGTCGCCGCCGACGACGATGTCGACACCCTTCATCGAGATCCCGCAGCGCATCGAGGCGGAGCCCTCGATCACCAGCAGGCCGCCGTGCCCGGTCGCGCCGGCCGACTGCGACGCGTCGCCGCGGACCCGCACGACGCCGGACATCATGTTCTCGGCGACGCCGGTGCCGACGTTGCCGTGCACGGTGATCGTCGCGCCGTCGTTCATGCCGGCGCAGTAGTAGCCGGCATGGCCTCGCACGTCGATCGCCAACGGCGCGTGCACCCCGGCGGCGATCGCGTGCGCCCCCTGCGGACGCAAGACCTCATAGCACCGCGCCGTCGGAGCGTGCAGCTCGCTGTTCAGCTCCCGCAGCGGGCTCGTGGCGAGATCGAACGTGACGGTCCCGGTGTCGCCGACGACCGGACCGCTCGGTGTCTCTGCTTCGCTCCGTCGACCGCGAGCTACGGCCTCGTCCTCGTCCCTCGGACAAGACCTCCGCTCGCGATCTCCTCCGCTCGGTGTCTCTGCTTCGCTCCGTCGACCGCGAGCTACGGCCTCGTCCTCGTCCCTCGGACAAGACCTCCGCTCGCGATCTCCTCCGCTCAGCGGCGCCATGCGTAGACCCTTTCGGGCTCGGGCTCGTAGATCCGGGCGGTGTCGATGCCGGGGAGGTCGGCCAGGGCTCGGAACTCCGACGCCATCGCGACCCAGGCGCCGGTCTCGGCGATGATCGCGGGCTTGCAGGCGATGGCGTCGCGCACGACCGCGAAGCCGTCGTCGCTGGTGACGAGCAGGGTGTAGAAACCGTCGAACCGGTCGCAGAGCAGGCGCAGCGCCTTGTCCAGATCGTCGCCGTCGGCGAGCCGGGCCGCGACGAACCTGGCGCCGACCTCGGAGTCGTTCTCCGAGTCGAACTGGACGCCCTCGGCGATCAGCTCCCGGCGGATCGTCGCGTGGTTGGCGAAGGAGCCGTTGTGCACGAGGCACTGGTCCGGGCCGACCGAGAACGGGTGGCAGCCTTCCGGCACCACGGCGGACTCGGTGGCCATCCGGGTGTGCGCGAGGCCCTGCCAGCCCTGGGCGTTCGCCAGGTCGTAGGTGGCGGCGAGCTTCCTGGGGCTCCCGATGCCCTTGTAGACGGTGAGGTCCCGGCCCACCCCGACGATGAGGGCCGCGGGGGCGGACCGGCGGACCGCGTCTTCGAGCACGTCGTGGGCGACGGGAGCGGCGAGGACGGTGGTTGCCCCGGCCGCCGTCACGAGGATCTCCGGGGTGCCTGGCAACGCGGCTCGCACGGCGGCTTCGAGGCCCGCCCGGGCCGGATCGGAGGGCTGGCCGCCGCCCGGCAGCAGCACCGACACGGCGGTGTGGCCCGCCGGGCAGCGGCGGCGGTCACCGTAGACGGCGACGCCGGCCGAGTCGGGGCCACGCTCGGCGACCTGGCCCAGCATGGTCTCCAGCAGGCGGCCGAGCTGGGGATACAGCTCCGGGTCGCGCAGATGAAGCCCGACGATCCCGCACACGGGCCCGCTCTCCCTTCGATGGTCAGCGTTCCGCCGGTCTCGGCGGTCAGCGGGGGGTTCAGAAGGCGGTCAGGTAGCGGTCGTGCTCCCAGGCGCCGACGTGAGAGTGCCACTCGAAGAACTCGGCCCGCTTGAGGGCCGCGAAGTAGTCGGCGACGCCGGGCCCGGCGGCGTCCAGCCCGGCGGTGACGACCGGGTCGGCGCCCAGCGCCTCCACCGCGTGCAGCAGGGTCGGCGGCAGGTCCGGCCGGGCCGGGCCGCCGTCGCCGGGCAGGCCCGGGTCCAGCGCCCGCTCGACACCGTCGAGCCCGGCGGCGAGCACCGCGGCCAGCGCGAGGTAGGGGTTCGCGGAGCCGTCGCCGCCGCGCAGCTCGATGCGGTCGCGGTCCGGGATCCGCACGTAGTGGGTGCGGTCGTTGCCGCCGTAGGTGGCTCGGCGCGGCGACCAGGTCGCGCCCGAGCGGGTCGACGTGGCGCCGGTGCGCTTGTAGGAGTTGACCGTCGGCGCGAGCACCGCCTGCAGGGCCGGCGCGTGCTCCAGGATGCCGGCGAGGAAGCGGTGGGCCACGTCGGACAGGCCGAACGGCGCGGCGGGGTCGCCGGCCGGGAACAGCGGTGTGCCCGCGTGCCACAGCGACAGGTGCAGGTGCATCCCGGAGCCGGTCCGGTCGGCGAACGGCTTGGGCATGTACGTCGCCGTCATGGCGCGCCGCTCGGCCAGCACCGAGATCAGGTATCGGGCTGTGATGACGCGGTCGGCGGTGGTCAGCGCGTCGGCATAGGCGAAGTTCTGCTCGAACTGGCCGTTGGCGTCCTCGTGGTCGTTGGCGTAGTTCGACCAGCCGAGCGTGTTCATCGCCGTCGACACCTCGGTGAGGTGGTCGTACATCCGGGTCAGGCCCCGCGCGTCGTAACAGGGGCGGGCCGCGACGTCGAGCGGGTCGGCCAGCCGCAGCACGCCGTCCGCGCCCCGGTCGACGAGGAAGTACTCGATCTCCGCGCCCGCGAACAGCTCCAGGCGCCGTTCGTGGGCGGCGGCGAGCAGCGACTTGAGGATCACCCGCGGCGCGTAGTGCCAGGGCCGCCCCTCGACGTGCGGGTCGCAGTGCACCAGGGCGAGGCCCTCCCTGACCCAGGGCAGCGGGGCGTAACTGGCCGGGTCCGGGATGGCCATCAGGTCGGGGTCGGACGGCTGCTGGCCGATCGCCCCCACCGCGTAGCCGGCGAACCCGACGCCGTCCGTGACCAGCGCGTCGACCGCCTCGATCGGTACGAGCTTGGCGCACGGCTTGCCGACGAGGTCGACGAACATCGCGAGGATGAACCGGATCCCGTCCGCGCGGGCACGCTCGGCGAGATCGGTCCTGGCGGGCGTGGCCGCGCCGCTGGGGTCGGTGAGGGGGGCGCTTCCGTCGATCGTCACGTCAGGCTCCAGCGGCTCCGGACCGAGGGCGGATCCACGCCTCGCCAGCGGGGCGCGTCCTAGCGAGAAACAAGGTATCTGTGGAGGAAACCCCACGGGTTACGCGAGAATGACGATTCGCGACCTGTCTAGACCGGGACGCCGGCGCGCTGGCGCGGCCCGCCGCCGGCCGCCCCAGGTCCCCGGAAGGACGCCAGGTCCCCGGAAGGAGAGGAGCCCGATGCCCGCCACACGGATCGTGCTCGCGTCGGGCTCGCCGCGCCGCCGCGAGCTACTCGCGGCCATGGGGATCCCGTTCGAGGTGCTGACCAGCGATGTCGACGAGACGGTCGCCGCCTACGACGGCCCGGCGGACTTCGCGCTCCAGCTCGCGCGGCGCAAGGCCCACGCGGTGGCCGGCCGGGTGGCCGACGCGCTCGTGATCGGCGGGGACACCGTGGTCGAGCTCGACGGGACGATCTTCGGCAAGCCCGCCGACGAGGCCGCGGCGCTCGCGACGCTCGGCCGGCTGTCCGGGCGGGCCCATCACGTCGTGACCGGGCTCGCCGTCCTCGACACCGCGACGGGCCTGCTTCGGCAGGAGGCGGCGACGTCCACGGTCCGGATGCGCGTGCTCGCCGACGACGAGATCAGGGCCTACGTCGCGTCCGGCGAGCCGTTCGACAAGGCCGGCGCCTACACCGTCCAGGGGCTCGGCGGCCGGCTGGTCGCCGCCGTCGACGGGGACCTGGACAACGTCATCGGCCTGCCGACCAGGACGCTGCGCCGGCTGCTCGCCGGCTTCGGCGTCGAGGTCTCCGCGCCCCAGACCCCCGCGACCCAGGCCTGACCGGGGCCGGTCCGGTCAGCCGGCCGCGACCCAGGACTCGATCATCGTGCGGGCGATCGACATGCGGCCGGGCAGCAGCAGCTGGCCGTCGTCGGCGGGCACGCCCCAGTCGCCACGCTTCAGGGCCTCCAGCAGATCGCCCCGGTGCAGCCACCTCGCCTCGGCGATCTCGTCGCCGTCCAGCCGGATCGGCTGCGCCGGGTCCGCCACGGCCTGGAAGCCGACCA
Source organism: Pseudofrankia sp. DC12 (assembly GCF_000966285.1). Taxonomy (NCBI): domain Bacteria; kingdom Bacillati; phylum Actinomycetota; class Actinomycetes; order Frankiales; family Frankiaceae; genus Pseudofrankia; species Pseudofrankia sp. DC12. Next base: position 5,331,117 of record NZ_KQ031391.1, read on the forward strand.
TGAGCGAGCGGGGGAACGGCCAAGCCTGGCTGCCCAGATAGCCGACGTCGCGGACGTCGACCCCGACCTCCTCTGCGATCTCCCGGGCGACGCAGGCCTCCAGCGACTCGCCTGCCTCGACGAAGCCGGCGAGCACCGACATCCGGCCGGCTGGCCACGTGGTCTGGCGGGCGAGCAGCACCTGGTCGGCCCCGTCGTGGACCAGGCAGATGATCGCCGGGTCCGTGCGGGGGAACTCCTCGTGGTTCTCGGCGGCACATTCGCGGGCCCAGCCTGCCTTCGTCGGCCGGGTCGGCGAGCCGTCCCTGGCGCAGAACCGGGCCCGGTCGTGCCAGGTCAGCAGCGCGATCGCCGTCGTCAGCAGGGCGGCGTCCAGCGGTGCCAGCTCCCCGCCGACCGTGAACAGGCTCAGCCAGCGCGCGTCTCCCGCGAGCTCGGCCGGCTCGACGCGCAGCGCCCAGTAGAGGACACCGTCGGCCTCGCCGAGCAGCACGGCGTCAGGCGGCGGCGTGTCGCCGAGCTCGGTCGCCGGGCGGGTCACCAGCCGGGCCCGGCCCTCGACCGCGTCGCCCAGCTCGCCGGGACGCCGGACCGCCGGCGGGGCCGGCAGCTCGACCGGGGTCCGCCCCGTGGCGTCGAGCACGACGACCCGGGCCTGGGCCCAGCCGGTCTGCTGGCGCGCGGCGTCCAGGCGCAGGAACTCGTCGCGGATGACGGTCGCGCTCGCCAGTGGCGGCGGCTCGACCAGCTCGAAGGCCCGCGTGGGGTCGCCCACTCGCTCCGCCGGGTCGCTCGTCTGCTCAGTCGCCGCGGTCACCTGGGAATCGTCCCTCTCGGTGGGGACGGATGGCTACTGCGAGTCGAGGATGTGACGCAGGATGGCGATCAGCACCGGGAGCTTCGCCGCCGCGGACGTCTCGTAGGTGTCCAGCGCGGGGAAGCAGCGGATCGCCGGTCACATCGGCCGCGCAGGACTGTCGCCACCCGGCCCGGCCCGGCAGGATCGAGACTCGTGGCTGAGCCTCGCCGACGGGCCCGTGAGCACGGCATACCCTTCGATGGGACGCCGGGACCGTTCAACGCGATCACCGACGTCCCGGGCGTCGAGGTCGGCTACTCGACGCTGATCAGCGGTGACGGGCCGCTGCGGGTTGGCGACGGGCCGGTGCGGACCGGGGTCACCGCGATCCTGCCGGCCGGCCGCGGCGCGATCGGCTCGGCCGTCGCCGCCGGCGTGCACGCGTTCAACGCCAACGGCGAGATGACGGGCAACGCCTGGCTTACGGAGACCGGGAGCCTCTCACTGCCGGTCATGATCACCAATACCCACGCCGTCGGTCCCTGCCACCGCGGCGTGATCGACTGGGTGGTCGCCAACCGGCCGGACCTGGCCCGCGGCTGGCTGCTCCCGGTGGTCGCCGAGACCTGGGACGGGTATCTCAACGACATCAACGGCGCGCACGTCACCCCGGCCCACGCGATGGCCGCGATCGACGCGGCGGTCGGCGGGCCGGTCCCCGAAGGCATCGTCGGCGGCGGCACCGGAATGATGTGCTACGGCTTCAAGGGCGGCAGCGGCACGGCGTCCCGGGTCGTGCCCTACGGCCCGGACACCTACACCGTGGCCGCCTTCGTCCAGGCCAACTTCGGCCGTCGCGACGAGCTGCGGATCGCCGGTGTTCCGGTAGGTCGCCTGCTCGCCGACGCCGACGCCGACGCCGACGCACGCGGGTGGGACGGCGACTGGGCGGCGCCACCCGGCGCCGGCAGCTGCATCGCGGTCCTCGCGACCGACGCGCCGCTGCTGCCCGGCCAGTGCACGTCGCTGGCCCGCCGCGCGCCGCTGGGGCTCGCCCGCACCGGGACCACCGGCTCGCACTTCTCCGGCGACCTCGTTCTCGCCTTCTCCACCGCGAATCGCGGCGCCCTGACCAGCACCTTCCCGACGGCGGACCCGACCGCCGACGACTACGCGGCCCTGCGGTTCATCCCCTGGGGCCGGCTCGACGCCTTCTACGAGGCGGCGGTGCAGGCCGTCGAGGAAGCGGTCGTCAACGTCCTGACCACCGCCACCTCGCTGACCGGCCGGGACGACCACCACGCCGAGGCACTGCCGGTCGGTCGGGTCGAGGACCTGCTGTCCCGCCGGCTCGGGCGAGCCTAGGGCCGCGGCCGAGCCTGGTCGTCAGCCGAAGGCGAGGCGGGCGGCCACGAACAGCATGGTGAGGCCGATCCCGAGGTCCAGGATGCGCCAGGTTCTGGGGCTGGAAAGGGCGGGCGACGCGAGGCGAGCGCCGTAGCCCAGACAGACGAACCACAGGATGCTCGCGACACCCGCGCCGGCGGCGAACCACCAGCGCCCCGTCGGCCCCGACCGTCCGCCGACCGTGCCGAGCACCAGCACGGTGTCGACGTAGACATGAGGATTGAGCCAGGTGAGGGCGGCGCAGCGCGCGGCGACAGCCGCCCGCGCCGATCCGACCGGGCCGGCCAGCTTGTGCCTGTCGGTCGCCACCTGGAGGGTCGCCACCTGGCGGCCGGCGCCGACGGAGGCCCTGACACCTGGGTCGCGTTGGCCTTCCCGGTCTCCTCCCATCGACCGGACGGACGGGCGCGCGGCGCGGCGCAGCGAGCCGGCGGCGAACCACAGGATGAAGACGACGCCCAGCCAGCGGACGGCGACCAGCAGCGGCGCGGCGCGGGCCAGCAGGCCGGCGACGCCGCCGACCCCGGCCGTGATCAGGGCCAGGTCCGAGCCGGCGCAGATCACGACGACCGTCCCGACCCGGTGGCGGGCGAGCCCCTGCTGTAGGACGTAGGCGTTCTGCGCCCCGATGGCGACGATTAGCGAGAACCCGGTCAGCAGACCGGTGGCGGCGGCGGCGAGCACGGCCGCCACGCTAGGCGGCGGACTTCCTGAAGGCCAACGAAAGATTCTTCAGAATCATTAGCATCACTTCATGGACCCGGAGCTGCCGCCCGCCCAGCTGGCCACGCTCGTCGCGATCGTCGAGCTGGGCAGCTTCGACGCGGCCGCCCGCCACCTGCACCTGACGCCGAGCGCCGTCAGCCAGCGGATCCGCGCGCTGGAGTCGGCCGCCGGGCAGGTTCTCGTGCGACGTTCACTGCCGTGCCGGCCCACCGCCGCCGGCGAGGCGCTGCTGCGGCTCGCGCGCCAGACCAGGTTGCTGCACGCCGAGGCCGTCGAGGCGCTTGGCGGCAGCCCGTCGGGCCGGGTCGAGCTGTCGGTGGCCGTGAACGCGGACTCGCTCGAGACCTGGTTCCGCGACGTCGTCGCCGAGATCGCGCGCTGGGACGACGTCGTGCTGCGACTGCACGTCGAGGACCAGGCGTTCTCCGCCGGCCTGCTGCGCGGCGGCGAGGCGCTCGCGGCGGTGACCAGCGACCCGGTCCCCGTCCAGGGCTGCCGGTGTGAGCCGCTCGGTACGTTGCGCTACCGCCCGGCCGCCACCCCGGAGCTCGCGGCCCGCTGGCGCGCGGACGGACCGCCCGACGGTGCGGCGGTGCCGGCGACGGCGGACTACCGCTGGGACCGGATGCCTCTCCTCGTCTTCAACGAGAAGGACGGCCTGCAACACGAGCTGCTCCGGGAGCGAGGTGTCCTCACCACTCCGGCGGCGGCGCACCGGGTGCCGACCACGGCCGGCTTCCACGAAGCGGTCCGGGCCGGTCTCGGCTGGGGCATGCTGCCCGACGCGCAGCTGGACGGCGACCTCGCCGCCGGGCGGCTCGTGACCCTGACCGACACCCACGTCGACGTCGCCCTCTACTGGCAGCGCTGGCGCCTCGAATCCCCGCTGCTCGACCGGCTGACCACCACGGTCACGGCGGCCGCGGGCCGGCACCTGCGCGCCACCCGGCCGGGCGGGCAGCCCGCGACTGTGTCGCAGGCCATGGGTAGAAACCCCGGCGGAGCCTGACGCCCCAGCCCAACCTAGGAAGAGGGCGGTGCGCGCCGCCGAGCCGTCCGAGCAGGAGCGACGTCATGACCACACCGGAGTACGCCCTGACCGAACTGGCGCGCGAGAGCCGGATGGGAGGCGCCGGGACCGAGGCGACCGACCGGGAGATCCGGCGGATCTCGCTGCGCGACTTCGAACGCCGGCGCGAGGAGGTCACCGGCGAGCTGTGGTCGGCCGCGGCCGACATCGGGTTCTTCCAGCTCGTCGACCACGGAATCGACCTCGCCGAGGTCGAGCGGGCCTTCGGCGCGGCCGAGGCCCTGTTCGCCCTGCCGGACGAGGTGAAGGGCCAGTACGCGCTGCGGAAGGGCACCAACGCCGGCTGGGAGAAGCTCACCCAGATCCGCCCCTCGACCGGCACCCCGGACCAGAAGGAGTCCTACCAGGTCACCCGGCCGCGGATGGCCGGGCTGTGGCCTACCGACGCCGAGCTCGACGGCTTCGCCGCGACGATGCTCGGCTTCGAGCGGCGGTGCTGGGAGGTGGCGACGCTCGTGCTGTCCTGCTTCGCCGACCGGCTCGGCCTCCCGCGTGACTTCTTCACCGCCGCCCACGACCCGGCGGCGCCGACCTACCAGAGCACACTGCGCCTGCTGCACTACTTCCCGGTGCCGCCCGAGGCCCAGGCGACGCCCGGGATCTGGCGGGCCGGTGCGCACACCGACTTCGACTGCCTCACCCTGCTGTTCCAGCGCGAGGGCGAGGGCGGGCTGCAGGTGATGCCGGGTGCGGAGGCGGACGGCGAGCGGTGGACCTCGGTCCCGGCCACGGCGGACGCGATCACCTGCAACATCGGCGACATGCTGATGCGCTGGAGCGACGACGCACTGCCCTCGACGTTCCACCGGGTCCGGCTGCCAGCGCCCGGTGAGTACGCGGGCCCGCGCTACTCGTTGGCGTTCTTCGCCCAGGCCAACACCGACGTCGTGATCTCCAGCCCGGCCGGGCGCTATCCGGACATCACCGCGCGCGACTACCTTCTCCAGCGCATCCAGGCCAACTTCGGCAGCTGAGCTGGCCGGCGGGCCGCCCGTCCGTGAGCCGGGCCAGGAGGACGGCGGTCAGCGGCCGGGCCGCAGCGCCGTCAGCAGGTCCTGGTCGCCGAAGGCGGAGAGACCGGGGCCGTCGAAGCCGGTCCGGCCCCAGATCGCGAGCAGCGCCGGGCCGGCGGGTCCGCGCAGGCCCGCGTCCCCCTTCTCGTGCCCTTCGCTGACCTCGACCGAGTCACCGGCCAGCGCGACCATCCACTCGCCGTTCGGCGCCGGCGGCGCGGCGGCCTCGTCCATGACCGACGGCGGACCGGTGAACAGCGGGTCGGTGAGATGGACGTGCGCCGTGCCCTCGGCGTGTGAGGTGAGCCCGGCCGCGCGGGCCGCCGGCAGCAGGACCCGCAGCACCTCGTCGATGCCGTCCGCGGCCAGCGCCGGATCGAGCTCGGGCGCCGGCCCCACCGCGCTGGCCGCGTCCCAGGCGTGGATCTGCAGCTCGTGCGTCAGCCGGCGCGGCCAGAAACCGGCGACCTGCGGCGCGTTCGTGAAGTTCCAGGCGGGAGCGGCCGGGTCGACGGCCTGGAACGCCGCCAGGGTCGCGGCGAGTGAGGCCCGGTAGTGCGCGACCAGAGCCTCGTCCTGCGCCGGCGGACGCTCGGTGAACGCCGGCGGGTCGACCACCCCGCGTGGCAGGTGCGCCGCGGTCGAGGCGAGCAGCCGGGCGACGTGGCTGACCAGCCGGCGGTTGTCCCAGCCTGGGCAGGACGGCACGGGGGCGTCGAGGTTCCCGGCCGCGGCGGCGATGAGCGCCTCGGCCTGCGTCTGGAACATCGCGGGATAGTTCATGCCCCGGAGTCTCCCGGTTCGGCGGCCCGCACGCACCAACCCGTCCGCGCGACCGCCTGTTCGTAGCGTTCGTCCGGCTCGTCGCGGGTCGGGTCACGCGGGGCGGGCGGTTCCCGTGCCGGAGGGTTGCCCGCGCCCGGGGCGGGGGACGGAGCCGGCACGGTCGTCGCGGACGTGACGTGCGGTCGAGGCGCCGGGCGCGGAGGTGGCCCGGCCGCTGGCACAGACCGCAAGCCTTCCAATGGAAGCCGAGGTCCCGTGAACCAGCCAAGGCGCAAGCAGGAAGGCGGCCCGAGCGGGCGCGGTGCGCGCGAGCGGCGCCGTCGTCGCCGGCCGGGCCGGCCGCAAGCGTGGGCCGCGGCGCTGGCGATCGCCGTCGCGGGCGCTGCCGGGCCGGTTCCGGCGGCCGGAGCGGCAGAGCCGTCGACCCGCGTCGGCCGGCTGTCGGCCTGGCGGGCGTGCGGTGACGGTGTGCAGTGCGCGACGCTCCCCGTCCCGCTCGACTACGCGCATCCGGCGGCGGGGACGATCAGCCTGGCGGTGGTGCGCCGGCCGGCGCACGAGCCCGCCCGCCGGATCGGCTCGCTCGTCTACCTGGAGGGCGGGCCGGGCGTTTCCGGCGTCCACTCGATCAAGACCTACCCGCAGCTGTTCGACTCGGCGGTCGGGGACCGGTTCGACATCGTCGGGTTCGACCAGCGGGGCGTCGGCGCGAGCGCGCCGGTCCGCTGCCTGACCGACGCGCAGAAGGCCGCGGAGCTCACCGACGTCCTGGTCGGCGCGCCGTCGCGGCGGGTGGTCTCGGCCTCGGCCGGCGCTGCCCGGCCCCGGTCTGCGTCCGCCGGCGGTGCCGGGGCGGGCAGTGGCGCGGGCGGTGCCGGAGCGGGCGGCGCCGGAGCGGGCAGCGCCGCCGGCGGTGCCGGAGCGGGCATCGCCGAGCGGGTGAGCGGATCGGGCGGCGGCGCGGCCCCCGGAGGTACGGCAGCCGAAAGTGCGCCCGCCGGATTCGACCGGATGGCGGCGTCGGACCGCGCGGTCGCCGAGGGCTGCGAGCGCTGGAGCGGGAAGATGCTGCCCTATCTGTCGACGGCCGCGGCGGCCCGTGATGTGAACGTCCTGCGCGCCGCGCTCGGCGAGCGGCGGCTCACCGCGTACGGCGGCTCCTACGGGTCGGAGCTGGGCGCCACCTACGCCGCGCTGTTCCCGACCGACCTGCGTGCCCTGGTGCTCGACGCGGTGGTCGACCCGAGGATGTCGACCACCGACCCCTTCGCGGAGACCCTGCTGCAGGCCAAGGCGTTCGAGGCGGCGCTCGACGCCTTCCTCACCGCCTGCGCGCGCGACGCCACCTGCGCCTTCGGGGACGGCGACCCGGTCGGCCACTACGACCGGCTGGTCGCCCGGATCGCGAAACACCCGATCTACGCCCAGGGCAAGGACGTCGAGACCACCCGTCCGGTCGACAGCGGCGTGCTGACCTCGGCTGTCCTGCAGCTGCTGTACAGCCAGCAGCAGTGGCCGATCCTCGCGCTCGCGCTGAGGCTGGCCGACGAGGCGAACGACGGCTCCGTGCTGCTGTCGCTGGCCGACCAGCAGTCGGGCCGGCGGCCCGACGGCAGCTACGACAACTCGTTCGACGCCAACACGGCGATCAACTGCGCCGACCAGCACTACCCGACGGATCTCGCGGCCTATCGCCGCTTCGCGGCGAAGCTGGCGGCTGAGGCGCCCCGGATCGGCTCGACGCTGGCCCTCGGCGGGCTGACCTGCGCCTTCTGGAAGGTCAGGGCGGCCTCCCGCTACACCGGTCCCTTCCTGGCCCAGGGCGCCCCGCCGATCCTGCTGGTCGGCACCACCGGCGACCCGGCGACGCCGTACGCGGAGGCGCGCTCACTCGCGGCCCAGTTGTCCAGCGGCGTGCTGCTGACGTGGCGTTCGTACACGCACGGTGCCTATGAAGGCCCGAGCACATGCGTCCACGACGCCGTTGACGAGTACCTGGTGAACCTCGTCGTTCCGAAGCCCGGGACGGTCTGCTCCTGAGCTGGCGGTCGCTGGACGCCGCGGCACCGCTTGGCCATCGGGGCCGCGCCAAGTGGTGCCGGCGACGCGGGTGTGAGGCGAGCCGGGGCCGGCCCTGCGCCCCAGGGCGACCCGCTAGACTCGGCACCGAGTCGCGACTGGCGTGCTGGGGTGGAATCAACCACCGGGAAGCGACCGATCGGCGAGGCACCGTGCGCCTGGGTGCCGCCGAAGCGGCACCGGATTTCTGGTGCCGCCGGCCGGACGACCTGCCCACAGCGCGATCGTCCGCCGGTGGCCCACGTGAACGGGCACTCCGGCCAGGAACCGCTGGCGGACCCGGTCGTGTGGGCGCGGGCGGGCCGGGCAGCCACTTCCTGGAGGTCTTCCCATGCACCAGCCATCGATCCGCGACCTGGCCAGCGCCGACCCGGAGATCGCGAACCTGGTCGAGTCCGAGGCGCGCCGCCAGTACGAGAAGATTCGCCTGATCGCTTCGGAGAACTACGTCTCGAACGCGGTTCTCGAGGCGAGCGGCACGGTCCTGACGAACAAGTACTCCGAGGGCTACGTCGGCAAGCGCTACTACGAGGGCCAGCAGTTCATCGACCCGATCGAGACGCTCGCGATCGACCGGGCCAAGGCGCTGTTCGGGGTGGAGCACGCCAACGTCCAGCCCTACTCGGGCTCGCCGGCGAACCTGGCCGTCTACCTGGCCTTCCTGCAGCCCGGCGACACCGTGATGGGCATGGCGCTGCCGATGGGCGGCCACCTCACCCACGGCTGGTCGGTCTCCGCCACCGGCAAGTGGTTCCGCAGCGTCAAGTACGGCGTCCGCCAGGACACCGGACGGGTCGACCTGGACGAGGTCCGCCAGGTAGCCCTCGCCGAGCGGCCGAAGGTCATCTTCTGCGGCGGCACCGCGATCCCGCGGACGATCGACTACCCGGCGTTCGCCGAGATCGCGGCCGAGGTCGACGCCGTGCTCGTCGCCGACATCGCGCACATCGCCGGCCTGATCGCCGGCGGCGCCCACCCGTCGCCGGTCGGGCACGCCCCGGTCATCTCGACCACCACGCACAAGACGCTGCGCGGCCCGCGCGGCGCGATGCTGATGTCCGACGCCGCGCACGCCGCGCCGCTGGACAAGGCGGTCTTCCCTGGCCTGCAGGGTGGCCCGCACAACCACACCACGGCGGCGATCGCGGTCGCGCTGCGCGAGGCGGCGACCGCCGAGTTCAGCGCCTACGCCCACCAGATCGTCACGAACGCCGCGGCACTGGCCAGCGCGCTCGCCGAGCGGGGCTTCGACCTGGTGTCCGGCGGCACCGACAACCACCTGATCCTGCTCGACCTCACCAGCAAGGGCATCGGTGGCAAGCCGGCCGCCCAGGCGCTCGACCGGGCCGGCATCGAGCTGAACTACAACACCGTCCCGTACGACACCCGCAAGCCGTTCGACCCGTCCGGCCTGCGGCTGGGCACCGCCGCCGTCACCACCCGTGGCATGGGCCCGGAGCAGATGGTCCAGATCGCCGCGTGGATGGACCAGGCCGTCAAGGCCGCCGCCGACGGCGACGAGGCCGTCCTGGCCCAGATCGCCGGCGAGGTCCGCGACCTCACCGCGAACTACCCGATGCCCGGCTGGGTCTGAGCCCGCAGGGGCTCCCGCTCCGTTCCCACCGATCCGGCCGCCGGGCTTGCCCGGCGGCCGGACTCGTCAACGGCCGTCGGCCGTACTAGCCGGCCCACGATGCTGCTGCTCCACGGATTTCCCTCCTCGTCGTCGATGTACCGCAACCTGATCCCGCTGCTGGCGCCACACTTCCACGTGCTCGCTCCCGACTATCCGGGAAGCGGCAACAGCGAGTTCCCCACCGAGGACAAGTTCGTCCCCACGTTCGCCAACCTGGCCGACGTCATGGAGCAGTGGGTCGAAACACTCGGCCTGGACCGGTTCATCGTCTACATGCAGGACTTCGGCGGCCCGGTCGGCTTCCGCCTCGCGGTGAAGCATCCGGACTGGGTCGCCGGGCTGGTGGTCCAGAACGCCAACACCTTCCTCGAAGGGTTCCCACCCCAGCAGGTCGCCGCTGACGGCGACGGGGGCGAGGCTGGTCAGGGATCCACCGCCGACAAGACCGTCAACGTCGAGTTCGCGAAGTTCCTCTACCAGACAGGGGTCCGCAACCCGGAGCTGGTGAGCCCCGACGCCTGGAACCTCGACGCCTACGCGCTCACGCACCCTGACTCCGTGCGGATCCAGCGGGCGCTGATCGCGGACTATCCCACCAACATCGCGCGATACCCGGACTGGCAGGCCTTCCTGCGGGAGCGCCAGCCCAGGACCCTGATCGTCTGGGGCAGGAACGACCAGTTCTTCGTCCCGGCCGGGGCCGAAGCGATCCACCAGGCGGTCACCGAGTCGGAGTTGCGCTTCTTCGACACCAGTCACTTCGCCCTCGAAGAGGATCTCGTCCCGATCGCCCAGGCCATCGTCGACTTCCACGGCACGCCCCCGGACTGAGGCCAGGCTTCCGGGTTCAGCCCGGCCACGGCCGCCTGCAGTTACTGATCAGGCCTCCCGCCTGGGCGAACCTAGTGGAAGTACACTTACTGTAAGTGTAGTTCCACTAGGGCCGGCGGGTGGGTATGGAACGTCCTGCGGACATGTTCGACCGCGACGAGGAGTGGGCGGCGCTCGCGGCCTTCTGCGAGGACCCCGCTCCCGGCGCCATGCTCGGAGTCGTCACCGGGCGGCGCAGGCAGGGGAAGTCCTTCCTGCTCGAGGCCGCCTGCGAGCAGACCGGTGGGCTCTACCACCAGGCCCTGGAGGGAACCGGGGCGGAGTCGCTGCGGCTGTTCGGTGAGCGTTTCGCCGCCCACACCGGCGCCGCCGCACCGCTGGCGTTCAGTTCGTGGCCGGCCGCGATCGACGCCGTGCTCGGCCTGGGCCTCGGCGCGCCCACGACCGTCGTCATCGACGAGTTCCCGTATCTCATGAAGGCCGCTCCGGAGCTGCCGTCGGCGGTGCAGGCGGCGCTCGGTCCACGCCGGGCCGAGCGAACCGCCTCGCGAACCCGGCTGATCCTCTGCGGCTCGGCGCTGAGCGTCATGGGCAGGCTGTTGGCCGGGTCGGCGCCGCTGCGCGGCCGCGCGGCACTCGAACTCGTCGTTCCGTCGCTGGACTTCCGCCTGGCCCGGGAGTTCTGGGAGATAGAAGACCCGCTGCTCGCGGCGCGGCTGCACGCAGTCGTGGGCGGGACGCCGGCCTACCGGGACTTCGCGCGCCGGGACGCCCCGCGCGGTCTCGACGACTTCGACGCCTGGGTCGTCCGTACCGTCCTCAACCGCAACTCACCCTTGTTCCGCGAAGCCCGCTACCTGCTCGCTGAGGAGCCGGACCTGCGCGACCCAGGGCTGTACAGCTCGGTGCTGGCAGCCGTGGCCACCGGCGCGGTCACCCGGGGAGCGATCTCCAACGCCGTGGGCCGCGGCGCGGACGAGCTCGGCCACCCGCTGACGGTGCTGGCGGACGCCGGCTTCCTGGTCAAGGCGGACGACCTGCTGCGTGACCGGCGGCCCGTCTGGCGGATCGCGGAGCCGCTGATCGCCTTCTACCACGCCGTCGTGCGCCCCGTGTTCGGCCAGCTGGAGGCAAGGGGACAGGCGGCGCGGACCTGGTCCGGACGCCGGGCGACGTTCGCCTCCCAGGTCCTCGGCCCCAACTTCGAGGAGATCTGCCGGACCTGGACCTCGGCCTACGCATCCGCGGAGACACTCGGTACCGATGATCTCGGCGAGGTCGGACACGGCGCGGTCCACGACCACGAGCAGCGGGCGGCGATGCAGTTCGACGTGGTCGCCCTCGGGCCAGCCGATGGCCAGCGCCGCCGGCTGGTGGCCCTCGGCGAGGCGAAGTGGGGCATCCAGCTCGGACTTGAACACCTCGACCGACTTCGCCGGGGCACCCGCCTGGTCGAGCAGACCAACAACCTCGACGTGTCCAGCACGCGCTTGCTGCTGTTCTCCGCGGTTGGCTTCACTGACCAGCTGCGTGCCGGAGCCGCCAGTGACCGGAACGTCGTTCTGGTCGACCTGGGCCGCCTCTACGAGGGCGACTGAGCCTGCGGCCAATTGTTAGCCGATGCCGACTGGCTTCGGCGAGCCATCGGACGTTTCCCGATCCGGATTTTGCGCCGGTCCGCGGAAAGCCTGCCTGTCAGGACACGCCATGACTGGCCAGGATCTGCGTGAGGGCGGCGACGTCGGCGTGCCAGGAACGCAGCTCGGCCACGGTCGGCGACAGCTCGTAGGGGTGGTAGTGGCAGGCTCCGGACAGCACCGTCCAGAGATGGTCAGCCCTAGCCGGGACCGCCGGATCCAGGCTGTCCAGGGAATTCAGGGAAAGTAGCTGCGCACGCATGGACACCGTCGCGACGCTGGCGTTCTCGCGGTGCCAGAGGGCGCGCAGCGCGGCCTCCAGTGCGAGGCGCAGCAGCCAGACGCAGGCCCGGGGCCACAGGCTCTCGGTTCCCCTCAGGCGCTCACGCAGCAGCCGGTCGGCGCTGGTCAGGTATTCGGCTGCCTCAAGGTCCGAGCCCGCGCCGGCGTTGGCCCAGCGGCCGGGCGCGCTCACAGGGTCCTCAGCTTCTTGACGAGTTCCCGGGTGTCCCTGACCAGCTGCTTGCAGTCGCCGGTGTAACGCTCGTGGCCGGCATGCGCCAGCGTCATGAAGGTTTCGCCGGTCGCCGAATCCCATCGCCGCGTGATCTCGATGCGAACCTGGGTCGTGGGCTTGTCCGCGTTGTTGCAGACGACGAGGGCGACCCGCCTCGCTGCTGTTCCCGCCTCCAGCAGTTCCTTCTCGACGCTGCGATGGTTCGCCCCGCCGGCGAGTCGGCGCCGGCGGTGAATGTCGTTGCAGACCGCGTCAAGGGCCGACTTGCAGTAACCCGGGACGAGACCGCGCTTCACACCGTCCGGGAGGTCGGGGGTCGCGGCGAGTGAACGGGCGTCCTCCAGGCAGCGCTTCGCGGGGTCGTCGACCGGCCGGACCGTGACGACGGAGCCCTCCCAGCGGACGACCTCCACCAGCCGCGCCGCGTCCTCGAAGCTCGCCAGCCGGCGGACCGCGTCGCCGAGCCGGTCGTCGTGGGTGAACACGACGACCTGGCGGGTCTTCGCCGTCTCCAGCAGGACCTGAGCCAGGCCGTCCACCTTGGACGGGTCCATGGCCTGCACCGGGTCGTCGATGACCAGGAACCGGAACGGGCTCTCGGGCGCGGTCGCCTGCGGCAGGAACAGGGTGAGCCCGAGCGTGTGCAGCTCGCCCTGGCTCATCACACCGAGGGCCTGGGTCTGCGTGCCGTCGACGGTGACGTCGACCTTCACCCGGCGGGAGGTGGACCGGCCTTCGAGCCGCAGCGGTCCGAGGTCGACGTTGCTCTCCTGCCGCAGCTTCGACCAGATCGCCGCGTGCTGGGCCCGGTAGGGCTCAAGCTTCTGGTCGCGCAGCCGCTCGATGACGGCGTGCAGCTTCTGGACCGCGAGATCAAGCTCCTTCGCGATGGGCTGGTGCGCACAGGCGGCCCGTGCGGCCCGCACCCAGGCGAGCACTCGCTCGGCCAGCGGGCTCCAGACCGCGTCCCGCGCCTCGACCCGGCCCTCGACGGCGGCGCGCAACGCCGTCAAGGCTCCGGCGAGTGGCGGGTGGTACCGCTCGAACCCGTCGGCGAGCACGCCCGGGTCTCGTTCCGAGCGCAGCGGCAGCCATCGTTCCCAGGCGGTGAGCACCTCGGCCGCGAGTCGCCCCTCGTCATCGGACGATGAAGCGGCGGTACTCAGTACGGCTGGCGGTGCGACGACGAGCATCCGCGCGGCGGCGAGAGCATCGGTGGCGCCGACGCGCGTCGCCTCGGCGTGCGCCGCGAGCGCCGTCAGCCGCTCCACCTCGGCGGTGGCGGTCACCCGCCACGCGGCATCCAGCGTGCCCGCGTGGCACAGCGGGCATGGGCCGTCACCATGGCGTTCCTGGTGTTCCAGCCCGGCGCGCAGCAGGCTCGCGAGCCGGCGGGCCTCGTCGGCCGGCGTTCCCGACAGTCCGGCGAGCCCTTGGGCCGCGGTGCGCAACCGGGCGACCTCGACGGCCACGACCTCCGCGGAGACGACGGCGAGCGCCAGCACCTCCCGGTCGAGGGCTACCTGCGGCGCGGGCTGGCCGGAGCAGGGCCATCCGCCTGAGCGGGCGATCGCCTCGGCGTCCTCAAGCTTCCAGCTCTTCCACATCTGGCTGCCGAGCGCGGCGGTGACCGCGAAGGCGCGTGGGTCGTCGCTTGCCGACAGTTCACGGAGCAGCGCGGCCCGTTCGTCACGAACGGTCCTGAGCTCGCGCGTCAGCTCCTTGTTCGCGTTCACCAGGTGCTGCTCGGCTGCCGTCAGGTCCTCCAGGCCGAGCAGCCGGCTGATCCTGTCGAAGATCGAGCTGCTCCGGTCGGTGATCAGGCCGCTCAGCTCGGAGTAGGCGAGGAAGGGCCGCCACAGCTCCAACAACGGCTGCCAGCCCAAATCCGCGAGGGGGATCGGCAGCTTGCCGTCACCGTGGACCGTAGTCGTGCCGTCGTGAAGGCCAGCACCGGCCGGCCACTCGTGCACGACGGTCAGCGTGCCGGAGCCCTCAGCCGTCAGCTCCAACTGGACGCGCGTCGGCTCGGCTGTGTGGTGCAGGCTGCGCCAGCCGTCCGTCCAGAGCGCACCACGCTTCGCTCGGTCCGTCGCGCCGGTGAGCGCGAACTCGGCCGCCTCCGCGAAGCTCGACTTGCCCGAGCCGTTGCGGCCGAGCGCGACCGTGAGCCCTGGGCCGGGAACCAGCGGCAGCGTGGCCGTCGGCCCGACGCCACGGAAGCCCCGCACCGAGATCGACCTCAGGAAGACGGCCGGCACCTCGGCGTCCGTCTTCGTCCGGCCCGCCGGCCTGGCCGGCGTGTCTTTCTCCGCCGTCGTCGAGCCCGCGGAGCCGTTGATGACGGCGGCGAGCCGGTCGCTACCGGCGCAGGCGGCCAGCACCAGCTCGGTCACCCGGTCCGGCGCTTCTTCCCGCACCAGCTCCTCGCGCAGCTGCTCCCGCGCCGGCACATCCGTCTCGGTCATGGTTCCCCCCAAGGTTCCTCGGCGAGCGTCGCACAGAGAATTCGACTCCCTGCGCCGTTGTCTCTGTCATTTCTCGGCGGTGTCAGACCGTCGAGATCGGGCGATAGTGCGGCTCCATGGCCTCTCCTTGCTGGCAAGTGCCGCGCGATGTTCCGCAGCTCGGACGGACCTGTGGGTCGCTGCCCGCGGGTTCCCCGGCACCCCCCTGTAGCGCCGGGCCCCGCGGGCAGCCGCCGTCCCCTCCCCGTGTCGACCAGGCGACTGACTCAGGTGGAACCAAGCCGTCGCCCGACGGGCGGCGGCCGGAGGTCATGGGAATGAATGGCCGCGCCGGGGCAGAGCGAGGCCAGGATCCGGAGACGTCAAGGGACTCGTCTGAGAATGAGGAGACGGGTCCGCCCTCAGGCAGCTGCGCGCCGTGGTGAGGCTGCCCGGGACCTTCTAACTGGTCCGCCTCCGCGTCCGGATGGCGGCGCTGCTCGTGCAAGGCCTGTACTGAGCGCGGCACTGCCGCGACGGTCATGACGTTAGGGGCGCTTCGCCACAGATGTCAACCGTGAACTGGTGTCGTGTGTACAGATGCTCGAAGCGTTTACACGCCTTGTCGTCGGGCGATCAAGCCGGTATGGTCGACCATGTGGACTTCGACGGGCAGGAGGAGCTGACGGCTGCCGCTGTGGCGCGTCGCGTCGGCGTAGGCCGCGCCGCCGTGTCGAACTGGCGTCGGCGCTACGACGACTTCCCGCAGCCCGTCGGCGGTGGTCCCAGCACTCCGACGTTCCGGTGGGCTGACGTCGCGACCTGGCTGGAGAATTCCGGTCGCGCGGAGCAGCTGGCCAAGGCCGGCCGTACCGAGACCGGCACCGAGGCCCTCGACGGTCCCACCGGGGGCTGGACCGTGCGGTCCGGGGTGGCCGAACAGGCCGTGACCAGCCGCGAGTCCGGCGACCTGCTCGCCCGGGTAGTCGTGTCGCTGCTGCCGGCCTCGGTGACGGCCGGCGTGGCCAGTGGCAACGGCCCCTTCCCGCCGTCAGACGATCTACCGGCCGTGCTGGACTCGGCCTGCGCGCAGGGCACCCTGCTGCTCGCGGTCGCGGACCGGTTCGACAACCGGGTCCGCCTGCTCGGCCAGGAGCTCGACGAGGGGCTCGCGCAGAGCGCCACGCTCAACCTGCGCGGCCACCCGCTCACCGGGCCTTACGACATCCGGCTCGGCGACTCGCTGCGCGGCAACCGGTTCACCGAACTGCTTGGCCGGGCGGCGGCGGTGGTGTGCGAGCCGCCGTTCGACCGCCCCGACTGGCCGGCCGACGAGCTCACCCTCGACCGGCGCTGGGAGTTCGGCATCCCCGCCCCCCGGGACGGCGAGTTGGCCTGGGTGCAGCACTGCTACGCCCACCTGCGCCCGCGCGGCATCGCGATCGTGGCCGTCTCGCCGCGGACCTGCGTCTCGCCGTCCGGGCAGGCGATCAGGGAGGCGATGGTCCGCTCAGGCGCGTTGCGCGCGGTGATCGCGTTGCCGCCGAAGATGAGCTCGTCCGGCGTCGACGCCTACCTCTGGGTGCTGCGCCGGCAGCACGGTGAGTCCGACGGCCATCCCATCGTCATGATCGACCTAAGCGCCGTCCCGGACATGGCCGAGGTGCCGCAGCAGTTCGCCGTCTGGCAGCGGCTGTATGAACTCGCAGCCGCGTCGCCCGTCGGCGCTGGCCGGCACCGGCCAGGCCCGTCGGTGGCCCGGTCGGTCTCTCGACTGAGGCTCCTCGACGGTGAGACGAACCTGCTGCCATCGAGATATGTGACCACCCGCGCGGAGCCGAGTGCTGACGACCTCGCTCGCCTCACCGGCCAGGTCGAGGCGCTCTACAGGCGGATCGGTTCGGGCCTCCCGCGGTATGGGGCTGCGGGCGGAGGCGCTGGGTTCTCCTTCGTAACCCTGGCCGAGCTGGAACGCGCCGGGGCGCTGACCATCCGCCAGCGAGGCACCGAGCCTCGGGCGGGCGATGTCCTCGTCTGGCCGCGTACCCCGAGCGTTGTCGTCGCCTCCGGTGGCGAGAGCATCGCCGCGATGGCGAGCCACGTCATCGAACTGGACCCGGCCCGGCTCGACCCGGCGTTCGTGACCATGTTCCTGCGGCCCGAGGTGGACGCCGTGCCGATTCACAAGGTGCTCGGGGTGCTCGGTCGCGAGGACCTGCGTCGCTGCCGGATTCCGCGGCTGGCGATCGACGGGCAGCGCCGCTTTGGTGCCGAGTTCGGGCGGCTCTCCGAGCTGCGGGACACCCTGGCGACGCTCGCCAGACTGAGTGCCACCATGATCGACCACACGCTGCACGGGCTGACGGCCGGGATTCTGACCCCCGACCGGCTGACCGCTCGACCCACGCCGACGCCAGAGGAGAACCTGTGACTTCCCCGGGGCCCAGCCATTCCAAGATGGCCGCCGACATCTGGGCGGTGGCCGATCTCCTGCGCGGCGACTACAAGAGGCACGAATACGGCGCGGTGATCCTTCCCTTCACGCTGATGCGGCGCCTCGACGCGGTCATGGCCGACACCCGCCAGGCAGTCCGGGACAAGGACGCGTCCCTGACCATGACGAACAAGCAGCGCCTGCTGGAGATCGCGGCGGGCCGCCCGTTCTACAACGTCTCGAAGCAGGACTTCACCACGATCGCCTCGGACGCTACGAACCAGTCCGTGGTCGCCAAGAACCTCCGGGACTATGTCCGCGGCTTCTCTCAGAACGTCCAGGACGTGTTGGACGCCTTCAACCTGGACAACCAGATCGCCAGGCTGGCCGGGTCGAGGCTGCTTTTCCAGGTCGTCGGCCGGTTCGCGGCCATGGACCTTGGCGGACTCTCCAGCCACGACATGGGCTACGTGTTCGAGCACCTGATCCGCAAGTTCGCGGAGGACTCGAACGAGACCGCCGGTGAGCACTTCACGCCCCGCGAGGTCATCAAGCTGATGGTCAACCTGCTGGTGGCGCTGGACGCGGACGTCGTCGCCGGGCCCGGCCAGGTGATCAATATCCTCGACCCGGCCTGCGGGACCGGCGGCATGCTGACCGAGGCCGCGGACCACATCAGGGCGCTGAACCCCGAGGCGCAGGTCTACCTGTTCGGCCAGGAACTGAACCCCGAGTCGTGGGCGATCTGCCAGTCGGAGATGCTGCTGCGCGGCCAGCGTGGCGACGTCAAGCTCGGCAACTCGTTCAGCGAGGACCGGTTCCCGGGCCGCCGGTTCGACTACATGCTTGCCAACCCACCGTTCGGCGTCGAGTGGAAGAAGGTCAAGGACGACGTCGAGCAGGAGGCCGAACTCGGGTTTGCCGGCCGGTTCGGCGCCGGCCTGCCGCGGATCAACGACGGGTCGTTCCTGTTCTTGGAACACATGATCTCGAAGATGGAGAAGGTCGAGGACAAGGGAGCACGGCTCGCGATCGTCTTCAACGGCTCGCCGCTGTTCACCGGGGCGGCCGAGTCCGGCGAGTCGAGGATCCGCCAGTGGATCCTGGAGCGCGACTGGCTGGAGGGCATCGTCGCCCTGCCCGACCAGCTCTTCTACAACACCGGGATCTCCACCTACTTCTGGATCCTCTCGAACCGCAAGCCCGCCAAGCTCGCCGGCAAGGTGATCCTGCTCGACGCCCGCGACCAGTGGGAGAAGATGCCCAAGTCCCTCGGCGACAAGCGCAAGCAGATCTCCGACCCCCAGATCGAGCACGTCACCAAGCTGTACGTCCGGGCGCTGGAGGTCGCCGCCGACCCGGCGCATCCGGACCACGGCAAGGTGAAGATCTTCGGGACGCGCGACTTCGGCTACCACCGGATCACCGTCGAACGCCCGCTGAAGCAGCGCTTTGAAGTTACGGAGGACACGCTGCTCGCGTTGGCTGAAGCGAAGGCGCTGGCCAAGTGGGACGGCCGGGAGAAGCTGGCCGAGGCGCTGCACGACGCGATCGGCTCCGTCTGGTGGACGAAGAGCGAGGCGACGGCCGGTCTGATCGCCGCCGCTATGGCCGGGGGAGCGAGCCTTCCCGGCACCGCGGCTCACCTCAAGGCGTTCTGGGGCGTGGTCGCGGTCTCCGACCCCGAAGGGGAGGTCCAGCGCGACAAGGACGGCAGCCCGTTGTCGGACCCGGACCTGCGCGACTTCGAGAACGTCCCCCTCGACGAGGACATCGAGACCTACTTCGCCCGGGAGGTCATTCCGCACGTCCCCGACGCCTGGATCGACCACGACAAGACCAAGGTCGGCTACGAGATCCCCTTCACCAGGCACTTTTACGTGTATACCCCGCCCAGACCCCTGGCCGAGATCGACGCGGAATTGCGGGACCTCGAAACCCAGATTCAAAAGCTCCTTGGCGAGGTGACGGCGTGAGGACGCGCCTGCGTCACGTCGCCCAGGTAAACCCGCCAAGCCCGCGGTTCGACCGTCTCGCGGACGACGCCGAGGTGACGTTTCTGCCGATGGAGAACGTCTGGCCAGGTGCTCGTCTGGACCTCAGTCAGGTCCGACAGCGATCGGCGGTCTCCACGGGCTACACCCGGTTTCAGTCAGGTGATGTGGTCGTCCCCAAGATCACTCCGACCTTTGAGGCGAGTCGGTCAATCCTGATCCCGGACATTCCCAGCCAAGTAGGCACCGGAACGACCGAGCTGCACGTGGTTCGGCCTGGCCCGGAAGTGGATGCCCGATACCTTCTATACACCTTCCATTCCTACGACTTCCTCAAATTCGGTGCGGCCGAGATGTATGGTGTCGCCGGACAGAAGCGTGTCCCTGATGATCTGATTCGCAACTGGGTGGTCGATCTTCCGTCACTCGACGAGCAGCGCCGCATCGCCGACTTCCTCGACGCCGAGATCGCCCAGATTGATCGACTTGTTCAGTCTAGAACACGGCAAAGTGAGTTGCTCGGCGAACTGGAAATCGTCTTGATCGACGACGCGTTTGCCGGCCTCGGAGCGGCACCCGTGACACGGCTCGGCTACCTTGCCGCAGTACAGACGGGGGTGACCGTCGACAGTGGCCGCCAAATCGACGGGGACACCGTGACCTTGCCCTACCTTCGCGTGGCCAATGTTCAGGTTGGATATGTCGACCTGGAAGAAGTCGTCGAGATCACAGTCCCTCGTCGAACGGCAGCAACCTCGCTGCTCCGCGACGGCGACGTCCTGATGACCGAGGGCGGGGACCTCGACAAACTGGGCCGGGGAACCGTCTGGCGCGCACAGATTCCCGAATGCTTGCACCAGAATCACGTCTTTGCGGTGCGACCGGATCTTAGAGTGCTCTATCCCGACTACCTCGCAGTCCTCACTCGCGCGTCCGCAGCGCGGAGTTATTTCGAGAGCACTGGAAACAAGACAACGAACCTGGCATCGACCAGTAGCAGCAAGATCCGGGACTTCCGTATTCCCCTACCCGGTATTCCGGAACAGCGGAAGCTCGTCGACGATGTTGTGAGCAAAATCGAAGTCGTACGTCACCTCGACAGCAGGCTCTCGGACCAGCTCGGGCTTCTTTCCGAGCGCAGGCAGGGCTTGATCACGGCCGCCGTGACCGGGCAGATCGATCCGACGACTGCGCGAGGGCTCGGGTCAACAGATGGGGCTGCCGCATGACGCCAGGGGAGCACACCGAGCGCGCATTTGAGGACCGGGTGAAGGAGGAACTACTCCACCGAGGATGGGAGCGTGGCCAACCAACGGTCGGATTCGACGCCGGGTTGGGGCTCGACACTGCCGATCTGCTCCGGTTCATCGGGGCCACGCAGCAGAAGAGCTGGGATCGCCTTGTCGAACTCTACGGCGACAAGGTGGTGGCGCATCGACAGTTCTCGCAGCGGGTGGCGTCCGAGATCGACGCCCGTGGGGTGCTGGACGTGCTGCGGCAGGGGGTGCGGGACCGGGGGGTCCAGATCGACCTGGCGTACTTCCGGCCTGGGCACACGCTCGCCGTCGATGCGCTCAAGGAGTACGAGGCCAACGTCCTGACGGTCGCCCGGCAGCTGCGTTTCAGTGCGAAGAATCCGCAGGAGTCGGTGGATCTGGCGTTCTTCGTCAACGGTCTGCCGGTGGCGTCCGTCGAGCTGAAGAACGGGATGACTGGGAAGTCCGCTGAGGACGCGATTACCCAGTACCGGAAACGGGATCCGGCGGAGCTGTTTTTCGCGAAGCGTGCCCTGGTGCACTTCGCCGTCGACCCCGACCGGGCGTTCGTCGCGACGCGGCTGAAGGGCGCGAATACCCGGTTCCTGCCGTTCAACGTCGGCTCGAACGGCCCGGGGGAGTCGGGTGCGGCCGGCAACCCGCAGGCGCCGGAGGGCTCGTACCGCGTCGCGTACCTGTGGGAGCAGGTCTGGAGCCGGCATAACTGGCTGGAGATGCTGCAGCGGTTCGTGCACGTCGAGGTGCCCGCGACGAAGGGCACGAAGGTCAGTGTCCACGACCTGCCACGGATCTTCCCTCGCTACCACCAGTGGCACGCCGTCCAGAAGATGGTTGGCCACGCCCGGGAGAATGGCGCCGGCCAGAACTATCTGGTCCAGCACTCTGCCGGCTCGGGCAAGTCGAACACGATCGCCTGGCTCGCGCACCGCCTGTCGACCCTGTTCGACGAGAAGAACCAGAAGGTGTTCGACAAGGTCGTCGTCATCACCGACCGCGTCGTGCTCGACCGGCAGCTGCAGGACACGATCTACCAGTTCGACCACACGCCGGGCGTCGTCAAGAAGATCGACGAGGACTCGGCCCAGCTCGCTGCCGCCCTGGCCGACGCGACGTCGCAGATCATCATCTCGACGCTGGAGAAGTACCCGTTCATCCTCGACAAGGTCGCCGGCCTGGGTCTGCGCGCCAAGCGCTATGCCGTGATCATCGACGAGGCGCACACCTCGCAGACCGGTGAGCAGGCGGCGAAGCTCAAGCAGGCGATCGGCGTGCGGTCGGACCGCGAGCCCGACGAGGACGAAGCGACCTATCAGACTCGGGTCCGCGGCAAGCAGCCCAACCTGTCCTACTTTGCCTTCACCGCGACCCCGACGTCGGCGACCTTGAAGCTGTTCGGCACTCTCGACCCGGCGCGGCCCGGCCCGGCCGGCGAACCGCTGCTCGCGCCCTTCCACGTGTACTCGATGCAGCAGGCGATCGACGAGGGCTACATCCTCGACGTGCTGGAGAACTACCTGACCTACGAGGCGATGTGGCGCCTGAGCAGCGCAGCGGTCGAGCAGCAGGACTCGGAGCTCTCCAACCCGGAGGTCGAGAAGAAGAAGGCGCGGCGCAAGCTCGTCCAGCTGGTCGAAGCGCATCCAGCGTCGGCGGCGCAGAAGGCGAAGCTGATCGTCGAGGACTTCCAGAAGAACATCACCGGCCGGCTGGGAGGCCGGGCGAAAGCTATGGTCGTCACCGACGGCCGTCAGCAGGCCCTCAACCTCTACCAGGCGATCCGCCGGTATGTCGACGACGCTGGCCTCACGAACTGCCGCCCGCTGGTCGCGTTCTCCGGGAAGCTCACTGACGAGGAAAGCAAACTCGAGTTCACCGAGTCGAAGATCAATGGGTTTCCGGAAGGGCAGCTGCCCAAGAAGTTCGCCTACACGAAGGCCGACGACCCGGACGCGGCGGCGCGCAACCAGGACGAGTACCGGATTCTCGTCGTCGCGGACAAGTACCAGACCGGCTTCGACCAGCCGCTGCTGTGCGCCATGTACGTCGACAAGCCGCTGACCGGCGTGGCCGCGGTCCAGACGCTGTCGCGGCTGAACCGGACGCACCCGCTCAAGAGCCAGGACGACGTCCGGATCGTCGACTTCGTCAACGACGCCGAGGACATCGCGGTGTCGTTCAAGCCCTGGTTCAACACCTCGCTCAGCGAGCAGGCCGACGCGAACCTGCTCTACGCGAAGCAGACCGAGGTCATGGGCTATCAGATCCTGGACGTCTCCGAAATGGAGGCGTTCATGCGAGTGCTCTCGGCGGCCGGACCGGACCGGATGCCCGGCGCGGCCGAGCGCAAGCTGCACGCCGAGTTGCACCGGCTCCTCGACCCGGCGATCGACCGGTTCAACGCGCTGGAGACGCCTGCGGAGCGGGAGGAGTTCCGCGACGCGCTGCAGAAGTACTGCCGGGCCTACAGCCTGCTCGCGCAGATCCTCGACTGGGGCGACGCCACGCTGGAGCGGCTCTACCAGTACGGCCGGATCCTGCTCCGGCGCCTGCCCGGCCGGGCAGCGGCGGCCGTCGACATCGGTGACGCGGACCTGACCCACTACCGGCTGGAATTCACTGGCCATCACGACGTGTCGCTCGCGGCGTCCGGCGACCAGGTCGTCCGCGGCCACGCGGCCGACGGCGGCGGCTACGTGGAGCCGGAGATGGCACGGCTCGCCGACGTCATCAACAACCTGAACGACCGCTTCGGCCTTGACCTGGGCACGTCCGACCAGATCCTGCTCTTCCAGCAGGTCGCCGGCCTGGTCGAGGACACCCGGATGCAGCAGGTCGCGCTGATGAACGACGAGGCGCGCTTCGGCCAGGTCGCCGACGACCGCCTCGACGACATCGTCGCCGTCAATGCCGAGCGGAACAACGAGTTCATGAAGCTCTACTTCGACAATGCCGAGTTCCAGCAGGCCTTCAAGGAGGCCGCCCGCACCCGTGCCTACCGGATCATCACCGACCCAGCCCGTGACGAGGCCCTCGCCCGCCTGCGCACCGAAATGCTCCGCGAGACGACCTGACGGACACCGTCCAGCAGCACCGACAGAATCCGGTGCATCAGGCTGATTGTCAGCGATCGGTGAGGACGTCCTCGATGACCAGACGTGCGCGCGGGGGTACGTCTTCGTCGGGGAAGATGCCTGCGCAGAGCGTGAGGATCTCATCGGTCGTGGTGAGACCGAGGTGCTTGACCAACAGCCGGATGTCGTCGGCGTCACGGCGACGGGCGGCGAGAACCTTCATGGCGAGCAGATGTTCGGGCGAGGCAGCGGATACCCGAAGGCCGGGATGGTCGAAGATCCTACGTGCGCCGGGTCGCCTCCCCGGCGACATAGGTACTTGCCTGCTCCTTGAGCCACCAGTGGGGGAGGCCGAGCTCGTCGGCGACCCCTCGGGCTTCGTCGATCACGATGCCATGTGGGTGGAAGACGGCGTCGATGTCACGGGTGGATCGCCGGGCGTCATGGGCGAGAGCCATCGCCGCGCCGCCGAAGACATAGAGGTCGGCCACGACGCCGCGGCGGGCGAGGCGTTCGCCGAGGCGGCGAAAGGCATCCTCGATCGCCGCCCGATCAAGAAGCGGATCGGAGTCGATCACGCGACCTGGAGTTCCTCGGGCGCGACAAATACGCCCCGCCGACGGAAGGCCGCAGGTGCGTGCACAAAGGCGTCGACCCGGGCGGCAGGTGTGTTGAACGGAAACCAGAACTGGTGCAGAGACCGCTGGTCTGCCCAGTCGGGCGCTCCCTGATCATCACGGGCCGCGAGGTGCTCGGCCAGCGCCGCAAGGAAAACATCCCACCGGGTGTCACCAGAGGGTGCGGGTTCCTCCGCGAGCAGCGTCTGGCGAGCCTCGGCAGGCTCCCAGCGGTAGTCCTCCAGGAACTCGGCGACCAAGCGCCAACGCCGGCTGTCGTCGGCTGTGGCCAGTAGCCGGCCGAGGCGGGCCAGGCTCAGTGGCTGGTAGGGCTGGGTCTCCACAGCGTCAACGTTACCTCTGCGTCGAGTGACCGTCCCTGGTCGGTGATCGACGCCGTGACTCACCAGCCTCGAAGGGCACCTGGGGCGGCGTTCTTCACGATGTCCCTTCCCATGCAGGACAACTCATGGCAAGTTCGGCGCGGTGGGGCCGACAGCGGCTGCGACACCTCGGCAGGGTGAGGCGTGACTGACCCGTACACGACGAACAGCGCGGGCTCGACCGACGAGCGGACTCGGCTCGCCGGCCGGTACCGCATAGACGGCCTGCTTGGCCGCGGCGGTATGAGCGAGGTCTTCTACGGCTACGACGAGCGGCTCGACCGCCCCGTCGCCATCAAGCTGCTCAGGCCACCCGGTGACCCGCCCGGCCGGCCGGGCAGCCCGGAACGCGCGGTGTTCGACGAGCAGCAGGGAATCAGCCAGAAGCGGTTTCTCCGGGAGATCCGGACAACCGCCAGCCTGGAGCATCCAGGCATCCCGGCTGTCTTCGACACCGGCGTCGACACGTTCCCGGACGGCAGGCGCCGGGTGTGGCTCGTCATGCAGCTGCTGCGCGGGTCCACTGTCGAGACGCTCATCGACAGCACCGACTATGAGGACGCGCCGCTCGGTATTTCCCATGCCGCGGGTATCGCCGCCCAGGTCGCGGCGGTGCTGGCCAGCGTTCACGCCGTCGATGTCGTCCACCGGGACATCAAGCCGGCGAACCTCGTTCTCGTGCCCGGCGGCTTCGTGAAGGTTCTCGACTTCGGCATCGCCATCCTGCGCGGCGCCGACGCTCCGCCGCGGCTGACGCAAGTCGATCACACGGTCGGCACCCCGGACTACATGTCGCCCGAGCAGCACCTCGGCAGCGTCATCACCGCGGCGTCGGACATCTACTCGCTCGGCTGCCTGCTGTTCGGTCTGCTCACCGGTGACCGGGTCTTCTACGTCACCGGAAGCGGTGAGTCGCTGCGCTCCCTGCACGTGCAGGCGGCACCGCCGCCGGTCACCGCGCTGCGGCCCGAGGTGCCCGCGCCGCTCGCCGCGCTCGTCGGCGCCATGCTCGCCAAGGACTTCCGCGATCGGCCCACGGCGGAGGCCGTATACCAGGTCCTTGCGCCCTGGGCGTCCGGTCAGCCGGCCGACCGCGAAGCGAGCAACGAACTCGACAGCGCCACCGCTGACGACCTCGATCCCACCCGACCGTTCCGGAGCCCACTACTGATCGCGGCCGGCAGCTTCGCCTCGCCTTCCAGCGGTGTGGGCGTCGCACCGCGTCGATTGAATGCGGGCCAACCAGCTGACCTGGCGTGGCGCGACGCCGACCGCCCGTTCGGCTTCCCCACAGGTGGGAACGCCCCGGCGATCGTTGCCACGCGCCTGTCAGACGACGAGGTCGACGCGGACCTCGTTCAGGTCGAGTCGCTCGTCGATGCCGACCGCCCGGCAGAGGCCATCGACCTGCTCGGGGCGGCAGTCGCGCGCGGCGCCCGGGATCCTGCCCGCGGGCTCGAACTGCGTCGGGTCCTCGCCGAGACGCTTTATCTCGCGGAGAAGTTCACTCGGGCCGCCGCCCTCAACGACACCGTTCGCGCCGAGTGCCTGCACTACGGCCTTGATCCCAGTCATCAGTGGGTGCTCGGCTGCGCGTACTACGCCGGACTCGCCTACGCCCGGACCGGCGAGCCAGCGAAGGCCCTCAACCGACTAGGCGCCTACCTCGACAATGCCGACACCGCGAAGGAAGATCCGCTGCGCCTCCTGCAGGCTCGCCGCACTGCCGCCTTCATGCTCGCCGCCACCGGCCAGACCAAGGCGGCGCTCGCCGCCTTTACCGATCTTCGTCACACCCTGGCCACCGTGCACGGCTCCGCCGCAACCGCCGAGCTGCAGAACCTCGACAAGATCATCAGGCGCCTCGGGTCGGCCACAGGATGAACGACCCAGTCCCGCCCCACCCTGCGGCCGACCGCTCTGAGCGCGCGGGCGTCTAGGCGAAGGGTGGGTCGCCACGACAAGAAGGTCGTGATTACTGGTCGAGAAACTTGGCGGCCTCGGCTGGGTCCATGATGTTGGACCAGGTCTGTTCTTCGGGGGCCACTGCCCGCTGGAGCATGCGTAGTCGAGATCCTCTCGCAGGCAGCGCAGCGTGGGGCGGGCCCGTCCGGCCACCGTCAGCCGTCCTCTTCGACGCCGCCGACGGCGTCGAGTTCAGCACGGGTCATCCCTGCGAGCAGTGCTATCCGCGACGCGCGGCTACCGTCGAGCTCGGTCAGCAGCTCGCGCATCCCGGACTGCATCTCCTCGCGGCGGGCGTCCAGGTAGAAGGCGACCGCCGCCTCGACGAGATCCTTCTTGCTCATGTGCAGGTAGTGCGCCCCGCTGGTGATCAGTTTGTCCCCTTCCGGGGAGATCTTGACCGTAACCTGGCGGGGCGTCGGCTCGATCATCGCCGGTCCGCTCCTTCCATGCGAACGCTGGGCTCGCGGGTGCCTCTAGTACCTCCCAGGTACCCCATCAGAGGCTAACCCCGAGCGCGACCGAGCATCGGCTCCGCGGGCTAGTCCGCCAGACCGGCAGGGCATCCGGTCTTCGCCGGCCCGCGGAGAGTCTGTAGCGATCTCGGGGCTCCCGGCCAGCGCGGCGCCCGGGTGGAGTTGCTGTTCGGCCACAGCGGTGCGGAGGCGTGACGTGATCGCTACTCGGCCGGCTGAGCCGGGACGTCCCGGGGCCGCGGTCCGGCGGCTCCGGTGCTCTCGCGGGACCTTGATCGGGGTTTTGGCCCTGTGGTGGTCGTGACGAGGCTGTTTCCACGACCACCCCGGGGCCGAAACGGCGATCATGCTCGGCAGGCTGGCCCGGTAGGCGGGCCCCGGCGATCATGACAGGCAGGTGGGCCCAGGCAGGCGGCGCGGCGGGCGGTCAGGGGCGGGCTACGGCCTTGGTGCGCATGAGGAACTCGCCGAGGTAGGCGTCGTGCGGGACGTCGGGGCGCATCCAGTAGGTCGGGGTGTCCCCGAGGTAGACGTTGCTGATCGTCGGGTCGTCCACCAGGCGGTCGACCAGCTCGGCGTCGTCGGTGAGCGCGGTGAGCACCAGGCTTTCCCGCAGGGGCCCGACCCCGTCGGCCGCCGACCAGGGGGCCACCCAGACGCACGGGAAGCCCAGCTCGATGCCGGTTTGCGGGGAATCGGAGCGGTCGACCTGGAAGACGGCCGGCCGCAGGGCGGCGCCACCGTCGGGCAGCGGGTCGACGATCCCGTCACCGCCGAGGCGTGGGGTGGCGTCGCCCGCGTGGTCGAGCAGGTACTTCTCGATGGCCCGGGCCTGGGCTATCGGCTGGATGGGCAGCACCGCCCGCTCGTCCGTCGAGGGCAGGGTCGGCAGCGCGCCGAGTCGTTCGGCGAGGGCCTCGGCCAGGGGCGTCGGGTCGCCGTCGACGAAGACAGCGGTCGCGTTCACGCACGCCGTGCCACCCCCGGCGGCGACCGAGTCGGCGATCATGTCGAGGTGGGGGCGCCAGTCGCCGCCCGAGACGAGGATCTTCGAACGGCCCGGGCCCTGCGGCAGGACCGAGCTGTCGGCGGCGTACTTGCGGACGACGTCGTCACCGCCGTAGGCCATCGAGAGGTCGGCCTCACGCAGGATGTCGTCGGCCACGGCGTGGTCGGTCGGCAGCAGCACCACCTGGTCGGCGCCGAAGCCCGCGTCGCGCAGCGCGCTGACCAGGCGGAACGGGGTCAACGGCTCGCGGCGCGATGGCCGGACCGCGACCCGGTACCCGAGAGCCAGCGCCTCCGGCCACAGCGCGTGCACGCCGGGGTGGTTGCCGGCGGCGTGCACCCCGAACACGTCGCCGCGCCGGGTCCAGACGGCCCGCCCGTACCTGGTCGCCGGATCCCGCCAGCTCTCGACGGCGGCGGTCGGCCGGGCGCAGTCGGCATCCGGGCCGGCTCCGGCGAGGCTGCGCGCGATCTGTTTCGCGGCCTCGCGCACGACGGCGATCGGCATCCCGCAGATCCGGCTGACCAGCCGCGCGTAGTCCTCGGTCGCGAGCCCGGCCGGGGTTCCCCGCTCGAACGCCTCGGCCGCGCGGGTGAGCGCAGCCAGCCGCTCCTCGTACGGCATCGTCGTCGCCCGTCGCAGGGCGGCCATGGCCCGGTGGACGAACACCCTCGGCACCAGGCTCAGCTCGGCGACCGGCGTCCCGGCCACGTCGTTGATCGCCAGTGGCTCCCTGGACCGGAAGGGCCCGTTTGGCCCGAGCGCGTCCAGCTGGAACAGCCCGGCGGCGGGCATCAGTACACCCCCTCGATGACGGTCCCGCCGCCGAACTCCTGCAGCGGCGCGACGTCGGCGACCGAGTCGCCGATCTGGATGGACCCCGGCACGGGCTCGACGCGGGTGGCCTCGTCGCGCTCCAGGTTGTTCGGCAGCAACGCGGACCGGCTGACGTGGCTCATCACTACCTGTCCGCGGGCGCCGTACTCGACCGGCCGGCCGGTTTCCGGGTCGATCACCGAGAAGGTGATGTAGGGCGTCGGCGGGTCGAACACACACCGGTCCTGCGCCGTGATCCCGAGGCGCTCGACCGCGGCGCCGAGGATCATCGTGCTGCCGTAGCGGCCGTAGAGCGCGACGTCGGGGAAGATCTCGGTCATGTACAGGTAGCGGCTGTCGGCGTCGAGGTGCGCGCCGCCCCATTCGATGATCCGCACCTTGGCGTTGACGAGATCCACCAGCTCCTCGCGGCGGGCCAGGCGCTCCAGCAGCGGCGGCGTGATGACCATGACCCGGATGTCCTGCGTCGTGAGCACGTGCCGGGCCTGGTCGATGAGGTGCTCGGCGTAGCGGTCGGCCTCGTCGGCCCGGCCCTCGGCGATGGAGCGCTTCACCCAGCGGGGGTCGAGGTCAATGGTGAACCTCATCCTTCCGACCCGGCGGACGGCCCGTTCGAGGAAGGCGCCGAACATGTGCGGGCCACTCGGTGTGACCGCCAGCCAGTCGACGCCGGTGGGATAGGAACGAGCGGTCATGTCGGCCGTGAGGTAGTCGTTCAGCCAGTTCATCCAGTCGTCGAGGAAGACCACGCGCTTGGGCGCTCCGGTGGTCCCGCCGCTGTCGTAAACCCCGGTGATCCCCGGGTCCGGGCCGTAGCCGCGGGGGATGAGGTCATGGGCTGGGATCTCGCGCAGCAGGTCCACCAGGTTGGGGAACTTCGCCAGATCGGCGATGGTGTGCACGTCGCGTCGCGGGTCGAAGCCCAGCTGGTCGGCCACCCGCACCCAGAACGGCGAGCCGGTGGCCGGGTCGAAGTGCCAGCGCATCGCGGCCTCGATGAACTCGGCCTCCGGCACCGGTTCGCCCGGCCGGTGGTCGAGCACCGGCTCGGGCAGGCGCACGTCCAGATCGGTGAGCCCAGACATCACTTGTCGCCCCCGTTCGTCATGTCCACGTCCTCCTGGTCGGTCGAATCCGTGGTCCGGCCCGGTATCGCCCTGGACTGGTGGTCGTGTTCAGCCGAGGCCCAGCCAGCCGTGAAGTGAGCCGCGCCGGCGCCGGCCCGCCGGCCGGTCCGTGGGTGACGGGACCGGGCCGGCTGGCACCTCCGCGACCAGCAGGGCGACGTCGTCCTGCAGAGCGGAGCCGGTCCAGTGCTGGACCGCGTCCACCAGCCGCGTGAGGCCCTCGTCGAGCGAGCCGGTCCGGCCGAGTGCGCGCTCGACGGCGGGCAGCAGTGGGAAGAACGCGCGGGTCCGGGGCTCACGCGCCTCAGCGATCCCGTCGGTGTAGAGGAGCAGACGGTCGCCGGGACGGACCGGCACCGTGAGCGTGCTCGAGGAGCGTGCGCCCAGTCCGAGGGGCGGCTGGCGCTGCGGCGGGGCGAGGAGCCGGGCGCGGCCGTCGCGGAGCAGCACCGGGTCGGGATGGCCCGCGCTGACGAGGGTGAGCCGGTCCGGGCCGAACTGGGCGACGATGCCGGTCACGAAGTCGTCCAGCCCAGCCACCGAGGCGACCTCGGCGTCGAGGTCCGGGACGATGGCGCAGACGTCGGTTCGCCTGCGGGCGACCACCCGGAAACAGCCGAGCACCCGGCTGGCGAGCCGGACCGCGTCGAGACCCTTGCCGCGGGTGTCACCGAGCAGCAGGCGGGTTCCCCAGGGGCTGTCGATCATCTCGTACAGGTCGCCGCCGACCGACGCTTCGGTCGCGGCGCTCTCGTAGCGGACGGCGAGGCGTAGGCCGGCGGCGGAGGTCGCCGGCAGGTCCGAGAGAATCGCGCGCTGCGCCGTGTTGGCGACCTGGGTGATGTTCGCGAGCTTCGTCTCGCGACCCGTGTTGTAGCGGCTGGCGAGGACCGCCATCACACCGCCGACGAGGATTCCGGCCAGGCGGGCGGTCAGCGCCGGCAACCCGCCGTGCGCCGGGTCCCACAGGTGCTCCCACCAGATCGAGAAACCACCCGCGGCGAGCGCGAGGCCGGCGAAGATCGAGGTCATCCGGGGGCCGGCGAGGTTCGCAGCCACCATCGGGACCAGCACGGTGTATCCGATGTATGTCCACGTCCGGTTGCTCAGTTCAACGCCCATCACGGCGGCGAGTGTCAGCAGCGGGAGCACGATCGCCCGCCACGGCGGCCAGGCGGATGGCCGGGACTCGGCCGTCGGCGCGGCAGCCCGCCTGGTCACGGTGGGCCGGGCGGGCATGGTGGGCCGGGCGGGCATGGTGGGCCGGGCGGGCACGGCGGCGCGGGTGCCGCCGTGCCGGGTGGTCTTCGGCGGTGCTGTCGTCCCGGGCCGCAGGCGGCGGGCAACGGCGGCGGCCAGCGGGTCCGGCGGATGCGCCGGCCAGGCGGACCCGTGAGGTGCGGGGGCGTGGCGCGCCGCGGCTGGCGATCGTCCGCCCTGCCCGTGATGGGCCGAGGGACTCTCACGCATACCCTCGCCCCTACCCGACTCGCGATCCTGGTAACCGAACGTAGCCAGTCGTCCGGGTGTGGTCGCGACCTGCGGGAATGAGATCCGCGCCCGCTACGCGGGACGGCGACGGATCGCCGAGCGTCGGCCGTGCGCGAACGCCGCGTGTCCGGCATCCGTGGCAAGGCAGGATGGGCCGGCAGGGTCCGAGCCACGGCCGGCGTCCTTCCAGCTGGGACGGGCGGGCCACGTCGCCCGGCCCCGACCGTCGGATGGCCGGCCGGTCGGGGCTGGCGATCCGCTGAGGGGGATGGATGCCGGGACCGCGGCGCCGCCGTGGCAGGGGCGTACCCGAACCTGACGACTCCGCGCTGCCGAGCGGGCTGACCGGGCCGGTCGACATTCCGGACCCGCCGCCGCCGCCACGGCTGCCGCGGCGGGAACGCTTCCGCCAGGGTGTGCGCAGTGCCGTGGCGACGGCCGCCGGGCTGCCCCGGGTGCTGCGCCTGTGCTGGCAGGCCAGCCCGTGGGCGACGGTCCTGCTCGCCGTACTGACCGTCGTGGTCGGCCTCTTCCCCGCGCTGACGGCGTCGACGGCCCGGCTGCTCGTCGACGCCGTGGTGCACGCGGTCGAGATCCGTGCGTCGCACCGGCCCGACCGGGCGACCCTGGTGCTGCCCCTGCCGGGCAGCCCGCACGTGGCGACGACGTCCAGCACCCACGTCGTCTTCTGGCTGGCCGTCACCCAGTTCGTCGTCTACACGGTCAGCGAGGTGCTGACGGCGGCGCGGTCGATCGTGCAGCGCGTCCTGTCCGACCGGCTGTCGCTGACCGTCTCGACCATGGTCGTCGCCAAGGCCAGCCAGCTGGAGCTCAGCTTCTTCGAGCAGTCCGAGTCCTACGACCTGCTGCAGCGGGCCGCCGACCAGGGCACCAGGCCGTTCAACACGCTGACGACGTTCTTCGGGCTGCTACAGACGCTGGTGACCTTCGCCAGCATGATCGGACTGTTGATCGGCCTGAACCCGTGGCTTGGCCTCATCGTGCTGGTCGCCCCGATCCCTGCGTTCATCGTCGACACCCGCTATGGCCGGTGGACCTATGCCCGCAGCCGGTGGACCTCGCCGGTCAACCGGCGAATCGTGTATCTCCAGCGGTTGCTGACCACGGACAACGACGCCAAGGAAATCAAGATCTTCAACCTTGGCCCGTACCTGGTCGAGCGGTTCCGGCTGCTGTCCGCGAACTACAACCAGCGGCTGCGGGAGCTGTCCATCCGGCGTCAGCTCGCCGAGCTGGGCTGGAGCCTGCTCAGTGAGATCGCTCGCTCCGGCAGCTACCTGTACGTCGCCCTGCAGGCCGCCGCCGGCGCCCTGACCCTCGGTGACCTCACGCTGTACGGCACGGCGGCCTCCAGCGTGCAGGGCGGGGTCTCGAGCATGCTCAGCTCGCTGACCCAGATGTACGAGAACAACCTCTACGTCGACGACCTCTACCGCCTGCTGGCGGCACCGACCGAGACCGAGCTCCAGGCGGCAAGGGCTGCGGCTCGGGCCGAACTCGCGACGGCCGGGCCGGTGGCGCCGGGATCGACGCCCCCGCCACGGCAATCGCCCGAGGACGCGCTTTCGACGGCTGACGAGGGGTCCACTGGTGGGTCGTCTCCGGCGGAGCCGTCTCCGGCGGAGCCGGTTCCAACGGGATCGGCTCTGGCGGGACCAGTCACCGCGGGCACGGCTGTCGGCTCGTTGGACGGCCGGCCGAAGCGGCCACGCGGATCGGCGGCCGCGCTCACGAAGCCAGGTCCGTGGACGGCCGGAGGCCCACCGCCCGAGCCGGTTCCGCGGTCCATCGTCGCCGCGTTCGCCCCGACGCCGCTGCCCGTCCCGTTGCGCGGCGACGTCGTGTTCGACCACGTCTCGTTCCACTACCCCGGCACCGACCGCAACGCCCTGGTCGACGTCACCTTCGAGGTCGCGGCGGGGGAGACGATCGCGATCGTCGGACGTAACGGAGCGGGCAAGTCGACGCTGATCAAGCTGCTGTGCCGGCTCTACTCGCCGGACGAGGGCCGGATTCTCATCGACGGCGTCGACATCGCCGACGTGGATGCGGACGTGCTCCGCTCGCAGTTCGGCGCGGTCTTCCAGGACCATGTGTCGTTCCAGGCGAGCGCCGCGGAGAACATCGGACTGGGCCAGCTCGACGAGCTCGAGGACCGGCCCCGCGTGGAGGGGGCGGGTGTCGCGGGCGGCGCGGACGAGTTCATCCGGGATCTCGCCCACGGCTACGACACGGCTCTGGGCCGCTGGTTCGGCAACGGCGTGAACCTGTCCGGCGGCCAGTGGCAGAAGGTCGCCCTTTCTCGTGGCTTCATGCGCGAGGCCCGCATCCTGGTGCTCGACGAGCCGAGCGCGGCGCTCGACGCCCGCGCCGAGCACGACCTGTTCGCGCGGCTGCGCGCGCTCGCGACCAACCGCACGGCCTTCTACATCTCGCACCGGTTCTCCACGGTCCGCCAGGCCGACCGGATCATCTTCCTGGAAGGCGGAGGCATCACCGAGTCCGGAACCCACCAGGAGCTGATGGCCCGGGGCGGCCAGTACGCCGAGCTCTTCACCCTCCAGGCCGCCGCCTACACCGACGACGGGGTCCCCGAGCGGCCAGCCCAGTCTCACCGTCCAGGTACGAGGGCGGGATCACCCCCGGATCCTCGGCCCAGCGGTTGACGGCGGTCAGGCAGCACCCACGACACCGCTCGGGTATTGGTTTGATTTCGACCCAATGGGCTCGATCAAGCCCGTAGCCCGGTTGTAATGGCCGCGTCCCGCCGAACTCCTCTGACGCCCCTGGCGCTGCGGGAGCGGCCTACGTCGCAACCGGTTCGAAGCGGGGTAGAATCAGCAGTCCACTCGATCCCGAAAACGCTGACCGTCTCAGGAACAGGCACCGAGGAGCGCGCGCCATGACAACCCAGGCTCTTCTCGATGGCTCGGGATCCGAGAGGTTCAGTATCCCCGCTCTGGTCCAGCTCGTGCGGCAGGGTTCCGTTCGCGTCCCCGTGTACCAGCGGGACTTCGTCTGGGATGCGGGCGATGTTCGCGACCTCTTTGACAGCATCTATCGGGGCTTCCCGGTAGGAACTCTGCTCTTCTGGCGGCACAGCGCCCCGGCTGGTGCCGCCTCACTCGGTCCGATTGCGATGAACGTCGAAGCGGATGAACACGCGTACTGGGTTGTCGACGGTCAGCAGCGTATTATCTCGCTGGTTGGCTCCCTTGCGTCGGAATTTGAGGATATCGACGAGCGTTTTGAGGTATATTTCGATCTTGCGAGCCAGCGCTTCGTCAACCTCCGAAAGGGGGTCCGTCCACCGCGTGCTGTTCCGGTCCGAGAGGCTCTTGAGACGAAGTCGCTGCTCGCTTGGCTGCGGCAGCATGCCGATGACCTGGAAGTGGCTGACTACGATCTCGCGGATCGTCTCGGCGGGGCGATCCGCGATTACAGGATTCCTGCCTACGTCGTTACTGGCGACGACCAGGAACTGCTACGCAAGGTTTTCGATCGAGTCAACACCGCTGGTAGACCAATGAGCCGGGCGCAGGTGTTCCATGCGCTCTTCGCTGGTGAGACCAAGATGGGGAGCCCCGCCAGCGTCGTCGCCGCCCTGCGCACGATGAAGTTTGGTGAGCTAGGCGAAGACCGGGTCGTGCAGAGCCTGCTCGGAATCCGCGGGGGCAACATTCAGCGAGACCTCCACGACGAGTTCGGTGCCGATGAGAACGTGGCAAGCTGGTACGACCAGACTGAACAGGCCCTTGCCAAAGCGATCAGCTTCCTCCGGGCCGAGGGAGTGGACCACCTGCTGCTGGTCCCTCACACATTGCCGATACCGGTGCTCGCCACGTTCTTCCACCTCCATCCCGATCCGCAGCCGTGGACGCTCCGGCTGCTGGCGCGCTGGCTCTGGCGTGGCTGGGTACACGACTTCGGGCAGGGCGGCGGACAGACTCCGATCCTTCGCCGCGCCATTAATTCCATCAACCCGCAGAAACTGGCTGGCCAGGTACCCGACGAGTACTCCGCGGCCAGGTCACTTCTCGGCTGCTCCACGGATGGCCCGGCGCCGGACCTGCCGTTGAACAATTTCAACCCGAACCACGCCCGCAGCAGGCTTGTGATGCTGGCGTTGGCATCGCTACACCCGAGGACAAGCGATGGCATCCTTGTCGACCTGGCCGAAGAAGTGGAAGCACATGGTTCCGGTGCGATCACGCCGATCGTCCGTGGCTACCGCTCCCGCGCCGCAGCCCGAGCTTTCTGGCCCAGTGGCTCGGCGCGTATGGCCCTGACCAGCGATCCGAGGGTACTCGCCAGCCATGCGATCGATGAGGCGGCCATCACTGCTCTTCGCGCCGGCCAGGTCGAACGATTTGTCGTCCGGCGCGAAGAGCTGATCAAAAATATTCTGAGTGGTTTCCTGGACAGCAGAATCGAGCCGGGAGGCCTCGTCCGACCGCCGCTCGCAGACCTCATCGCGACTGGGATTACGGAGGAGGTCTAAGTGTCTGCCGACTCCGTACTGCTCATCCAGCTCCAAGCTGTCACAGGTGACTGGGTCGACGTGGGTTATCTTCGCAGCACTCGCGACCAGACGAACTGGTTTGAGTTTCTCGAGTCCTATTGGAACCTGCAGGACAGGCCGGTGCTGGGTCAGGTCTTCGAGGAACACGGCCGATCCTGGACCCCGAGTGCCCGCGTCGCGCTTCCGCACTGGTTCTCTCATCTTCTTTCTGAGGGCATGCTTCGACGGGCGGTAGCGGAAGCCGCGCACGTGAACACCCACCGAGAGTTCGAGCTGCTCAGACGCCTTGGCGCCGCAGATCTGCCTGGAGCAGTCCGGGCTGTCTCGACGACGGTGCTTCGCGATGACTCTGTGTCGCCCAGCCATCCGGCGGAGAATGATTCGGCGGAGTATGTCGACCCGCTGCTCAAGTTCAGCCTGGCGGGTGTGCAGCTGAAGTTCTCGGTCTATGGCGATGAACGCGGCCTGACGGTTCCCGCGCGTGGGCGGGCAGGTAATGTAATCCTGAAGTTCCCCGACGGGCGCCCGGGTTTTTCCGGTGTGCCTCAGGCCGAGCTGGGGAGCCTTGAGCTGGCACGCGCGGCTGAGATCGAGGCGCCAAAGGCTTTTCTCGTGGCGCCGTCCGCGGTGGGAGGACTCGAAGACTGGGCGAAGCGTACCTCTGAATCGGCGCTTGCCGTGCCGCGTTTCGACCGAGGGCTCGCGGACAAGCGTGTGCATATGGAGGAGATCGCGCAGGTCATGGATATTCCTACAGCCAGGGAGTCCGCCAAGTACCGTCGCGCGAACTTCGAGACGATCGCTGTGATCGTTGAGGCGCTGACCGGCACGGCCAACGTCGGTGATGTCATCGACAGGATCGTTCTCAATGTTCTTGTTGGAAACGGGGACGCTCATCTGAAGAACTGGGCGGTGTTGTACCCGGACGGGCGCCGACCCGTTCTGAGCCCTGTCTACGATGTGGTTCCGACTGTCCTCTACATGCCCAACGACGACCTTGGCCTGAATCTTGGCGGCTCGAAGAAGTTCAGTGACATCACGGCCGGCAGCTTCGACCGCATCGGGAGCCGCACACAATTCGGCGTCACGGAAAGCCGGCGGCGGGTTGCCGACGCTGTGAGCAGGGTGCTCGACAACTGGTCGGTGCTACGGGACCATCTGGCGGCAGAGGACCTGCGTCGCCTCACTGATCGGCAAGCTACGCTCGCTCTCCTCGGGCACTCCCGACCGGTGTAGGCCGATCGCCTGGCTTACGATTTCCAGATGCTCGAAGCCGGTGGTCTCCCTCGGCCGCCGAGTGGGACACGGACCGACGAACCGCTCTGTGCGGAACGGACGTCATCAGCAGTCGTCGCCCTGGGCTGCCGCGGCATGCGGCGGCCCAGGGCCACGTTGGCGTGGTTCAGTCGCGGTTGAGCTTGCGGTAGGTGACGCGGTGGGGGCGGGCGGCCTCCAGGCCGAGGCGCTCCAGCTTGTTGGCCTCGTAGTCGGCGAAGTTGCCCTCGAACCAGAACCACCTGGCCGGGTTCTGCTCGT
The DNA here is from genome assembly GCF_000966285.1 of Pseudofrankia sp. DC12. Classification (NCBI taxonomy): domain Bacteria; kingdom Bacillati; phylum Actinomycetota; class Actinomycetes; order Frankiales; family Frankiaceae; genus Pseudofrankia; species Pseudofrankia sp. DC12. The sequence continues at coordinate 5,368,845 of NZ_KQ031391.1, forward strand.
CGCCCTCCCAGGCGAGGATGTGCGTGGCGACCCGGTCGAGGAACCACCGGTCGTGGGAGATGACCACGGCGCAGCCGGCGAACTCCAGCAGCGCGTCCTCCAGCGAGCGCAGCGTCTCGACGTCGAGGTCGTTGGTCGGCTCGTCGAGCAGCAGCACGTTGCCGCCGTGCTTGAGCGTCAGCGCCAGGTTCAGCCGGTTGCGCTCGCCGCCCGAGAGCACCCCGACCGGCTTCTGCTGGTCCGGGCCCTTGAAACCGAACGAGGACACGTACGCCCGGCTCGGGAAGTCGACCTTGCCGACGATGATGTGGTCGAGCCCGTCGGAGACGACCTGCCAGACGTTCTTCTTGCCGTCCAGGCCGCTGCGCGACTGGTCGACGTAGGAGATGTCGACCGTGTCGCCCACGGCCAGCGCGCCGGCGTCGGGCGTCGCCTCGCCGGTGAGCATGGTGAACAGGGTGGTCTTGCCGACGCCGTTCGGGCCGATGATCCCGACGATGCCACCGCGCGGCAGGCTGAACGACAGGTTGTCGATCAGCACCCGGTCGCCGAAGCCCTTCGTGAGGTTCTTGGCCTCGATCACCAGGTTGCCCAGGCGCGGGCCGGGCGGGATCTGGATGTCGTCGAAGTCGCGCGGCCTGGACTTGTCCGCCTCGGCCGCGAGCTCCTCGTAGCGGGACAGGCGGGCCTTGCTCTTGGCCTGGCGCGCCTTGGGGCTGGAGCGGACCCATTCAAGCTCCTGGGCCAGCATCCGGCGCCGCTTGGCGTCCTTCTGGCCCTCGACCTTGACCCGGGCGGCCTTGTTCTCCAGGTAGGTGGAGTAGTTGCCCTCGTAGGGGATCGCCCGGCCGCGGTCGAGCTCCAGGATCCAGCCGGCCACGTTGTCCAGGAAGTACCGGTCGTGCGTGACGGCCAGCACGGCGCCGGCGTAGCGGGCCAGGTGCTGCTCCAGCCAGAGCACCGACTCGGCGTCCAGGTGGTTGGTCGGCTCGTCGAGCAGCAGCAGGTCGGGGGCCTCCAGCAGCAGCCGGCACAGCGCCACCCGGCGGCGCTCGCCACCCGAGAGCTTGGAGACGTCGGCGTCGCCCGGCGGCAGCCGCAGCGCGTCCATCGCCTGGTCGAGCTGGCTGTCGAGCTCCCAGGCGTTCGCGGCCTCGATCTTGTCGATCAGCGCGGCCTGGTCGGCGAGCAGTGTGTCGAAGTCGGCGTCCGGGTCGGCCAACTTCTCGTTGATGAACTCGTAGTCGGCGAGGACCTTGCGGATCTCGGCGACGCCGTCCTCGACGTTGCCGCGGACGTCCTTGGTCTCGTCGAGGACCGGCTCCTGCGCGAGCATCCCGACCGTGTACCCGGGGGAGAGGATCGCGTCGCCGTTGCTTGGGTGGTCGAGGCCGGCCATCAGCTTGAGCAGCGTCGACTTGCCCGCCCCGTTCGGGCCGACCACGCCGATCTTGGCCCCGGGCAGGAACGCCAGGGTCACGTCGTCGAGGACGACCTTCTCGCCGTGGGCTTTGCGCGCCTTGCGCATCTGGAAGACGTACTGGGCCATGGGCCAACCCTATTGGTAGCCCGGCCGGAGCTGGCGAGGCGGTGATCGAGCCCTACCGAGGAGACCCGGCGCCCCGGCGGCGGGTTACGGTGCGGTGGCCGCGCCGAGGCTCCCGGCCGCCGGGGCGCCAGCCAGGATGGAGGCGAGCAGGCCGGGGAAGCGGGAGTCGAGGTCCGCGCAGCGCAGCCGCGAGTACTTGGAGGTGCCCTCCGCGCGGGTCGCGATGATGCCCGCCTCCCGCAGCGCGCGCAGGTGGTGGCTGAGGGTCGACTTGCCGATCCGCCCGTCCAGGAGCGCCCCGCACGCCAGCTCGTCGCACTGGGCCAGCTCCACCACGATGGCCAGCCGCGTCGGTTCGCCCAGCGCGCCCAGCACCGTCACCAGGTCGAGGTCCTCGGCTGCCGGGCCCGGCAGCATGGCCGTCACGCCCACCTCCCGCGCACTCAGGTGCCGTCCGCCGTTGGGATCTCACCCAACCACAACGGACAACTTTCCGAGGCTCGTCGGCCTTCCCGGGAATGCCTGGGGGCGCGGGCGCCTTCGCTTAGTTCGACAGATCTCGAACTAAGAGCCTGAGGAGCCTCATGGTCTCCACCAGAGTCGACGAGCCGGCGGCCGCCGTGACGTCCGTGTCCGGACCGGCGCCGATGCCCGCCACGACGCTGTCGCCCTCGACCACGCTGTCGCCCTCGACCACGCTGTCGCCCTCGACCACAACCAGCGCGCCACCCGCCCAGCTTCCCGTGCCGGCGGGCCAGGCCGAGCCGGACCCCCGCCGGTGGCGGGTGCTGCCCGCGATCCTCGTCGCGACCTTCATGTCCCTGTTCGACATCTTCGTGGTGAATGTGGCGGCCCCCAGCATCGGCGCGGACCTGAAGGCGTCGAACGCCGGCCTGGAGCTGATCGTCGCCGGCTACTCCTTCGCCTACGCCGCTGGCCTGATCACCGGCGGCCGCCTGGGCGACCGGTCCGGCCGGCGCCGGATGTTCCTGGCCGGGATGGCCCTGTTCACCGTCGCGTCGGCGGTCTGTGGGTTCGCCCCGAGCGAGACCGCGCTGATCGTCGGCCGGCTGGCCCAGGGCGCCGGCGCGGCGGCGATGGTGCCGCAGGCGCTGGCCATCATCAACGTGATCTTCCCGCCGGCCGAGCGGGCCCGCGCGTTCGCGTTCTTCGGCGTCACCGTCGGCCTCGGCGCCGTGTCGGGCCAGGTCATCGGCGGTCTGCTGGTCGACCTGGACGTCTTCGGGCTCGGCTGGCGGCCCATCTTCCTGGTGAACGTGCCGATCGGGATCGTCGCGATGGCCGTGGTGTGGCGGATGCTCGCCGAGTCGAAGTCCGCCAGGCCCGAGCCGCTCGACCTGCCCGGGCTCGCGGCGCTCGCGGCCGGCCTCGGGCTGGTGCTCGTCCCGCTGACGCTCGGCCGGGACGAGGGCTGGCCGCTGTGGATCTGGCTGACGCTCGCCGCGGGCGCCGTCGTGCTGGCCGCCTTCGCCCGCTGGGAGGTCCGGCTCGCCCGGACCGGCGGCTACCCGATCGTCCCGCCGGCGGTGCTGCGGTCCCGCCGGACCATCGCCGGGCTGCTGGTCAGCTTCGGGTTCTTCACGTTCTTCGGCAGCTTCCTGCTGGCGGCGACGATCTTCCTGCAGGACGGGCAGCACCGCTCGCCGCTGAACGCGGGCCTCGTGTTCGGCCCGCTGGGAGTCGCCTTCGCGCTGTCGTCCATGGCCGCGCGTGGCCTGGTGGCCAAGTACGGCCCGCGGACGCTGACCGCCGGTGCCGCGATCAGCTTCGTCGGCCTGGCCGTGCTGCTGGCGCTGGTCCTCGCCGAGGGAACCGGCGTCCCGACAGCCGAGCTGATGCCGCCGCTGCTGGCCATGGGCGTCGGCAACGGACTGATCATCCCGGCGCTGGTCGCGGCGGTCCTCGCCGGGGCGCCCGCGGACGTGAGCGGGGCGGTCAGTGGGCTGCTCACGACGACGCAGCAGGCGTCGGCGGCACTCGGCGTGGCCGGGGTCGGCACCGTGTTCTTCGGGGTGGCGGCTCGTCACGGGCTGGCGGACGGCTTCGTCGCGTCGATCGTGATCGGTCTGGCCGCCGTCGCCATCGCCGGTGCCGGAACGCTCCTGCTGCCACGCGGCGACGCTGGACCCGTTGCCGTCGCGGTGAGCCCGGTCCGGGCCGCCGCCCGCGGCGACGACCTCGACGAGATCAGGGAGGTGCCCGCCCTGGCGGGTGTGCCGGCCGGCTGGGCGGTGGCCGTGCCGGTGCAGGTCAGCGGTGGCCCGGAGCTGTCGGCGAGTCTCTAGCCACGCGGTACGGCGGGGCGTGGCGGCGAAGGTGGCCGTCCCGTCCCGCCGCGTGTCGGCTCAGGGCCGGTTCTGCCCGCGGTGTCAGGGCCGGTTCTGCCCGCGGTGTCAGGGCCGGTTCTGCCCGCGGTGTCAGGGCCGGTTCTGCATGGAATGGGCGGCGTAGACGAGGTAGTCCCACAGCGTCGCCCCCTGCTCGGGCGGCAGCTCGAGGGAGTCGACGGCGGCGCGCATCTGGGCGATCCAGGCGTCGCGCTCCGCCGGGCCGATCGCGAACGGGACATGCCGCATCCGCAGCCGGGGGTGGCCGCGCGTCTCGTGGTAGGTCGCCGGACCACCCCAGTACTGGATCAGGAACAGCCGCAGCCGCTCCTCGGCCGGGCCGAGGTCCTCCTCCGGGTAGAGCGGCCGCAGGACGGGGTCGGCGGCGACACCCTCGTAGAACCGGGCCACCAGGCGGCGGAAGGTCTCCTCGCCGCCGACGGTCTCGAAGAACGTCTCCGTCGGCGGCGCCGAGAACGACGGGATCGGCCGCGGTGGGGTCGGCTGTGCGGGCGACGGCTGGTTCACGCCTCCATTCTGCCCACCGCATGGTGGCCTCCCGGGCCGGATCGGCCTCAGGCGAGTCCGCGGCGACAGCGGCCTCACCGGTCGCGACCGCAAGCTGGCTCGGGCCGGTGCGGACGATCAGCGCCGGGTGGCCCCTGTCCGCGGGCCGTTGCCGCGCACAACCCAGGCGGCGGTGTCGGGCGGCAGCACCAGGGTCTGGCCGTCGTGCTCGACCGGGCCGCTGGCCAGCATGACGCGGCCGGGCATCGCGAGCGTCGCTCCGGATCCGGCGGCGAGTACGCAGGTCAGCAGCCCGGCCTCGGTCGGGCGTCGCGTCGAGGTGAGAGCCAGGCGCGCCCGGGGGCCGGTCCCGCTGGCCGCGCCACCGTCCAGCGGCGTGCGCGGCAGCCGCCCACCGGGGGCCAGGGCGATCCGGTCGAAGGCGAGCACTCCGGCGGGCACGCCGGCGCGCCACCGCGTCATGCGCGAGCCGAGGTCGGTGACCCGCAGGTGGGAGTGCCGGAAGGCCAGCGCGGCCTGGACGAGCCGCCAGGTGGAGCGCGGGTCGGCGCGCTGCGCGGCCACGGTCAGCGCGGCCCACTCGCCCGGCTGCGGCAGCCAGGGCGCGACCCCGTCGGGCGCGAAGCCGAACGGCGGCTCGGTGCCAGACCAGGGAATCGGCACGCGGCAGCCGTCGCGGCCGGGCGACGTGTGCCCGGATCGCTCCCAGACCGGGTCCTGGCGGGCCGCCGGCGCCACGTCGACCTGTGGCAGGCCCAGTTCGTCGCCCTGGTAGAGGAACACCACGCCCGGCAGCGCCAGCATGGTGAGCAGGGCGGCTCTGGCCCGGCGAAGCCCGGCCTCGCCGCCCCCGTAGCGGCTGGCCGGGCGGACGACGTCATGGTTGGCCAGTACCCAGGTCGGCTGCGTCCCGGCGGCGCCGGTGGCGGTGAACCCGTCGACGATGGCCCGGCGCCAGGCGGCCGCGGACCACTCGACGGACAGCAGCGAGAACGAGAACGTCAGGTGCAGCTCGTCCGGGCGGACGTAGCGGGACAGCCGCTCCGGGTCCTCGACCCAGGTCTCCCCGACGAGAATGCGCTCCTGGCGGTCGCGCCTGCGGTAGCCCTCGACCAGCCTGCGCCAGGAGCGGTAGACGTCGTGGACGCCGTCCTGGTCCCAGCTGTGCGGCTCCAGCTTCTCCCGGAAGCCGGTCTCCGGGGTGGCCGGTGGGCCCGGCGGGTTGTCGCGCAGCGCGTCGTCCTTCACCAGGCCGTGGGAGACGTCGATCCGGAAGCCGTCGACACCCCGGTCCAGCCAGAACCGCAGCGTGGCCTCGTGGTCGGCGCGCACCGCCGGGTCCGACCAGTTCCAGTCCGGCTGCTCGGGCGCGAACAGGTGCAGGTACCAGTCGTCGGGCCTGGTCCCATCCGCGTCGGCAGGGGAGTCCTCCGAGGCGATCGGCGGGCCGGCGGAGGAGCTTGGCGCGGTCTGCTCGGGGAACCGGCGGGCCTCGCGCAGGCGGGTCCAGGCCGAGCCGCCGAAGACGGAGATCCAGTTGTTGGGCGGAGCGCCACCGCCCTCACCTCGGCCGGGCCGGATCAGGTACCGGTGGCGTGCCGCGGCGCCCGGCGCCGCGGCGAGCGCCGCCTGAAAGGCCGGATGGGCGTCGCTGGAGTGGTTCGGGACCAGGTCGACCAGGACGGCCACGCCCAGCCGGTGCGCCGCGGCCAGCAGGGCGTCGAACGCGGCCAGGTCGCCGAACAGCGGGTCGACGTCCCGGTGGTCGGCGACGTCGTAGCCGTGGTCGGCCATCGGCGAGCGGTAGAACGGGGTGAGCCACAGGCCGTTGACGCCGAGATCGGCAAGCTCGGGCAGCCGGGCCCGGACGCCGTCGAGGTCGCCCACCCCGTCACCGTCCGCGTCCGCGAAGCTGCGGACATAGACCTCGTAGAAGACCGCGTCGCGCCACCAGCCGCTGGTCAGGGCCACACCCGCCATTCAATCGGCCGCGGGCCAGCCTGTCCGCGAGTCCGTCTCCTCCGCCGGTACAGGCGTTCGGCGCCAATCGACGCGGTCTAGCCAGGTGACGGTGTCGGCTTGTAGTGGGCCGTGGTCGATGCGTTCGACAGGCGGGTGTTGGTGTGGCTGAACTACACTTCCCGGGTGGATGATGTGACTGCTAGTAATCAGTCCCATCCGAGGAGCCCCCTTCGAGAGGATCGCGGGATCCCGGCGGTGGGGGCGACGACGGGCGCCACCCAGAGCAGCGAGCGGCCGAGCGCCACGCGGGGGGCCGTCCCGGCGGGTCCGCCGTCCGTGGTCGGCTGTCTGGCGCCGTGGCGGTCCGTGCCCGGAGACCGTCGGGCCGGCGCCCGCCCGTTCCGGCGGCCGAACCGCGCGAGCGGCACGGAGCTGGCCGTGGGCAGGGCCGATCCCGAGGCGACCGCGACCGGCCGACGTGCCGCCACCGGCCCGGTGCGCTCGGGCACCCGAGCTGGCGAGGCCGGGCGGTCGGAGGCGACCGGCGGCCAGGGCACGACCGGCGGCTCGAGCGGTACGCCGGACAGCCCGGCGCCGGCGAGGGTCGGCGCGGCCTGGGCCGGCGCGCTGGGGCTCGGCGCCGGCGTCGTGCGGGGCGCGCTGCGCCCGGTCCGCCGGGCCCGGCGCCGGCACGCCGATGAACGGGCCGCGCTGGAGGGCCTGACCTTCCTGTCGGAGGCGAGCCTCCAGCTTGGCGGCTCGCTGGAGCCCTACAAGATCATCGAGATGACGGTCGCGCTGGCCAGGCGGCTGGGCGACGGCGTCATGCTCTGGCTGCGCTCACCCGAGGGCGACATGATCGACCTCGCCGCCGTCGACCACGTCGACCCGGCCGCGGCCGCCTACATGCGAGCCCTCACCGCGACCCGCCCGGCGCGGATCACCGACGACTACAGCCCGGGCGTCGTCGTGCGCACCGGGGAGCGGATGTGGATCGACGACCTGACCGCGGAGCTGCGGCGCCCGCTGTTCCCGGATCCGGTCGAGTACGCCCGGTTCCGCCGGCTCGGCTGGGGCCACTCGATCACCGTGCCGATGGTCTACGGCGAGCGGGTCACCGGCGCGCTCACGATCAGCCGGCGCCCCGGTGCCCCGCCCTGTAACCACGTCGAGGCGACGATCGCCGAGGACCTGGCCCGGCGGGCCGGCCTCGCGCTGGCCAACGCCCAGGTGTTCCGCGAGTCCCAGGACGCCGGCCGGGCCCTGCAGCGTTCGATGCTGCCCGCCAACCCACCCGCTCTCGACGGCGCGGACGTGGCGATGGAGTACCGGCCGGGAACCGCGGGCACCGAGGTCGGCGGCGACTTCTACGACGTGATCGAGCTGCCTGGCGGCAGGGCCGGCCTCGCGATCGGGGACGTCATGGGCCGGGGGCTGCGCGCCGCCGCGGTGATGGGCCAGCTGCGCGCGGCGCTGCGGGCCTACGCGCTGGAGGAATGGCCGCCGGCGGAGCTGCTGGCCCGGCTGGACCTGGTGGTCTCCTCGCTGCCCGGCCTCGAGCTTGCGACCTGCCTGTACGGCGTCTACGAGCCGGCCGTCCCGTCGCTGGGGGCCGCAGGCTCCCAGGACGACCACCTGGGCACCGGCGGGCCCGCCGACCGCCCGGCCCGGGTGCTGCTCGCCGGCGCGGGTCATCCGGCGCCGCTGCTGGTCTGCCCGGCCAGCGAGCCGCGGTACGTCGAGCTGGACCCGGGCCTGCCCCTCGGCGTCGGCGACGGCACCCGGTTCGCCGAGACGACCGTGGACCTGCCGCCGGGCTCCAGCCTCGTCTTCTTCACCGACGGGCTGGTCGAGTCCCGCCACCAGTCGATCTCCGAGGGGCTGGACCTGCTGTGCACCCGGGTCGGCGAGCATCTGGGCCGGCGCCGGGCCGCGGAGCGACGCAGCCTGGAGACCGCGTCGCGTCGCCGGCACCCGTCCGGCGCGGACCTGCGCCCGCCTGCGCCCTCGGCCGACGGGCCGGGAAACGGCCCGGCATCGGCGGCCGCGGCGACCCCGGCTGGGGACGCGGAGGGGACCGCGCTCACGCCAGGGGACCAGCCGCCGCTCGACCGCCGGGCCGGCGGGCCGGGGGAGTGGGCCGGCACCGAGCGGCGCGCCGGCACCGAACGCCGCGCCTCCCGGGACCGCCGGGCGCCCGGGCCCGGCCGCCCGCCCGGTGGCATCGAGCGCCGCCGCGGCAACGACCGGCGGCGGCACAGCCGAGGCGGGTTCTCGGTCCGCAGCTGGTCGGGCCCGGACACCGTCGACCTCGACGACACCCGCTGGTCGGAGAACGCGGCCCGCGCGCTGCTGGAGCTCAGCCTGCTCGCCGCCGACCTGCCGGAGGACACCGACGACGACACGGCACTGCTGGTGCTGACGATCCAGTCGGCCGGCCCGCCGCTGCTGGAGCTGGCGCTGCCGCCCGTCGCCGCGTCCGCCGGGCAGGCCCGCGCGGCCGTCCGCGCGGCCGTGGAGCAGCAGGACCTCGGCCGGGCGGACGACGCGGCGCTGCTGGTCAGCGAGATCTGCACGAACGCGATCAAGCACGCCCGCAGTGAGCTGACCGTGCGCCTCTGGGCCGAGTCGTCCCGGCTGCGGATCAGCGTCGAGGACCGGGAGGGTGCCACCCTGCCGAAACCCGGCCGGGCGGCCAAGGGCGACCCCGAGGCGGAGTCGGGCTGGGGCCTGCTCCTGGTCGAGGCCCTCGCCGACGCCTGGGGCGTCCAGACCACCTCGGACGGCAAACGCGTCTGGTTCGACCTGGACCTGCTCCGCCAGACCCCACTCGAAGCCGACGCCGCCCCGTCGCCCTAAGCCGACGCACCCCAGGCCGGCGGAGCCGCCGACGAGACGCACCCCAGATATCCGGCGGAGCCGCGGCGAGACGCACCCCAGGTCCTGGCCTGGGGGAGCCGCCGAGCGAAACGCGACCGAGGACCCGACCCTGGGCAGACGCCCGCCTCGGCACTTGTCCCCAGCCCCGAACCACGCTGGGGAGGGCGTTCAGCGCCCGGACCAGGCGGATCGGCCAGAGGCGCGAAGCGCCGTCTCTGGCCGATCGCCGCCTTAGGCGGACGCGGCCTCGCCGAGGTCGGTGTTGAGGTACTGCGACCAGCGGGGATCCATCCGACGGCTCCCCAGAATGCGCCAGGCGGCTCCGCTCGGCGCGCGCGGCGCCGTGCGGAGCCGCCAGCCGAGATCAGCGACGGCGCGGTCCGCTTTTGTATGGTTGCAGCGGCCGCAGGCCGCCACGACGTTCTCCCATACGTGCGGGCCCCCTCGGGACCGTGGGATCACATGGTCGAGCGACGTCGCCGGGGCGCCGCAGTACACGCATCGGTGGTGGTCGCGGGCGAGCACGCCCTTGCGGGTCAGCGGCACCTGTGAGCGGTACGGCACCCGCACGAACCGAGCTAACCGCACGACGACGGGGACTTCGACGGACGAGGCGGCGGAGTGCAGCACCTGCCCGCCGGCCTCGACCATCACCGCCTTGTCCGTCAGGACAAGTATCAGTGCCCGACGTTGGGACACCACGCACAGAGGCTCGTACGTGGCATTGAGAACCAGCGCCTCTGCCACGCGCCGACCTCCTCAGCCGAGTCGAGGCGGGCGCCCTCGGGAGCCCGTTCTAACCAGCGTCTCCGGTGACAATGGATAGTCAAGCGTGTTCCGGCGCCGAACGCGAGCGTGTTTGCATGGTCATCTGCCGAGTGAAAGTGGCGATGGGCATATCTGGCCGTCTTTGTGACCACTGTATGTCCGTGGGATCACAGAGGTGTCGCGTTGCGTCGATTGGCTGCGACGGCCCGTCGCCAGCCTGACGGACCCGGGACGATCCGCATCCCGACCGGCCGGACCCGTTCGGACCCCCCTATAGGGTGGCTGGCAAGAGGCTTGAGAGCGGCGCCGGGGGCCCGAGCAAGGAGCGACCGCCTCGCGCCGAGGCAGCCTGCGGCGGCTCCTGTGACTGGCGGCCGGGTGCCACGCAACCCTGATCCCGACCCTGGACAAGCGGATGGCAGCACGTCTCCGCCAACCCCGAACCACGTTGGGGAGGGCGCTCAGCGCCCGAGCCAGGCGGGCGGCCCGCGGGCGCTCCGCGCCCGTTCGGGCCGCCCACCACGCAGATGGAGGACCCAAGGCCGTGTCCCTGCCGCTGATCGTCGCCGCTGCCAGCGCGACGCCGTCCGGCCTCGCGACGCCGTCGAGGCCCGCGGCGTCGTTGCCGTCCGGCGCGACGCCGACCGTCTCACCGAGCTCGGGCAGCCTGCCCGACGTGACGCTGGCGAGCGTCAAGGGCGCGCTGATGGACGCCTGCGGCAACACGCCCGGGTTCCTGTGCCGGACGGTCTACGACTCCACCCACAGCAACTACCTCGCGTCCAGCGCCGAGGTCTTCTTCGGGACCCCGCTGACGATCATGCTGATCCTGCTGGTCGCCGCCGTGATCCGGGCGTTGATGCACCGGGTGATCGGGCGGACGACGCGGCGGCTCGCCAACCACGGGGGGCTGCTGCGGGGCAACTTCCTCGGCGCGTTCGGGGACACCGCCGTCCTGCTGGAACGGCGCCGCCAGCGGGCCGAGACGGTCGGGTCGCTGCTGCGCAGCGTCGTGTCGATCGTGGTGTTCGGGATCGCGTTCATCCTGGTACTGGGCGAGCTGGGCATCAATCTGGCGCCGATCGTCGCCAGCGCCGGCGTCCTTGGAATCGCCGTCGGATTCGGCGCGCAGAATCTGGTCAAGGATTTTCTTTCGGGAATCTTCATGTTGCTGGAGGACCAGTACGGCGTCGGCGATGTGGTCGACGTCGGGGCGGTCTCCGGCACGGTCGAGGCGGTCACCTTCCGGATGACGCGGCTGCGCGACGTCGAGGGAACCGTCTGGTACGTCCGCAACGGCGAGATCACCCGGATCGGCAACAAGAGCCAGCAGTGGGCCCGCACCGTGCTGGACGTCCCGCTGGACTACGACACCGACGTCGTTCGGGCGAAGGAGGTCCTGCTCGAGACGGCGCAGTCGATGTGGCGCGACGACCACTGGGCCGCGGTGATCATCGCGGAGCCGGAGGTCTGGGGCATCGAGGCGATGACGGCCGACGGCTACGACCTCAGGGTCGTGATCAAGACCTTGCCGCTGAAGCAGTGGGATGTCGCCCGCGAGCTGCGTCAACGGGTCAGGCTGGCCCTCGGCGACGCGGGGATCACCCTGGGCGCGGTGCAGCACAGCGTCGTCGTGGTCAATGACGACGATGACGAGGCCGGCGACGACGAGGACGACGGCTCCAGCCAGCTCGGTGGCGACACCCCGCCGCGGATCGACCCGCCCGCCCAGCCCGGCCCGCTGGGCTCCGGTCCCAGCGGCGGCCACGGCGGCCGGTCCGCTGCCAGGGCGGGCGCCAGCGGTTCAGGCGCCGCAGGCGCTTCCGAGGGCGAGCCAGGTGCGGCGGGCGCCGGCTCGGCATCCGGCGGCGGCGCCTGAAGACATCCTGAACGGGGCCGCAGATGTCCCTGAGCGTTGGCCCGGACCACCCGGGTGGGCCCCGGGCACAGGCAGACTGGGCACGTGCGGGTACTGGTGGTAGATGACGACGCGGCGGTACGGCAGTCGCTGGAGCGGTCGCTGCGGTTCGAAGGGTACGAGGTGGCCACCGCCGCCGACGGCCTGGCGGCGCTCGAGCTGATCTCCAGGGAGCGCCCTGACATCGCCGTGCTCGACGTGATGATGCCCCGGATGGACGGCCTGGAGGCCTGCCGGCAGCTGCGGGCCCGGGGGGACGACCTGCCCGTGCTCATGCTCACCGCCCGGGACGGGCTGGCCGACCGGGTCTCCGGCCTCGATGTCGGCGCCGACGACTACCTGGTGAAGCCGTTCGCGCTGGAGGAGCTGTTCGCCCGGCTGCGCGCCCTCTCCCGCCGGTCGGCACTGGCCGCCCGGGCCGGCGCCGGCCGCGGCGGGGCGGCCGTGAGCGGGGGCCCGGCACCGCTGAGCTACGGCGGCGTGGTCCTCGACCAGAGCAGCCGCCAGGTGGCCCGCGACGGGCGCGAGCTGACGTTGACCAAGACCGAGTACGAGCTGCTCGAGCTGTTCCTGACCCACCCGAGGCAGGTGCTGTCCCGCTCCATGATCATGGAGCGGGTGTGGGGCTACGACTTCGGCCCGTCGTCGAACTCGCTCGAGGTGTTCGTGAGCTACCTGCGCCGCAAGCTGGAGGCCGGCGGCGAGGCGCGCCTGCTGCACACCGTCCGCGGCGTCGGCTACGTCCTGCGGGAGCAGGCCGCGTCGCCACCCCGTGAGCCGTCGCCGTGACCGACCCGGTCGTGGTTCTCGGCGAGGCCCGGGCGCCGTCCGGGACTCCCGGAGCCGGCGGCGCCGGGCCTGGCAACCCCGGATCCGGCGAGACCACGCCTGGTGGCGCCGGTTCCGGCGCGGGCGGGACGGCGCGGTCCCGGCCGGCCGGCCGCCGGCGCCAGCGCTGGTTCTCCCGGCTGGCCCTGCGCAACCGGATGGCGGTCCTCGTCGGGATCGCGGTGACCTGCGGCATGGCCGTCGTCGCCGGCGTCGCCCTCGGCGCCACGAACATCGTCCTGCGCAACGCCATCGACACCCAGCTCAGCAACCAGGCGCTACTCGCCGCGCACAGCATCCGGCTCGGCCCCGACGCCCCGGGCGGCACCATCCACCTGGTCGGCTCCAGCTTCGGCCTGCCGCTGCAGGTGATCCAGGACGACGGCTCGATCGTCCCGCCGCAGTATCGCCAGTCCGGCTACGTCCAGCTTCCGGTCGACTCCGAGGACATCGCGTTCGCCCGCGACCAGCTGGGCGGGATCCGGCTGCGCACCGTCACCGTGGGGGGCACGGAGTACCGCGTCGCCACGGCGTCCCAGCCGATCTCCACCCTGGAGCAGATCCGCGAGCTGGGCATCGGGTCGCTCCAGGACCCGCCGCCGCCGTTGAACCTGGCGGTGCAGCTGGCCCGGCCGATGTCGGACGTCCAGCAGACCCTGCGCGAGCTCGGCCTGGTGATGCTGGTGGTCGGCCTGCTCGGGGTGGCCGGGTCGATGCTCGCCGGCATGTTCGTGGCCCGCGCGGCACTGAAACCGGTGGACGAGGCGGCCGCCGCCGCCGAGCACGTGGCCCGCACCCAGGACCTCTCGGCGCTGATCCCGGTGAACGGCACCGACGAGGTGGCCCGCCTCGCGGAGAGCCTGAACAGCATGCTGCGGGCGCTGGAGGCGTCCAAGGAACGGCAACGCCAGCTCATCGACGACGCGAGCCACGAGCTGCGCACACCGCTGACCAGCCTGCGGACCAACATCGAGCTGTTGATCCGTTCGGAGGCGAACCCGACCAGGGCACTTCCCGCCGCCGACCGGACGGCGCTGCTCAGCGACGTCGACGGGCAGATGCGTGAGCTGACCGGGCTGGTGAGCGAGCTGGTGGAGCTCGCCCGTGACGAGGCACCGGTCGAGGAGGTGGAGCGGCTCGACCTGGCCGAGGTCGTCGCCGCGGCCGCGGCCCGAGCGCGCCGGCGGGCGACCACGAAGGGCATCGTGATCGACGTGACGTCGGCGCCGTCCTGGGTCGACGGCCGGCCCAGCATGCTGGAGCGGGCGGTCACCAACCTGCTGGACAACGCGGTGAAGTTCTCGCCGGCGGACTCGACCGTGCGGGTGCACACCGCGAGCGGCGAGGTCATCGTCAGCGATGAGGGCCCCGGGATCGCCCTTGCCGACCAGCCGCACGTCTTCGAGCGGTTCTACCGGTCCATGGACGCCCGCAGCCTGCCTGGCTCGGGCCTGGGGCTCGCCATCGTCGCCGACGCCGTGCGCACGCATGGCGGCGCCGTGACGGCGGGCACGGCTCCCGGTGGCGGCGCCCGGATGCGGATGTGGCTGCCGCTGGCGCCCGGCCCGCCGCTGGAGCTGCCACCCGGGCCACCGGCTGCCGGCGGTTCGGGGGCGCCCGGTGGCCCGGCGGCGTCGGGGCCAGTGGCCGGGCCGGTCGCCTCAGGCCCAGCCCACGACGCGGCGGCCCACGGCGAGCCGGAGGCCGCCGGGCCGTCCGCGTGGGCCGACACCGGTGGGCGGGCCGGGCCCAGGTGAGGCCGCCGGGTCGGCGGGCGGCAGGATTTGGGGGATGACCCCCGACGAACGCCAGCCTGCCGTGCCCCCAGCCGACCGGGCCGACCCGGCCGCCATCGCCCCGGACGGCCCCGGCTCGCGGCAGGCGGCCACCGCGACAGGCCAGGCCGAGCCGTTCGGTGACGGCGGTGCGGCGCTGGCGCGGCTCGCCGCGGCGTACGGCGTCACGACCGGCTACCTCGACGCCCGGGACCAGCCGGTCGCCGTCCCGGTCGACGCCGTACGCCGGGTGCTGGAGCTGATGGGCGTCGACACGGCCGATCCGGTCGCGGCGCTGGCGGCCGCGCAGGCGGCGCCGTGGCGGCGGCTGGCGCCGCCGAGCGTCGTCGTGAAGGCCTCGGCCCCGGCCGCCGTCACGCTGCGGCTGCCGGCCGGGCTCGATCCTGAGGCCGTCCGCTGCGAGCTGGCGCTGGCCGACGGCAGGGTCCTCGCGGTCGCCGTCGGCCCCGAGCAGGAGCGACGGGAGCTCGACGGAGCCCAGCTCGTCGCCCGGCCCGCGCGGCTTCCCGGCGGGCTGCCGCTCGGGGACCACTTCCTGCGCGTGCGCGCCGGCGGTCTGGAGGCGACGACGCAGGTCGTCGCCGTCCCCGACCGGGTGCCCGAGCCGGCTCACGACGCCGCTGGACCAGGCCGGGCCGGTGCCGGCTCGCCCGCCGTCGCCGCGTCGACGCCTGGCGACGACAGCCGTCGGGGCGACCGGATGTGGGGCTGGATGGTCCAGCTGTATGCCCTGCGCTCGGCCGGCTCCTGGGGGATGGGCGACTACGCCGACCTCGCGACGCTCGCGGCCTGGTCCGGCTCGGCCGCCGGGGGGCGCGCCGACGTGCTGCTCGTCAACCCGCTGCACGCCGCGGCACCGACGCTGCCGGTCCAGCCGTCGCCCTACTACCCGGCGAGCCGGCGGTTCCTCTCGCCGCTCTACCTGCGCCCAGAGGACACCCCCGAGTACTCCGCCGCCGGCCCGGCGACCCGCGCGGCCGTCGACGCCCATGCCGCCGCCGCGCGCAAGGCCCACCTCGCCACCGGTGGACCTGGGGGCGGCGCCGACGAGTTCGGCGAGCTGATCGACCGGGACAGCGTCTGGGCAGCCAAGCTCGCGGCCCTTGAGGTGCTGTTCGCCCGGTCGCCGCAGCCGGCGGACGCGGCGGGTGCGGCCGGGGACGAGGTGGCCGAGTTCGCGCTCTGGTGCGCGCTCGCCGAGCGGCACGGCCCCGACTGGCGGGTCTGGCCGGCCGCGTTGCGCGACCGTGAGCCGGGTGCCCTCGCCGCCGCGCGCGCCGAGTTGGCCGACCGCGTCGCGTTCCACCGCTGGCTGCAGGCCCGGGCCGAGCAGCAGGTGGCCGCGGCCCAGGCGGCCGCCCGGGCCGCCGGGATGCGGGTCGGCATCATCCACGACCTGGCCGTCGGCGTCGACCCCGCCGGCGCGGACACCTGGGCGGACCGGGACGCGTACGCCGTCGGGGTGAGCATCGGCGCTCCACCGGACCTGTTCAACCAGCAGGGCCAGGACTGGGGGCTGCCACCGTGGCGGCCGGACCGGCTCGCCGAGACGGGCTACGCGCCGCTGCGCCGCATGATCGCCGCGGTGCTGGGCCGCGGCGGCGGGCTGCGGGTGGACCACATCCTCGGCCTGTTCCGGCTGTGGTGGATTCCGGGGGGCGCCGGCGCCGCGAACGGCACGTATGTCCGCTACGACGCCGAGGCGATGCTGGGTGTGCTCGCGTTGGAGGCGGCGAAGGCCGGCGCTCTGATCGTTGGCGAGGACCTCGGCACGGTGGAGCCGACGGTCGCCACGACGCTGGCCGACCTCGGCGTCCTCGGCTCCTCCGTGCTGTGGTTCGAGAACGACGCCGACGGTGTCCCGGTGCCGCCGGCCGCGTGGCGGGCTCGGACGATGGCCAGCGTCACGACCCACGACCTGCCGACCGCCGCGGGATTCCTGCTGGGCGAGCACATCCGTGCCCGCGCCGAGCGTGGGCTGCTGGCCCGGCCGGTCGCGCGGGAGACGGCCGAGTGGCGCGCGAGCAGGGCCGGCCTGCTCGCCCACCTGCGGGCCCACGGGCTGCTCGGGCCGGCGGCGGGGCCGGAGACCGCGGACGAGCTGGCACCCGAGGTGGTCCGGGCGGCCGCGCTCGGGATGCACCGCCTGCTGGTCGCCACCCCGGCGCGGATCATCCTGGCCGCGCCGGGCGACGCCGTCGGCGACCGCCACCAGCCGAACCTGCCGAGCACGGTGGACAGCTACCCGAACTGGCGCCTCCCGGTCCGGGACGCCGACGGGCGCCAGGTGACCCTGGAGGAGCTCATGGCCGACGAGCGCGTCGCCCGCCTCGTCGCCGTCCTCGCCGAGGCGGGCGGGCGGCCTGGCGGGCCCGCCGCCAACCCCTGACCGACGACCCGGCTGGCCGGGCGGACCGGCCTGGAGGGCGCGGCTCCGGGGCCGCGAAGACGCCTGCGTGCCGGCGCGGCCGAGCGGCACGGGCCGGTATCCAGTCCTGTGCACCACATGGGTAACCGTGGTGTCTCGTGGTCAGGCCGATGCCGGTAGTCTTCGAAACCGTGACTCGCCGTCCTGCGTCAATCGGGGCCATGAACGGGCCCGTGTCAATCGGGGCCATGAACGGGCCCGTGTCAATCGGGGCCATGAACGGGCCCGTGTCAATCGGGGCCATGAACGGGCCCGTGTCAGCTGTTGCCAGGACCAGGCCCGTGCGCCGTGGCGCTCGTCGGGCCGCGACGCTGGCCGTGCTGACCGCCCTCGCCGTGCCGCTCTTCTCCGCCGCGGCCCTCGCGGACACGGGGCAGATCGGGACGAAGTACAACCCGGACCCGCTGTCGCCGCTGGACACCTGGCTGATCTACGGCGGCACCATCGTCGGTGGCTTCCTCCTCGCGCTGATCCTCACCGCGCTGTCGGGCCGCAAGAGCTCCGAGCGCTACCGCCCGGGGCAGCCGTGGCAGCACGACTCGATCTGGCTCGGCGGCGAGTCCGCGGAGCAGGACGCGGCTGACTCGTCGAAGGAGACCGCCGGCACGGCGACACCGGGTTCCGGTGGAGCCAGTGGCAAGTGGTGAGGCGTTCCGCCAGGACCAGCTCGACCGGCTGAACCGGGCCAGGCTGCTCGCCGAGCAGCAGACCGGTATCCGCTTTCACGTCCGCGTCGGCGCGGTCTCCGGCGACCCGGAGGCCGCGGCCGCGCGGATTCTCACCGAGGTTGCCGGTGGCCATCAGTCAGGTGACCACGTCCTCGTTCTCGTTTCGCCGGGGCAGCGGTTCGTCCGGGTCGTGACGACCCCGACCGCCCGCCGGCGGATCTCCGACGCCGCGGCCTCGTTCGCGACGCTGTCGATGACATCCAGCTTCGCCGTCGGTGATCTCGTCGGTGGTCTGGTCAGCGGCCTGCGCCAGCTCGCGGACGCCGCGGGCCGGCCGGGCCGTCCGCCGAGCCGGCGTGACACCTCCGGCGAGGCCGTTCGTCCCGCCGAGGAGTCGACCGGTGCGGGCCTGGCCCCACAGAGCGCCGCTGGTCCGGTGGCGCCCGCCGCGGGGACCGCGCGCCTGGGCCGGGCCACCCCGATCAGCGCTGTCTGACTCAGGCGCGCTGTCTGCTTCAGGCGCGCTGTCTGCTTCAGGCACGCTGTCTCCTTGAGGCGTGCCTGCTGCTGTTCAGCGTGGCGTTCGCGGCGATGCTGCTGTCGATCGTGACGTACCTGGACGCCGTCTGGGGCTGGTCGCCGCTGCTGGAGGGGCTCGCCCTCGCGCCTGGGCCGGCGATGGTGCCGCCGGTGGCGCTGGCACTGACCGGCCGGCTGGTCGGCCGGTTCGGCGCCGGCCCGGTCGCGGCCGTCGGCACGCTGGCCTTCGCCGCCGGCCCGGTGTGGTGGGCGTCGCGGATCGGACTGGCCCACGACTACGCGACCGTCATGCTCCCCGGTCTGGTGGTCGTCGGGATCGGGGTCGGGCTGGCGCTGCCGACCCTGACCTCCGCGGCGACGTCCGTGCTGCCGGCGGACCGGTTCGCGACGGGCAGCGCGGTGGTGAACATGGCCCGCCAGATCGGCAGCGTCCTCGGCGTCGCCATCCTGATCGCCGTCATCGGCTCGCCGTCACTGCGGACGGTCGTCGGCGTCTTCCACGCGGGCTGGTGGCTCTGCGCCGCGGCGTCGCTCGCGGCCACCGTTGTCGCCGCCTGTGGCTGGTGCCTCGCCGGCTGGCCGCCTGATCGACGACCTGACGGAGCGCGCGAACGGCGGATGGTGGTCGCGGTTGGAGCCGCGAGGTAGGCGGCGGTCGCCAGGCTCCGGCGGACGTACGGGCGCCAGGCGTTCGGCGCGGCTTCCAACGGCAGAGGCCGGGCCGGGCCGTGGCGACTCGCCACAGCCGGCCCGGCCCCACGGTCGCGGCCGGTGGCCGCCGTCAGCCGGCGGCCTGGCCGGCCGTGGCGTCCTTCGCCCGGGCGGCGAGCGCCCGGACCAGGCCGTCACGGCCCTCGGTCAGCGCGCGGCGCAGTGGCGGCGCCGGGTCCTCGTTCGCCAGGTAGGCGTCCACCTTGTCCAGCGTCGAGGTCTCGATCACCCCGTCCGGGAAGAGCATCTGGGTGATCGTCTGGGCGGTGTCGAAGCTGCGGGTCTTCCAGATCTCCGCCACCTCGGCGAAGTACCGGTCGACGTACGGCCGGGTCAGCTCGCGCTGGCTCGCCACCCAGAAGCCGCCCATCGTGGCGACCGCCAGGTGGTTGGAGAGCGCGTCGGACTCCATCACGGCCGCCCAGGCGGCGGCCTTGGCCTCGGCGGTCGGCCGGGCGCTGCGCGCCGTGGCCGCCCGCTTCTCGCCGGCGGCGGTGGCGTCCCGGGCCAGCTCGGCGTCGATCTCGGTGTCGCCGTAGACGCCGCGGGCGACGAGCTGGGTGAGCAGCGTCCAGCGCAGCTCGGTGTCCAGCGCCAGCCCCTCGATGACGTCGCGGCCCTCGAAGATCGCCTTGATCTTCTCGACCTGGTCGGCCTCCTCGGCCTGGGCGAAGGTGGTGGCGAACACCAGCTGCAGGTCGCTGCCGGGCGCCGCCGCCCGCATCAGCGCCTCGGCCCGCTCGGTGAGCGCGCGCAGTGCGGCCGACCGGTTCGCCGGGTCGCCGTAGCTGTCCAGGGTCAGCGCGGCGCGGGCGAGCAGCGTCTGCACCACGCCGATGTCGTCCTCGGCGTCGACGCCGGAGAGCACGAGCTGGACGTAGTCGCGGGCCGCGAGCTCCGCGTCCCGGGTCATGTCCCACGCGGCCGCCCAGCACAGCGTGCGGGGCAGCGACGCCCGGACCCTGCCGATGCCGGAGATCAGCGTGGCCAGCGACCGGTCGTCCAGCCGGATCTTGGCGAACGACAGGTCGTCGTCGTTGACCAGCAGCAGCTCGGGCCGGCGCGCCCCGACCAGCTTGGTGACCTCGGTCAGTGCGCCGACGACGTCGAGCTCGACCCGCTCCCGGCGGACCAGGTCGCCCTTGGCGTCCCGGTCGTAGAGGCCGATCGCGATCCGGTGCGGCCGCAGGGTCTGGGAGGCCGTCGGCGGGTGCGCGGCCGGCTCCTGCACCACGTCGAACGCGGTGAACAGCCCGGAGGAGTCGGTCTCGAACCGCGGCCGCAGCGTGTTGACGCCCGTCGTCTCCAGCCAGTCCTTCGACCAGCCGGTGAGCTCACGGCCGCTCGCCTTCTCCAGCTCGTCGAGCAGGTCGCGCAGCGTCGTGTTGCCGTACTCGTAGGCGCGGAAGTAGGTGCGCAGGCCGGAGAGGAACTCCTCCTGGCCGACCCAGCTCACCAGTTGCTTGAGCACTGAAGCGCCCTTGGCGTAGGTGATGCCGTCGAAGTTGGTGCGCACCGCGTCCATGTCGACGGCGTCCGCGACGATCGGGTGCGTCGAGGACAGCTGGTCCTGCCGGTACGCCCAGCCCTTCTCGGCGTTGGCGAAGGTCGTCCAGCCGTTGGTGAACCGGGTCGAGGTGACCTGCGCGAGCACCGAGACGTAGGTCGCGAACGACTCGTTCAGCCACAGGTCGTCCCACCAGCGCATGGTGACCAGGTCGCCGAACCACATGTGCGCCATCTCGTGCAGGATCGTCTCGGCCCGGCGCTCCCGGCGGGCCTCGGTCACCTTGGCCCGGAAGACGTAGTCCTCCAGGTACGTGACGCAGCCGGCGTTCTCCATCGCCCCGGCGTTGAACTCGGGCACGAACAGCTGGTCGTACTTGCCGAACGGGTACCGGTAGTCGAACACCCTGTGGTAGAAGTCGAAGCCCTGCTTGGTGATCTCGAACAGCTCGGCCGGGTCGAGGAACTCGGCGAGCGAGCCGCGGCAGTACAGCCCGAGGTCGATCCCGTCGTGGGAGTCGCGGACCTCGTGGTACGGGCCGGCGACAAGCGCGGTGATGTAGGTCGACATCACCGGGGTCGGCAGGAACCGGGTGACCCGCACGCCGATCGCCGCGTCCGCGACCGCGGCGACCGCGCTGTTCGAGATGACCTTCCAGTCCGCCGGGGCGGTGACGCTCAGAGTGAAGGTCGCCTTGAGGTCGGGCTGGTCGAAGCAGGCGTACATCCGGTGCGCGTCATACGTCTCGAACTGGGTGTAGAGGTACACCGCCTCGTCGACCGGGTCGACGAACCGGTGCAGGCCCTCGCCGGTGCGGGAGTACGCGCAGTCGGCGAGCACCGTGAGCCGGTTCGCCTCCGCCACGGTCGGCAGCGTGATCCGGTCGCCGTCGAACACCTCCGCCGGGTCGAGCACGACGCCGTTGAGCGCGATCTCGCGCACCGTCGGCGCGGCGAGCTCGATGAAGGTCGTCGCGCCCGGCTCGGTCGCGGTGAACGTGACGGTGGTCGTCGAGAGGAAGGTCTCGTGACCGGTCGTCAGGTCGAGCTCGACGTCGTAGGAGGAGACGTTTAGCAGGCGGGCGCGTTCGCGCGCCTCGTCGCGGGTGAGGTTGTTCGGCACTCGGATCCTCTCGGGACTCAGACCACCCTCGCGAGACAGCCGCGGTGTCCGGCGCGGCCGCCAGGGCGCCGCGGGACCGGACGGCGGTGCGCCGCGGGACTGGACGGCGGTCCGTCACGGCCGCGCGGCTGCTGCCGCGACGGAAGAACCACTTCCGCCAGTCTTCCACGCTGCGTGGGCGATCGGGCCGCGCGCGCGTTCCCGGGCCGTTGCGAACGCGAAAACGCGCCGGGTCGGCCGGGGCGCGCCGGACTGTCGGGCACCTGTCGTGTCCTCCCGCCGGCAGAGGTGACCAACTCGCGTAGTCTCGGGGCCGCGTGTCCGGCTGGCCGGTCACGTCGTCGGCGTACCCCGCGATACCCCGCGATGAGGCCCGGCCGCCCAGCGCGTTGGATACTCGGCGAATTGGGTACAGACCCGGCCGGATGTGACGTCTAGAAGAGTCTGATCGCGATGCCTGGGCGAGCGGCCCGGAGGCTGAGGGAGGGCGCCTGGTGAGACGGGTCACGCGCGGGGGGACCGCCGGCGCGTCGGCGCCGGACGCCCCGGAGGCCGGCGCGGGCGCGGCGGACGTCCCGTCGCACAGCAGCGGGCGGACGAAGGCACGCCACGACGGCCCGGGCAGCCCGCCGCGACGCATCGCCCGGCTGGCCGAGCGAGGGGCGGCCAGGCTCGCCGCCGCGAGGGAGGCCGAGGCCGCCGCCGCGACGGCACCCCCGCCCAGCGAGCCGGTGAAGCCGCGGACGGCGGAGCGGCCTGCCGCGGTGATCGCGGCCTCGCCGCACGAGCGGGCCGAGCGGGCGGTCCCAGTCGCGTTACGGGTCAGTGCCGGCTGGTCGTGGCGGCTGCTGGTCGTGGGCGCGGCCATCTACGTCGTGGTGATCGCGATCGGCCGGATCAGGTCCATCGTGATCCCGGTCGTCGCCGGGCTGCTGATCAGCGCCTTGATCGTGCCGATCGCGCACCGCCTGCAGCGGGTCGGCGTGCCCCGGCTCGCGTCGGCCTTCATCGCGTTGTTTACCTTCTTCATCGTCCTGGGCGGCATCGCCGTCGGCGTGGGCTTCAATGCGGCCAGCGAGCTGCCGACCGTCATCGACCAGGTCAACAACGGCATCACCCAGGTCAGGAACTACCTGACGACCGGACCGCTCCACCTTTCCCAGAAGCAGATCACGGACCTGATCGACAGCGTCCAGCACTCGCTCACCGCGAACCGGGGCAAGGTCGTGTCGGGAGTGATCACGACGGCCTCGGTGCTGGTCGAGGTGCTCGCGAGCCTCCTGGTGACGGTGTTCGCGACCTTCTTCTTCATCTACGACGGCGCCGGCATCTGGAACTGGATCGTGACCAGGTTCCCGCCGGCCGCGGAGGAGCGGGTCCGGGGCGCCGGCCGGGTGGCCTGGGCGACGCTGACCGGCTACATCCGGGGCACCGTGCTCATCGCGTTCACCGACGCGCTCGGCATCTCGATCGGTCTGGTCGTCGTCGGGACACCGCTGGTGGCACCGCTGGCGCTGGTGACCTTCTTCGGCGGTTTCATCCCGATCGTCGGCGCGACGGTGGCGGGCACCGCGGCCGTGCTGGTCACGCTGGTCGCCAAGGGGCTCATCCCGGCGATCATCGTGCTGTGCGTGGTTCTCGTCGTGCAGCAGTTCGAGGGGCATGTCATGCACCCGATGGTGATGCGCCGCGCGGTGAACCTGCACCCGCTGGCGATCGTGATCTCGCTGTCGGCCGGTGCCGTGCTCGCCGGCATCCCGGGCGCGATCGCCGCCGTGCCGACCGTCGCGGTGATCAACAGGGTGGCCAGTTATCTCGCCGCCAGCGGGAAGGCGCCGCCCGAGCCGGAGGTTGACCCGGTCGGGGCGCCCGACGCGGTCTAGCGTCCGGGACACGGGACCGACGGTCGCGCGGCCCGCTCGGGCCTCCCCGCGGTGTCGGGGCGGTTGCCTCGCGCCTTCCTGCGCGGGCCGGGCGAACGGAGAGACAAGTGACTGTGTCAGCTGCCAGGACCGGGCCGGAGCCAGCCGCCGAGAGCGGGACGACCGCCGCGGCGGTACCGGTGGTCGCGGACTTCTGGTTCGACCCGAGCTGTCCGTGGGCGTTCCTGACCTCCCGGTGGATGCTGGAGGTCCAGAAGGTCCGCGCCGTCGAGGTCCGCTGGCACGTGATGAGCCTCGCGGTGCTCAACAGCGGCCGGGATGACATCCCTGAGCAGTACAAGGCGATGATCCCGAAGATGTGGGGCCCGGTCCGGGTCGCTGTCGCGGCGGCCGCCGCGCACGGCGACGAGGTGCTCGGCCCGCTCTACACCGTGCTCGGGCGCCGCCGGCACATCGACAAGGCCGAGTGGAGCCGAGATGTCCTCGAGGCGGCGCTGGCCGAGGTCGGCCTTCCGACCGAGCTCGCGGCCGCGGCCGAGTCCACCGAGTTCGACGACGCCGTGCGCGCGAGCCACGCCGACGGCATCGGCCGCGTCGGGATGGACGTGGGCACTCCGGTGATCGCCGTCGGCGAGACCGCGCTGTTCGGCCCGGTGATCACGCCGGCGCCGACCGGTGAGGCCGCGGGCAAGCTCTGGGACGGTTTCCTGCTCGTCGTCCAGACGCCCGGTTTCTACGAGCTCAAGCGCAGCCGCGACGTCGGTCCGTCCTTCGACAACCTGGCGCTCGCCCCGAACGGGCGCTGAGCGCCCGCGGGGCGCTCTGCCTCGGGGTTCCTGCCGGATCGACGGCAGGGTTCCTGCCGGATCGACGGCAGGGTTCCTGCCGGATCGACGGCAGGGTTCCTGCCGGATCGACGGAGTCGATCTGGGAGGTCGGCGATCTGGGAGGTCCGGGCCGCTGGGGCGCCCTCCCAACGCGAAATCGGGGTGGCGCTGGAAGACGGCACTGTGCCCGTTCCAGGGCCGGCACCTTACGCGATCTCCGCTTTCTGGTGCGACGCGGTGGGGACGCGCTGCGCGTTCTGGCGGCGGGGCGGGCATGATGACTCGTCGTGCGCGTCCATCTCGGTTCTGACCACGCCGGCTATCACCTGAAGGCCGCCCTCGTCGAGCGGCTGGCCGAGCTCGGCCACACTCCGGTCGACCACGGCCCCATCGACTACGACCCCGACGATGACTACCCGCCGTTCGTCATGGCGGCCGCGGCCGCCGTCGCAGCCGAGCCGGGCAGCCTCGGCATCGTCATCGGCGGCTCCGGCAACGGCGAGGCCATCGCGGCCAACAAGGTTGACGGTGTCCGGGCCGCGCTGGCCTGGAGCGAGGAGACCGCCCGCCTCGGCCGCCAGCACAACGACGCGAACGTGCTCAGCCTTGGCGCCCGGATGCACGAGGTGTCCGAGGCGATCGGCTTCGCGCAGGTGTTCCTGGACACGCCGTTCTCCGACGAGTCCAGGCACACCCGCCGGCTGCGGATGCTGACCGGCTACGAGCGGACCGGCGAGCTGCCGCCGGTGCCGGTCGGCGCGCCCGCTCCGCCGGCCGTCTGAGCAGCCGGGCTGACGTTCAGGCCCGGCCCTGGCCCGTCTCGTCGGCTGGGCCGGGCGGCGGCGCGGGCAGTGGCGCGCGCTTCCACATGGCCGGGGCCCGCCGGCCGGGCGGCCGGGCCGCCCTGGCCCGGTCCGCGGCGATCCGTTCGGCTATCAGGCGGTCGGCCTCGGCCAGGTCGTCGGCGTCGGGGCGGGCGACGTCGCGCGCCCGCATCGCGGAGCTGAGGCTGATCTTGCTGCGCCCGCCGTCGACCAGGCCGCGCAGCGCGCCGTCGCCGGTCTCCGCGGACCGGGGCCACCGGGTGGCGGCTGGTCGGGCCGGCCCCCCCTGTCCGCTGGTGTCGTCGCCGGGCCTGTCACGGGCGGGTCGTGGCGGCGCCCGGCCCGCCGTGCCCTCAGGGCTCGCTGGGCTCTCGGGCGGCTGGCCGGGCCCGGTCACGCCGTCGGGCCCGTGCTGCCCGAGACCGGTCACGGTCGTCGCCTCCCTCCCAACGGGTGCCGGTCGCCGGCACCTCGGTGATCGCATTGTCCACCGGGCCGCCTACCCGGCAACGCGGTTCCTCCTTCGTACTCGACACTCCGCGCGTCTCCGCCGCTGACAGTGACGAAAGGTTACAGATCAACAGTCTCGCAACACAGGTGCGTTCGATGGACCTTCGGTCGAGCGTCATGGCGCCGACGGGTACCCTGCCATGCAGCCCGCTATGCCGAGCTAGTGATGTTTCAGGGTTGTTCGGCTGGTTGATCCCGCTTTGCTGACGGCTGAGCGGGCGTTGCGAATCTCTTGCGATGCTGGGGGTGAGGCGTGCGGAGGGTTCCCGTCAGCGTTGTGGTTCCGGCCTTCAACGAGGCGCGCCGGCTTCCATTCTCGCTCCCGGCCCTGGTCGCCGCGTTGCGCGAGTTCCCGGGCGCCGAGGTGATCGTCGTCGATGACGGCAGCGCGGACGACACGGCGGGGATCGCGACCAGGCTGCTGCGCGACCTGCCGGCCGGCCAGGTGATCCGGCTTCCCTGGAACAGCGGGAAGGGCACGGCCATCCGGGCCGGCGTGGCCGCCGCGACGGGTGAGGCGATCGTGTTCACCGACGCCGACCTGGCCTCGGACGTCAACGACCTGCCGTTGCTGCTGGCCGCCCTGTCGGACGCCGAGGTCGCGATCGGGTCGCGGCGCGTCGGCGCGGGCGCCTCCCGCCCCTACATCCGCCAGCTGGGCAGCTGGGCGTTCAACCACCTGACCCGGTCGTTCACCGCCATCGACCTGGCGGACACCCAGTGCGGCTTCAAGGCCTTCCGGCGCGCCGAGGCCAAGCTGTTGTTCAGCCTGTCACGGGCCAGCGGCTTCGGCTTCGACGTCGAGGTGCTGGCCATGGCCACGGCGATGGGGTATCGGATCGTCGAGGTGCCGGTGCGCTGGTCGGAGGAGCCGGGTGGCACGTTCAGCGTCATCCGGCACACGCCGTCCATGATCGTGGACCTGGCTCGGGCGCGGCGGTACCTCCATCAGGCTGGCCGACCGGTGACGCTGGGCGCGGGCCAGCCGGACGGCACGAGGTCCGGTGCCG
Organism: Pseudofrankia sp. DC12; assembly: GCF_000966285.1. Classification (NCBI taxonomy): domain Bacteria; kingdom Bacillati; phylum Actinomycetota; class Actinomycetes; order Frankiales; family Frankiaceae; genus Pseudofrankia; species Pseudofrankia sp. DC12. The sequence goes on from NZ_KQ031391.1 coordinate 5,395,452, forward strand.
CCCGGCGCTCGGATGACGCGGCTGGTGCCGACGTCATCCCGCTTGACCGGGGCCATCCGCAGCCGGCACCGACCAGCTCGGGCAGCCCACTCAGGTCCTCCGCGGCCGAGGACGCCGCGCACGCCCGCCCGTCCAGCTCGGCCTGAGCCGCGTTCAGGCCCGAGCCGGGCTCAGGACCGAACCCGGGCTTCGGTCCTGAGCCAGCGCGCTCGGCCTGAGTCCGCGCGTCCGCGTCGGCGTCCGCGTCAGCGCGTGTCGCGGCCGGCCCGCGTGGTTGGTGATGTTGGGACCACCGGCCGGGCGGCGAGGCCCGGGCTGTCCGTTGCCCAGGCGCGTCCGGTGCCGACGAGCAGGTCCGCTCCGCTGGCCGGCCGCATCCGCGCCGTGCTCGCCGCGATGCCGAGCCGCGCGAGCGCGGTCCGGGCGGCCGCCTGTGACGCGCCGTAGAGCAGCGCGACGGCGCCAGGCTCGTCGGTGCCCGGCTCGGGCGCACCGCCGGGCTCGAACCGGCCAGGTTCGGCTCCGGCAGCCTGGAGGGCGCCGGCGGTGACCGGCCTGGTCCGGTACAGCAGGTCGGTGCCGCGCAGCGGGGGCGGCGGGTCGTCGGGGGCGAGCGGGAACCAGACCCGGGTGACGGCGTCGTCGAGCCGGCGGCGGTCGCGCCGGCCCGCCCTGGTCAGCTCGCCGGCCAGGACCGTCGCGAGCAGGGCCGCGCTCGTTTCCCAGGTGAACCCGCCCGCCCAGTGGCTGGCCGCCGCCCGCCACGCCCCCGCGCGGGCGGGGTCGCTCAGCTCGGTCAGGGCCGCGTCGACGACGGCGCCGAACTGGTCGGGGGAGTCCACGAGCCAGCCGGTCTCGCCGTCCCGGACGGCGTCGCGCAGCCCGGGAACCCGGAACGCGACCGCGGGCACCCCCAGCGCCCCCGCCTCCAGCACGGACAGGCCCCAGCCCTCGCCGTGCGACGGGTTGACGGTCAGCCAGGCCGACGCCAGCACCGCGTCCCGGGTGGCCGCGTCGACGTGGCCGTGCCAGCGCAGCGCCGCGCCGGTCGCCGGGCCGCCCTGCGAGACCCCCAGCTCGGCGGCCCGCGTGGCCAGCCGCTCGCGGTCGGGGCCGTCGCCGATGAAGTGCACCACCAGGCCGGGGTGGCGCGCGGCCAGCGTCGGGATCGCCTCGATCAGCAGGTGCATCCGCTTGTGGGGCACCAGCCGGCCGACGCACACGATGGTCGGGACAACGGCCCGGCCGCCGGCCGCGGAGCCGGCGGTGGGGGAGGTGGTCACCCCGTTGGGCACCAGGAAACGCGGCCCGGGCAGGCCCAGCACCGAGCGGGCCTCGTCCCGGGTGGAGGGCGAGACGACCGCGACCGGGCGCCGGCGGTACACCAGGCGGCTCCCCGGCTTCTCCAGCAGCTGGCCCGCCCGCGCCACCGGGCCGGGGAAGTAGAGCGGGAACTGCTTCTGGTGCACGTGGTGGAGCACCTGCACCACCGGCGTCCGGCCGGGCAGGACGAGCGGGCTGAAGAACGGGATGCCGTTCTGACAGTCGACCACCGCGTCCACCCCGCGGCCGGACCGGGCGAGCCTCGCCAGCCGTGCGAGCGTCGCCGGGTAGACGCCGAACGTGCCACCACCGCGGCGCACGGTCACGCCGTCGACGGTCGCCGTCGCCGGCAGGCCGCGCGGGCGGGCGGTCAGCAGGGTCACCTCGACACCGCCGGCCGCGAACTGGGCGGCCACCGACTGGCAGAACAGCTCGGCGCCGCCGGACTGCGGATGGTCGAGGTCCCGCCAGTTCAGGAAGACGACATGCCGGCCCGCGAGCGCCTCCAGGGCGCGCCGCGCGGCCGCACCGCCGGCCTGGCCGGTGGTGGCGGGCGCTGATGAGGGCACGGGGGCGGTCCTCGCCTTCGTGGTCGGCGGTGCGGGCGCCGGGCGCGCGGGGAGTGCCCGGCCAACCTAGCCGAGGAATATCCCATCCGCCCGGGGTCATACGATTGCCCGGGTCCACGGCCAGTACGGCCGGCGGCGACACGACGCGGAGGCGGTCCATGGGACTCGCGGTGGTGATGCGGCGGGATCTCGTCGCGGAACTGTTGCGTGGCCCGATGGCACTCGCCGCGGCCGGAACCGTGACCAACGGCTTCAACCTGGTGATGAACCTGGTCCTGGCCCGCGCGCTGGACCCGGCCGGCTACGGCGCCGTGGGCGTCCAGACGAGCATCTTCATGATCCTGTCGGTGGTCGGCAACTCCGTGCTGACCGCGACCGTGCACCGCGAGTCGGCCGAAATCGGCGACACCCGTCGTGAGCGGCGGATCTGGATTCGGCGGCTGCGCAACGTGACCCTGGCGGGGGTCGTGCTGGCCTCACTGCTCGCGCTCGCCCTGTGCGAACCGGTCTCCCTCCTGCTGTCCTACCCACATCCGCTGGCGATCGCCGAGGCGGCCATCGCGGCCGCGATCTGGGTGGGGCTCTGCGTCGAGCGCGGCCTGCTGCAGGCCAGGGGCAACTACCCGGCGCTGGCACGCAACCTGGTCTTCGAGTCGGCCTTCCGGATCACCTGCGTCGTCGTCCTGGTCGCCGCGGGCCTGGGGGTCAACGGCGCGGGGATCGGGCTCGCGCTCGGCTGCCTGGCCGGCGGGGAGCACGCCCGGCTGGCCGTCGCCCGCACCCCGTCGCTGATCCGTCGGTCGCCGTCCGCGCGCGCGCGGCTGCGCGGTGGCGACGACGTGGTCACACCGACCCCGACCGCCACCGGCCCGATCCCGATGATGCCGCCGGCGGCGGCCCCGCGGCGGACCCGGGACAGCCTGATCGCCGAGGCGTCGGTCGCGCTGGCCACCCTGGTGCCGCTCGCACTGCTGCAGAACATGGACATCGTGATCGTCGGGTGGCGTAACCCCGACGGGGTGGGCAGCTACGCGGCGATCTCCACAGCCTGCAAGGTCCCGGTGTTCATCGGCCTGGCTGTGGCGAACTTCCTGCTCCCGGAGGCGGCCCGCCGGCGCAAGGAGGGCCTGCCCGCTGGGCGGGCGCTCACGATGGCGCTGGTCTGCGTGGTGACGCCCGGCCTGTTCCTGGCCGCGGTCGGCGCGGTGGCGGGCCACCTGATCCTCTCGCTCGTGTTCGGCCCGAAGCTGGCCGGGGCCGCGCCCGACCTGTGGGTGCTGGCCCTCGCGATGACGTACCTGGCGGCCAGCCTGATGTTCGCCACCTACCTGCTCGGCGCCGGCTACCGCAAGATCGTCTGGGCGCTCGCCTGCTGCACGCCGCTGACCGCGGCCGTGCTGACGCTCGCGAACGGCGACATCGGGCGGACCGCCGCCGCGGGCCTCGGCTGCCAGGCGTTCACCGCGGCCGTCGCGGGCGCGTTGGTGTACCGCCTGGACCGCCGGCACTTCGCCGCGGCGGGCGACCGCGCTGTGGACGGCTCCGCGCGGCCGGCGGACCGTGACCTCACCGGGGCGGCGCGGCCGTCGGGCGTGGCTGGATCCGCCGCGTCGGCCGAGCCGGAGGCCGGCCGGGCTGGCTCCGCCGGTTACGACAGGACGGTCGCGCGGCGCCGGCCGACGAGCGGCTCCCGGGTCGTGTTCGCCGAGCTGGCCCCCGCGGCGCCGGCGTCTGGGCGCCGGCCCGGCCCGGCGGCCCCGGCGATGGAGACGCCCGGCCCCGCCTCCGCCTAGGACCACACCGCCGACGGGAGCCGCGCTGGTACGGCGGCCGCGCGGCGGTTCGTGGCCTTGCCTGCGCGCTCGGTCGACTCGGGGTGCCGCGGGGTTGGGATCTCTTGCGGGCGGTGATGGTGCGTGCCAGTCGTACCGCGTCCCGTGTCAATGCCTGGACCAGCGGGTTTTCGCCCGTGCGCTTCTCGATGAAGGTTCAACGATCTGCGCGGATCGTTAGCTTCCCAGACAAAGTGCGACACGTGGGGCGTCCTGTGCGATAGTCGACTCCTCCCGAATGATGACAAAGGTCAACCGTTTACGGCCGACGGGCAACTGTCGCTGAGGGGGTCTGCGGCGTGGGTCTGGACTTGGACCGAGTACCAGTAAGCGTTGTCATCCCGGCGTTCAACGAGAGCCGCCGGCTACCGTCATCGCTACCTGTACTTGTGGCGGCCTTACGGCGCTTTCATCTTCACGCCGCCGAGGTGATCATCGTCGATGACGGCAGTCTCGACGACACGGCACGGATAGCGGCTGACCTGCTGCGCGACGTGCCAAACAGCCAGGTAATCAGGCTTCCTCGCAACCGGGGAAAGGGCGCCGCGGTCCGCGCGGGCGTGGCCGCCGCCGCGGGCGAGGCGATCGTCTTCATGGACGCTGACCTCGCTTCCGACGTAGCAGACCTGCCGGCGCTGCTGGCGGCGCTGGAGCACGCCGAGGTGGCGCTCGGTTCGCGCCGGCTCGGCGGGTGCGCCGACCGTTCCGCCAGGCGCCGATTTGGCAGCTGGGTGTTCCACCAGATCACCCGGATGTTCATCCCGCTCGATCTGGCCGACACCCAGTGCGGATTCAAAGCTTTCCGGCACACCGAAGCGGAGATCATCTTCGGCCTTTCGCAGGTCGCCGGCTTCGCGTTCGACATCGAGGTGCTGGCCGTCGCCCGGTCGCTCGGCTACCGGATCGCCGAGGTGCCGGTGCGCTGGACCGAGCAGCCACACGGAACGTTCAACGCCCTGCGGCACACCCCGGCGATGCTGGCCGACGTGGTCCGGGCCCGCCGCAACGTCCGCCGGGCGGTCCGGCACGCTGGCCTCGCCGCACCCGAGCCGCCGCGGCGCGTCCGGCCACGCGGCGAGCTGAACGGATTCGCCTCGGCCCACGAGGTCGGGCTGGCCAGGCGGCGGCCGGCCCGCTGCACCGGCCAGCCTCCAACGGCCTGGTGGAGCGGCCGACGCGTCGCCCCGGCCTGGCCATGGACGTCATCACCCGGGTGGAGCGGCCCGCGCGACGCCCTCAGGACCGCTAGGACCGGGCCAGCCGCCCGCCGCCAGCCCTGACGTGACGGGCCCGGCCAGGACGCCACGCCCGGCCGGCGGCCGCTCCGGCGGCGCCTGGGCCAGGGGGGGCGGGGCCACCTCGGCCGCGCTGAGTGGCGCGGGCCATGCTCCCGTGGATGCTGGTGCCACTCCTGCGGGCGCTGCGGCCCGCCGACGCCGTGGCTGGCCCCGCTGGGCTCACGGGCACGGCGGGCGCGTCTGCCGGGAAGCCCATGGACCGATTGGATTCACTGACCTGTCGGGGAAGGCGGGAACCGTGAACGCGGCGGCGACCGGCGGGACACGACGTCCGGCACCCTGCGGCTCAGAGTCCGCGGTCCGCGGGGTGGAGACCGACGAGGTCGACGGAGTGTCGACCGGGTTCGCGATCATTTCCGGCGACGCGGTCCTGCGCGCGGCGCCGTCGAGGCTGCTCGCCGCCCCGATCCGGGCCGGACTGGTCCGCCAGGACCGCGGCCCCGGCGGCGAGGTCGTCGTCGCGTCGGCTGACGGCTCCCTGGTGGTGTGACGGACGGCCGTCCCGCAGGTGTCTCCCGCTCTCAGGAGGTCACGTCCCGGTAGCGGAAGAGCAGCGCGGTGATGAGGACCGCGACGGCGCCGTAGCACAGGACCCGCAGGCCCGCGTCCGCGTACGCGGTGGCGTAGCCGTAGCCACCGTTGGCGATGTCCTGGAGCAGCTGGCCGGGCAGCCAGCTCTCGGCGGGCCGCCAGATACCGCTGACGATGATCTCAATGGGCAGGACGTAGGCGACCCCGACCGAGATCGCGGCCGCCGGTGACCGGAACACGATCGCGGCGAGCGCGCCGAGGACGCCGAACCCCCAGGCGTTCAACACGTTGTTGAGCACCGCCTTGCCGAGCTCGCCCAGCCCGGCGAGCGAGCTCCAGGCCCCTGTCGGCACGTTCTTGATCGGCGCGAGCGCGAACGACAGCGCGACGCTGACGGCGGCGGCGGCGAGCACCACCAGCGCGAGGAACGCCCCCAGCGCCAGGCATTTGCCGAGCAGGAGCCGGAGCCGACGCGGCTGGGCGACGAGCTGGTTGCGCAGGGTTCCGCGGCTGTAGTCGCCGGCCAGCGCCGCGGCGACCACGCACAGCCCGACGACGCCGAGCAGGATGCTGATGGCGTTCAGCCCCTGAACCAGGCCAGCGGGCCGGCCCAGCTCGGCGGCCCGTGGCGTCTCGCCGTAGATCGCACGCCCGTCGCTGGCGACGAAGGTCAGCACGGCGCCGAGCGCGGCGATGGCCGCCGTCGCGCCGAACGTGCCGACGACGAACCGCCGCCGCAGCAGCTGTGGCCATTCGGCCAGGAATGCGCGGAACATCAGTGACCTCCCCAGAGCCGACCGGCCCCGGTCCGGCGGGTCGCGCCCGGTCCGGTGGGGTCGCCGTCGTGTGGGTACGGCTCGGCCGCCTGCGGGCGGGCCCAGCGCCGTCGCGGGCGCCCGGCCGCGGCCCGCCGGCCTTCGGATGAGTAGCGCGGTGCTGCCGGGTCTGGCCCCTGGCCGCCGGTGGCCGCGGCGCGCCCCGGGTCCGCCCTGGGGCCGGTCCCGGCCGCCTGCTCGGTCGCGCCGAGATCCCCGTCGGCGCCGCCGGTGGCGCGCAGGAAGGTCTCCTCCAGGCTGGGCCGGTGGGTGCGCAGCCCGCGCAGCGCGATGCCGGCGTTCATGGCGGCCCGGTTCAGGTCGGCCGCCATCCGTTCGGGCGCGTGCGCGACCACGAGCGTGCGCTGGTCGCAGGAGCCGGCGGCCACCTTCGGCGGCCCGTCCAGTCTGATCTCGGCGCGTACCCCGAACCCGGCCAGCACGTGCAGCAGCCGGCGCGCGTCGGCGCCGCATTCGGGGGACAGCAGGATGTGGGGGTCCCCGACCGCGAGCAGGTCGCCCGTCCGGCCCTGGTAGAGCAGCCGCCCGCCACGGATCATGACGACGTGGTCGCAGATCTGCTCGATCTCGGAGAGCAGGTGGCTGGAGACGAAGACGGTCATCCCGCCGTCCGCCAGCTCACGCAGCAGCGCGCGGATCTCCCGGATGCCCGCGGGGTCCAGCCCGTTCGTCGGCTCGTCGAGGATCAGCAGCTCCGGGTCGGGAAGCAGCGCGGCGGCGATGCCGAGCCGCTGCTTCATGCCCAGTGAGTAGGTCGCGAACGGGTCGCCGGCCCGGCCGGTCAGCCGGACCATCCGCAGCACCTCGTAGATCCGGTGACGGTCGACCCCGCGCAGCAACGCCAGCTGGCGCAGGTTCTGGCGGCCGGACAGCCCGGGGTGAAAGGTCGGGCCCTCGATCATGGCGCCGACCTGGGACAGGTAGCGCTCCGGATGGCTCACCGGCTCGCCGAGCACATAGCCCACACCCTCGGTGGGGGTGACCAGCCCGAGCAGCATCCGCAGCGTCGTCGACTTCCCGGCGCCGTTGGGCCCGACGAAACCGGACAACGAGCCGACCGGCACGTCGAGATCCAGGTGGTCGACCGAGACCCGGTGATCGTGACACTTGGTCAGCCCACGGGTCCAGATCGCCGCGTCCGGGCGGCGGGCGGCGCCCACGGCCGGGTCCCGGTGCGGGTCCCGGTGTGGCAGGTGCAGGTGCGGCACGTGCAGGTGGCCGTGAACCGGGTGCGGCAGCCGCAGGTTCTCCAGGTTCGGGAAGATCGAACGGCTCGGCTCCCGGACCTCGGCGGCCCGGCCGCGGCCGCGCCGGCCCAGGTCTCCGCGCCGGTCCACGTCCCTGCGCTCGCCCGGCGTCATCGGCGTGCTTCCTCCCGCGAGGTGTCGTTGTCCCGGCGATCGGTACACGAAGCGCTCGACTGGTAACGGTGGGTGGGTGTGGTCGAGACCTACCCACCGTTGGGTTGGCCGTACCGGGTCGCACGGTCCGGTGTGGCCTGCGCACCGACGCGGAGCAACCGGCTGCCAGACCGTCCAGAGTCGTGACGGCGCGTCATGGCGCCGGCCCGGCGACGGCCCGGTGAGGTGGCCGGGCGACAATGGCCCCAGAGCCCGCCTGGCCGGGACCTGCCAGCCCCGGGCAGATGGCGGGCAGCGTGAGAGGCGGGCGAACGACCCAACAGCCGACCACAGCGGCCGCGCGCAACGGCGGCAAGGCCGCGCCGAGCGGGCGCCTGCGCAGCGGGTAGCGGCCCGCGGATGCCAGGAGGGGTGAGACCGTGCGTGAATCCACGGGACTGCGCCACGGCATCTGGGTGGTCGTCGGGCTCGCCGGCCTCGCGATCGTGGCCACGCTGCTGCTCACGTTGTACTCGTCGGGACGGGCCAACCACGCCGCCGCCGAGCGCGCCGACCGGCTCGACCCAGCCGAGACCCTGACGGCCCAGCTCCAGACCGCCTACGTCGACGAGCGCAACGCGCTGCGCGGCTACCTGATGTCCTCCGCCGGCCCGGTCTCGTCCGACGGTCTGCCGTCCTCCGGTGGCGGGGCGGCCGACCTCGACCGGCTCGATCCCTACCAGAAGGCGCTCGGCGACATCGCGGCCCGCGGCCGGGACCTGCGCGCGCGGCTGGGTGACTTCCCGACGCTGCTCGCCCAGATCGACCGCGTCGACGCGACCCACCAGCGCTGGCAGACCGGCTCGGTCACCCCCGAGATCGCTCTGATGGACGCCGGGCAGCCCGCGCAGGCCCAGGCTCTCGAGCTCGGCGCGGACAGCCGGGACCGCTTCGTCGCCCTGCGTGCGGCGGTCACGAAGCTCGACGGCGCGATCACCGCCGAGCAGGCCGAGGCGGCTGGCCGGGTGCAGAGCTCCGGCGACATCATGCTCAGCTCTTTCGGCACGATCGTCGCGGTGCTGCTGGCGATGTCCGCGCTGATGCTGATCCTGTCGCGGCGCTGGCTGCTCGTGCCGATCAACGAGCTGCGGTGGGCGGTCAACGCGGTCGCCGCCGGCCGGTACGACACGACCATCCCCGCCGTCGGCCCCCGCGAGATCATCGACCTGGCCGGCAACGTCGAGGCGATGCGGGCCCAGCTGGTCACCCTGGTCCGCCAGAACGAGCGGTCGTGGGAGGCGCTGGCCCAGGAGGGCCCGGCGGTGCTCGCCCTGCGCGACGCGCTCACGCCGTCCTCGCTGCGCGACACGGCCGGGCTGGAGCTGCTCGGCCGGGTCGATCCGGCCGAGGGCGAACTGGCTGGCGACTGGTTCGACGCGATCGAGCTGTCCGGAGGCCAGGTGGCGGTGGTCGTCGGCGACGTCGCCGGGCACGGCGCGGCCTCCGGTGTCTTCGCGCTGCGGCTCAAGCAGCTGCTCACCGCCGCGCTGACCCGTGGCATGGAGCCGGCGGCCGCGGTGCAGTGGGTGGTCGAGGCGCTCGGTGACACCGGGGAGACGTTCGCGACCGCGCTGGTGGCGCTCATCGACCCGTTTGACGGTGAGGTGGTCTTCGCCAACGCCGGCCATCCGGACGCGCTGGTGCTGCGGGCCGACTGGACGGCGGCCCGGCCGCCGCGACCGCGCGCCGGCGCTCACGCGGCCCTCGCCCTCGCGGCGGTCGAGGAGCGTCCGGGCGATCCCGGCGGTCCCGGTGGCGACCTGGATCCTGGGGCGGTCGTCGCCCGCGGGCTGGTGCACCGTGAGCCGACCGACGGCGCGGCCCTCGACGGAGCCGAGTTCGGCGGCACCGGCTGCGAGGACCTGGCCGGCGAGGTCAACCTGGCTGATCTCGACGAGCTGGCCAGGCTGGGCGAGGTGGAGCCGCTGGCGTCGACGGGACCGCTGATGTCCAGCCTGGTCGCCGCGCCCGAGGCGTGGCGGGCCGGCCGGCTGCGCCTCGGGCCGGGGGACGTGCTGTTCGTCTACACCGACGGCCTCGTCGAGGCCCGCGACGACGAAGGGCGGCTGTTCGGGCGCCACCGCCTGGTCGACGAGCTGGTCCGGGTCGGCGGGCGGACCCCGGCACAGCTGCTGGACGACGTGTTCGCCGCCGTGCGCCGGCACGCCCCGGGCCGGCCCAGCGACGACCGCACCGCGATCGCACTGTCGCTGTCCGGCGACGGCCAGATACAGGCCTGAGCAGCGGCGCCACCGCGGCCCGGGTGGCCGGGCGGCCTCGTGCGGGCAGCTCGGGCCGTCGGCTCGCCCAATGGTGGGGGTGGCCGGGCCGGATCTCGGCAAACCTGTAGCCCGCCGTTTGTCTTGCAGGTGACGGACCTGCGTGATAGCAGGGTTTCTGGGTACTTTCCGCGCCATGAGCGACGAGTCCGGCCGGAGGGACACCAAGTCCACCGGCACCCTGCCTCCCACCACCCCAGATGCCGCATCCGGCCGCGGTGGCCGGCGCGGCCTGCAGCTGCCCGGCTTCGGGGGCCTGATCAGGCTCGTGGCGCTGTTGGTCGTGCTGGCGGTCGCCGTCGGCGCGATCAGCTTCGTCGTCGGCTGGCGGCCCTCCTTCCTGCACAACCCCTTCAAGCACCAGACCATCGACCGCAGTGAGCCTGCCGTGCTGCGTTCCCTAGAGACGATCAACGACTACCACGCGGCCAGCGGGCACTTCGAGGTCGTCGTCGACACCCAGAGCTCCACCAAGTACATCCCGTCCTGGCTGTCGGGGGAGCAGGTGCTCTTCGTCGGCGTCGGCACCGTCGACTCGGTCGTCAGCTTCAAGGGGCTCGACGCGAGCCGGGTCAAGGTCTCTCCCGACGGGAAGTCCGTGACGATCACGCTGCCACCGCCGACGCTGAGCAAACCGAACCTCGACCTGCAGAAGAGCTACGTCGTCGCCCGGCAGCGCGGTGCGCTCACCCGGATCGGCAACTTCTTCGGCGGGCAGAGCTCCGACAAGAACGTCTACATCAAGGCCACCCAGCAGATGACCTCGGCCGCCTCCGCCGACGGTCAGCTGGTCAACCTGGGCAAGCAGAACACGGCCGGGATGCTGCGTGGCCTGCTCGGTGCCCTCGGCTACACGAACGTCACCATCAACTTCGAGGAGGACAAGAAATAGGGCGAGGCCTCCCGCGGGCGCGGAGCGCCCGCGGGGCCCCGCCTGTCGGGCGCCGAGCACCCTCCCAACGCTGGCCGGGCGCGGACCTGGAAGCTTGTGGCCGGTCCCTACCGTTGGTCGCTACCTCGGTCGAGTTGCGCTGCTGGTCGGGCTCCCGGCTCGGTTGGTCTCTCGGGTGGCCGTCTTCTCGGTCGGGTCGCGGGCTGGGTCCTGGTGGGCCCAGCCCGCAGATCTGTCTCGAGGTCGAGCGTGGAGCTTGTGGGCGAGGTGAGCCCGGGCGGTGTGTCGAGGGCGTGGGCGGCCTGGGAGGGGAGGCCCCGGGCGGCGCGGTTGTGCGACGGTAGGCACGGACCGGGTGGGCGTCGGGCGGGCATGGCCCGACGCGGCGCGGTCGCGGGTTCCACGGACCTGGGAGGCGCCGCGATGACGACGACGGACGACCGCGCGACCGACGGCTCGGTCGGCGAGCTCACCGACTATCCCGTCGCGGCGGGCAAGGCGCTGCGGGTCCAGCGGCGCGGGCCGGACGGGCCGGTCGCCCAGGTGACGATGCTCGGCCCCGGCAAGGGCAACGCGATGGGCTCCGCGTTCTTCGCGGAGCTCCCTGTGGTGTTCGCCGCGCTGGACGCGGACCCCTCGGTCCGGGCCGTCGTCCTGACCGGTTCCGGCAAGAACTTCTGCTACGGGCTCGACCTGGCCTCGATGCTCGGTGAGCTGACCGGCGCCGGCGAGCGGGACGGCGGGCTTGCCGGCGCCCGCACCGCGATGCTCGGGAACATCCGGGCCCTGCAGCGCGCCATCGACACGGTGGCCGACTGCCGCAAGCCGGTCGCCGCGGCGGTCTCGGGCTGGTGCATCGGTGGGGGTGTCGACCTCCTGGCGGCCTGCGACGTCCGGTTCGCCAGCCAGGACGCCCGGTTCAGCATCCGGGAGGTGCGCGTCGCGATCGTCGCCGACCTCGGCAGCCTCCAGCGGCTCCCGGCGATCATCGGAGACGGCCACCTGCGCGAGCTGGCCCTGACCGGCAAGGACATCGACGCCGCCCGGGCCGAGAAGATCGGCCTGGTCAACGATGTGCTGCCCGACCAGGCCGCGGCCCTGGCCGCGGCGCACGAGTTCGCCGACGCGGCCGCCGCGAACCCGCCGCTGGTCGTCCAGGGGGTGAAGGAGATTCTGGACGCCGGCCGAGCCGGTGCGGTCGGCGCCGGGTTGCGCTACGTCTCCACCTGGAACGCGGCCTTCCTGCCCTCCCACGATCTGGACGAGGCGGTCACCGCCTTCCTCGAGCGCCGGCCACCGCACTATGAGGGCCGCTGACCGGCCGCCGCCGGAAGATGATCACCGCGCGGGTGGTGTGCGGGCGGCGGATTTGGCACGATCAGGGGAGGTGTTCCGCTGACGTTCCATGACCTCGGGCAGGCGCCGCGGGAACCGTCCGGACCACGGCCGGCTGGCTGGCGGCCGCACCGCCGTCGCCGATCGTCATCCGCGACAGCGAATTCAGGGCGTGCGCCCAGTGGGAGCACCGAGCAGGAACCGATCCGAACTCCGCCGGCCGCGCCGAGCCGGCGGACCGTGAGGGGGCCGCGCGCCATGTCCACCTTTCCGCTTTACACCGCTCCCGTCGCGCCGCGGACCTGGGACGTGCCCTCCTTCGGGGCCGCTCGGTTCAGCTGGGAGTACGACGACGGGCGTGAGCGGCTGTTGGCCCTGTACCAGAAGGGCAAGGACAAGCAGTGGGACGCGGGCACCCGGATCGACTGGTCGCTCGACGTCCCCTACGGCAGGCCGCTGGGCCTGCCCGACGAGTCGGTCGCCCTGTTCGGCACCGCCGTCTGGGACAAGATGAACGACCGCCAGCGCGACGAGGTGCGCCGCCACCTGGCCAGCTGGCAGTTCAGCCAGTTCCTGCACGGCGAGCAGGGCGCGATGATCTGCAGCGCCCGGATCGTCGAGTCGGTCCCCGACCTGGACGCGAAGTTCTACGCGACGACGCAGACCATCGACGAGGCGCGCCACGTCGAGGTGTACTCCCGCTTCCTGCACGAGAAGCTCGGCCTCGTCTACCCCATCAACGACCATCTGAAGGCTTTGCTGGACCAGACGCTCTCCGACAGCCGCTGGGACATCCCGTACCTGGGCATGCAGGTGCTCATCGAGGGGCTGGCGCTGGCCGCGTTCGGCGTGCTGCGGGATCTGACGCCGCTGCCACTGCCCAAGCAGGTCCTCGCCTACGTCATGCAGGACGAGGCACGGCACGTCGCGTTCGGCCGGCTCGCCCTGCGGGACTACTACCGGCAGCTGTCCGACGCCGAGCGGGCTGAGCGCGAGGAGTTCGCGGCCGAGGGCTGCTATCTGATGTACGAGCGGATCAACGGCGCCGAGGTGTGGGCGACCCTGGGGCTCGACATCGCCGAGAGCACCGAGCTGGTCAAGCGGTCCGACTACATGCGCATGTTCCAGACGTTGCTGTTCAGCCGGATCGTGCCGTGCATGCGGGACATCGGGCTGTGGGGGCCGACGATCCGGGACGCCTACGAGAAGCTCGGCGTGCTGGAGATGGCGAACGTCGACCTCGGCGCGCTGATGGCCGCCGACGAGCGGTCCGCCGACGACCTCGACCGCGAGCGCGAGCGGGTCAGGGCCGAGGCCGGCCTCGCCGCCCGCCGCGCCGAGGTCGCCGCGACGATCGCCGGGGCGGACGGCACCGCCGGGGCGGCGGACCCTGACGCCCGGCTCGAGGTCCTGCACTCCCTACCCGACGTGCCCGCGCAGGCCAGCATCTGATCCCCGCTCGCGCGGGCCAGCCGTGAGCCTCGCACCGGTCAGCCAGGCGTTCGTCCAGCCTGATCGGCGTTGCGGACCTCCCGCGGTCGCGCCAGCCGCCGGTTCGCAACCAGCCGAGACCCTGCTGGTTCATTCAGGAGAGCCTCGGTGATCTAGAAGAGGCGCCCAGGCATACGCCGCATAACGGACGCCGGAGCGGCCGCTCGCCCCCTGATCGGCGGCCAGCCCCGGCCGAATCGTAGCTGCGTGTAATTGGCCAGCAGGATCAGCCGAGGGTGGAAACGGCGAGCAGGCTGACGCCGCGGAGCTGCCGGCCCCGGCCCCGCCCTCCCGTCACAGTTCCGGGTGGGATCTCGGGGGCTGTCGGACCGGGGGACTAACGTTCTCGATGTGCGGATCGCGACGTGGAACATCAACTCGGCCAGGGCGCGGCAGGCTCGGCTGATCGAATGGCTCGACCTCGCCCAGCCCGACGTGCTCTGTCTGCAGGAGACGAAGCTCGACGACGAGACGTTCGCGGAGACCTTCGACGAGGACCTGTTCCGCCGCGGCTATCGCTACGCGCATCACGGCGACGGCCGGTGGAACGGGGTGGCGCTGTTGTCGCGCGCGGGCCTCGACGACGTCGCGCGTGGCTTCGCCGACGACCCGGGCTTCCCCGACCCGGAGCCGCGGGCGATCGCGGCGACCTGCGGCGGCATCCGGATCTGGTCGCTCTACGTGCCGAACGGGCGTGCTCCCGACGACCCGCACTACGCCTACAAGCTGCGGTGGCTGGCCGCGCTGCGCGACACCGTGGCTGAGGTGGCCGAGCACCAGCCGGCGATCGCCCTCGGCGACTTCAACATTGCCCCGACGGACGCCGACGTCTGGGATCCGGCCGACTTCGTCGGCGCCACCCACGTCACCGAGCCGGAGCGGGCCGCGCTGCGCGAGCTGACCGACGTCGGCCTCATCGACGTGCTGCGGGCCCGCTGGCCGGACGAGGCCGTCTACACCTACTGGGACTACCGCGCGTTGTGCTTCCCCAAGAACATGGGGATGCGCATCGACCTGACCTTGGCGAGCGCCGACGTGGCCAAGCGGGTCGCGGCGGTCTACGTGGACCGAGCCGCCCGCAAGGGCACCGGCACGTCCGACCACGCCCCGGTGATCGTCGATCTCGACACGGCGCCCGACGGCGACATCGGCCCGATGGTCCCGCCCCCGTCCGCCCGCAGCTCCTCCGGCCGGGGCTCGGGCCAGCGTGACCGTGCCGCCGCGACCATGCGCCGCAAGGCGGCGAGCCCACCCGCCACCGACGACTGACCGGAGCGCACGCGCAACGGGCCGGGCACCCTGGCCAGGGTGCCCGGCTCGTTGCCGCCGGGGAGACACTGGCGGCGCGGTCCCGGGCCGTCCGGGGGACGCGGACGGCTGGCCCTGCGCCGCCGAGCGGACCGCCATCTGGTCCTGCGTCAGGCCGCGGCCTGGTCGCCGGACTCCACGGAGGTACCGACCTCGGCCGCCGGGCCGACCGCGACCGGCTCATCAGCGGGAACCTCGGCGGCGGGCACCGTGGTGGCCACCGGGGCTGGCTCGCTGGCGTAAGCCTCGGCGGCCGGGACTGCGGTCGTCACCGGAACCCGGGTGCTCGCGGGCGCCGCTCCCGCGCCTGGCAGGCGGACGGACAGCACGCCGCGGTCATAGGTCGCGACGACCTTGTCGGCCGCGACGCTCTCCGGCAGCGAGAACTCGCGACGGAACGAACCGTGCCAGCTCTCGCGACGGATCCGGCTGCCCTCCGTCGACTCGGTGGAGCTTCCGCGCTCGCCACGCACGACCAGTCGGCCACGGGCGATCTCGACCGCAACGTCCTTCTCGACGTCCAGACCCGGCAACTCCAGGTTGATCACGATGTCGCCCCCGGTGGTCACGACGTCCGCTGACGGGACGACGCTCCGGAACCCGGGGCCGAAGGCCGCCACGGCCTTGCCGGCCGGCGCGGTCCGCGCTGCCGGGGCGAGGCTCGCGCGCCGCGCACGCGGCCGGTCCCACCCGAGCGAACCACGCACGACGGCGTCGAACTCCCGGTCCAGACGGTCCAGTACCGCGAACGGGTCCCACACGTAGGTGTTCATTCCACGACGCCCCTCTCGTTGCCCGGGCGCGCCCGGGTCGGCTACCACTCCTGAAGGCTACCAAATATTGAGTCCAGAACGCTCAGTCTTACAACTGTCGATCACGCAGGTTGATTCGTCGAACGGCAGCAATCTGGCGCCACTGGCCCAGGTCCGACGCCGTCCTGCCACGTGGGCGCGGGTACGGGCGGCGCGCGGGCCAAGATCGTGGCCGGTGACGGATCGCGGTGGCGTCGAAACCGGGGGCGGTGCGCCACCAGTTCCCCTGCGCAGTCAGTGATCAAGGCGGTCGCGCGCCCCATCGCGACGCTTTGATCACTAGCCGCGCAGGCGGGGCGGCGTTCTATACCCCAATTTGTCCTCTTTATCTCTGCCCATCTTTCATTTAGGACATGTGACCTGGTGTGAGGATTGGTCTATTGGGGCTGGCAGTGGCAGCCTGGCGGCCGGGTGATGCTGGCGAGTGCGATGACGGCGTTTGGGTCTTCGCGTTGGATGAGTCCGAAGATCCGGGCGCCGATGGCCGGGTCGTCGGTGGCGGTCAGAAGTGTTCCTACCGCGACCTGGTAGGGGGTCAGGCCTCGGTCGGGCATGCCGGTGACGTCGGGCGTCCAGCCGTCGGCCACAGTCTGCGCGTCGGGGTCGGCGTGGTGGGTGGTGTCGGGTGCGGAGGGGTCGGGCACGCCGCGTGGGAATCGGCGGAAGAGCAGTGTGGTCCCGCCGTCTAGGGAGGTGTGGTCGATGAACGCGGCCGGTGGGAGTCCTGCCGCGACGGTGGCGATCTCGGCGGGGGTCGCTCCGGTGAGGATCTCCAGGCCGTAGCCGTTGCCGGGGAGGGGCACGACGCGGGCCAGTGGCCAGCTACTCATGCCGCGACCGCCGTCAGGGCGACGCTGGCGCCGAACGCGGCGGCCTGGGGGCCGAACGATGCGGTGTCGGCGGTGTCCCACCCGAATTCGCTGATCAGTAGCCGGACACCGGCATGCCGCAGCAACACCAGCTCCCGGGCGATGTCGCGCTCGGTCGCGCCGATCGTCTCCAACGTGTCGACCAGGACGACATCCGCCCGGCGGGTCCGGACCATCCGGCGGACTGCTGCCCAGGCCCGGCCGTCGCCGCCACCCCGTCCGAGTTGGCAGACCACGGTGCCCGCGATCCAGCCACGCGCCGCGCACTCGGTCTCGAACGCTGCCCGCTGCTCCGCGAGCGAAGCCGCTCCGGCTCCGCGACGGGCGAAGCACACGGCCCGTACCCCATCTGACATACTCGCCATCAGGTTCCACTCCTTCTGCGTAAGGATTGGGATCTAGGCCCGGGATTGGTGTTGGTAGCACCTTCCCGGGCCGCTTTATTGATTTATCTTTCGTGTCTCACGATACCGGATCGGGCCGTATGGTGCAGCCGATTCGGAGAATTCGAGCGGCCAAAAGGCGAACATTTACCGGCCCTCGGATGCCGCATTCCCTGCGCTTTCCTGGTTTCACGTGGAACCTTTCTCGTGCTCTCTTGCGGGACTTTCCGCGCCGTGCGGCGTGGGGTTTCCCGGCTGCGTGGCGTTTCTTTCTCCGTGCGCTAGTAGCGTCCAGCCCTTTCCGCTTCCGCGCAGGTAGACGGCCTGGAGCGGCTGTCTTCGGCCCTCCCATTTTTCCTCCCCCATCCCCCATAGGTGCCGCACTTAGCGGCATGGTGGCGGTGTCAAGGGTCGCCCGAAGGGTGATCGCGTAGCGACGGGCGTAGCCCGCCCTTGATACCGTCGCCATGCCGTTAGATCATCGGCACAGCCGGGGAATGGGCAACCCTCTGCTACCCGCCGCGCGACGCGGTGTGGCCGTCCTCGCCGTGCGACGTCGCCTGTCGGTCACGTCTGGATTCCGGCGGTAAGCCGTTGAATCGGTCGACGCCGCGAATGGGGGATCTGCTGGCGCACGCAGGAACGGCTCAGAGTGGGTCCGGGCTCCATCGCGCCGACTGGGCCGGCTGTACCTAGTCGTTCTCGGAGGGAGTTTCCGAGGTGCGCGGCCCTGTTGGCATAATCGGTCGATGGAGGACACGGGGGATGCGCTTGCACCAGACCGCCGGGGCCCAGGCGGTAGCCGCAAGGGCTCGGGTGGGGGGATGGTCACCGCCGATGAGCTTGCTCGACTCAAGCCAGAGGTAGAGCGGCGGCGGATCGCACTCGGGTTGACGATGGGCCAAGTGCTGGCTCCTGGCACCTACCAGCGGCTTCTGCGGCTTCAACCGATCCAGGCTGGGACGCTTAAGCGGCTTGACGAGTCCCTGGCTGGGACAGATGGTGGTTGGCCTGCCGGCACGGCCTACCGCCTCGCCGTGGGTACGATCACCCGGCTCGATGAGGCGAGCGCGGGTCCAGCCCATTCGGGCAGCGACGAGCGAGACCTTCTGTACGCGGCTCTGGGCGAAATCTTGATCGGGCTGGCGTCAGCGTCAGAGGAGCAGGTATATGCGGCGGGTGTGCTGGTGCGGAGCGCTCGGGACTTGCTAATCGGCACGACGATCTAGAACCGTCAGGTCCCGCGACGGTAGGGGCAAGGCATGGCGGGCGCTTGGCGACGCACGGGCGGATCCCGGTGGTGCGTGATCGCTGTCCGATGGGAGCTGCCGACCGCCGACGGATTTCACTGGGCCGCTTTCGGTCGTCAGCGACGGGCCGACGTCTCCGACACGCGCGGGCGGGGTGGCAGCCCGACACGTCCGGGGTGCCGAGCGAAGCGAGGCGGGGCCCCGGGGCGTGGCGGGCTGACGGGGCCCCGGCCGTGCGTGGCGCGTGCGGCGGCACGGCGCGGCCGGCGGAGCCGGCCCTTGAAGTAGTACAGATTATTGGCGACGATCTTCGCTTGCACCGTCTCGGTGCGGGAATGACTCAATGCCAGCCGTATGTGTCTGCATAGTGGTGGTGAACGACTCGATGGCGGCTGCGGTGTCGCGGGCGGCGGTCGAGTCGCGGAATCGGTCGTCCCTGAGGGCATGGGCGACGCGGGCGACGCTGGTCCGGATCTGGTGTACGCGACGCTCAGGTGGGATGTCGAGGATCGGAGTGACCGCGTCGGCGGCACCGTCCAGGACTCCTTGCCGGAGACGGGCTAGGGCCAGGTCGGCGCGCGCTATCGCTTCGGAGTTGTAGGAGCGTTCGTGTGGGGCGGCGGTCTGGAACGCTTCTACGGCTCTCTGGGCCGCGCGTTCGGCGTTGGGAGCGTCGGGAAGCCAAGCGGCGGTTCCCGCGACGATGCCGAGTTGTTCGGGTAGGGGCAGAGCGAGGATGCCGCCGATGGCGTCGAGGTCGTCCAAGCGGACGTGGTCACGGAGGTCGGTGGCCTTGCCGATGGCGGCGGCTGAGAGGTCGGCTCGACCGGCAGCGGCCCAGGCGCGGGCTTCCTGGATGGCTGGCAGGACAGAGAGTGATCCCGTGAACGACGGGGCTTCGGCTGCGGCAAGCATGGCGAGGTTGGCGGACTCGGTGTAATCGCCAGTCCAGTAGGCGGTGGCGGACTGTTCCGTTCGCACGAAGACACGCAGCCCGTGATGGCCGGATCTCTCGGCGCATAGAAGGGCGCTCTGTTGGTAGGACAAGGCGGCTTCGCGTTGTCCCATGTCGCGGGCTGTGTGGGCAAGCATGGCGCAGATGGTGCCGGCAAGGAAGTAGAGGTCACGACCGCGCGCTGGCGAGTTCGATCGGTCAAGAAGACGGAACGCGGCGCGACGGGCCACAACCAGGTCATCCGCTAGGAAGGTCAGTTGATCTCCGTACGCACGTGCGAGACGGCGGACGTCGGAGGACAGGAGGTCAACGAACTCGGCCGGCAGGGCATCGTCGACGCGCACGAGGAAGCGCAGGGCGTCCCCAGCGTCGCCTGTCACGAGAGATGCCCTCTCTGCTGGACCGCGCGGCTCGGATAGCTCTGCCTGCCGGGGTACGTCAGCGCCCCTCTCGCCACGGTAGGTCGGAGCCTGGACGTGTGGCTCCGCCCGGCCTACCTGTTGTGAGGCAACTCGCGGCTTCGGCGGGGCCAATAGGTCATCGGCAGATACTCCGAAGATCCGTTCGAGAACCCGGCATGCGGACTCATGGGGACGGCCTACGGCACCGGCTCGCCAGTGCTTTACGGTCCGCTCGCTGGCGGTGACGTTCAGGCCCATCGTCTGGGCGGTGTCGTTGAAACGCCGGCAGAACGGCGCGACGGACCAGGCTCGCTCGTTCATGAGCTGAGCGAGCAGGGTGCGCGGTGGCCTGGGCGGCATCTGGGCTCCAGGGTGGTCGGCTACTGCTGCTGATCGTGGCGCGTTGGTGTCGTCATGTCACTAGCGGGGCCACGCGATGGCCCTCGGTGCGTGGCTAAGCCGCCTTTCTGTGGCCCATGGTTGCCCTTGACTGCCCTCGGTCTGTCACTGGCAGACGGCGAGAAGCGACGGATAGTGACTCTTGTCGGCCGTTTGGCCGCGATGACTCGCCCGGTCCGCGTCCCTCCTCGCCTGGCGCGCGGGCCGGGCGGCCCCCTCAGCGAAAGGGATTGATCATGGACGAGCGGCATGAGTATTCGGCTGCGCAGCGTCGGAAGCCTGACCTGTCGGGTGTGTCGGCTGGGGATCTGGACTGGTTTCACTCGGCGGAGAGCAACGGCGCGGGCGGGATGTGCGTGGAGATCGCACCCATCCCGGGTGGCGGGTTCGCCATGCGCGACTCGATGGACCCGGACCGGCTGTTGGCGTTCTCGGCCGGTGAGTTGGACAGCCACATTCGGGCAGCCAAGGGCGGGGAGCTGGATCGGTTCCTGATCGCGGCGGAGCGCGCGACGTCCTAGCCGGCCGGGTGCCGGGTCGGTCTGCTCGTGGGGGCCGGCTCGGCACCTGCGGGCGGGTGTGGCCGGCGGACTGGGGGTGCCCGGTGATGTGGATGGCGGCGTTGGCGGACGGGTCCGGCGCGGTGTTCGTCCCGGTGCTGCCGGTCGAGCTGCCGGCGGACCGGTCGGGGCTGTTGGTGCGCCCGGCGGGTCCGGTCGCGGCGCATAGCCCGTTGTCCGTGTTGGAACAGAACGCGGCGGCGGTCGTCGGGGATCCGGCGGATCTGCATTTCATCGCGGCGGAACGGTCGTCGTTGACGCGGGTGGGTCTGGGCCTGGTGGCGTCGTCGGCGGTCGCGGTGTCGGTGGTGGTGCTGTGCCCGGTCGGGGTGTCGGCGCAGCGGTCGGCGCTGGCGTTGGCGGTCGGTGACGTGCTCTACGCCCGGACGGGGCGCCCGGCGGTGATGTGCGAGGTGATGCCGCGCATGGTGTCGGGTCCTGGGGCGACGGGGCATCCGGTCCTGGTCCGGGATGCGGCGGGTGCGGTCACGGCGGCGTTGGTGTGGCAGGTCGTCCCGTGGGCGCCGGTACGCGGCTGGCTGGACCGACTGGCCGGTTCCGGATGAGGGCCGGGCCGGTAGCCGTGTGGCGGGATGTGCCGGCGGTGTTCGCAACCGACCTGGTCACGCTGCGGCGGGTCGCGGACCGGCTGCGCGCTACCGGGCCGGCGTCGGCGGGAAGTGTTCGGCCGGTCTGCGTGGCGCGGGCCGGTGGTTCTAGGAGACGGGACGGAACGGGCGTGGTCAGGATCGGTTCCGGCGGGTTTGAGGGCGTCGGGCCTGACGGTGAGTACGGGCCGCTGAGCGGCCTGTCCGGGTCTCGGGCCGTGACGGCGGTCGATCTGCGCACGGATGTGGCGCATGCGGCGCGGGTCTACAACTACCTGACCGGCGGGAAAGATCACTTCCCGGCGGACCGGCTGGCGGCCGAGAGAGCGCTGGCGGTGGTGCCGGACCTGCGAACCGGAGCGTTGGAGAACCGGGCGTTCCTGCTGCGGGCGGCGCGTGTCCTGGCGGAGGACGGGATCGATCAGTACCTGGACGTCGGTACCGGTCTGCCGGCGGATCCGAACCTGCACGAGGTCGTGCAACGGCTGATTCCGGCGGCACGGGTCGCCTACGTCGACAACGACCCGCTGGTGTTGGCTCATGCCCGCGCGCTGCTGACCAGCCGGCCGGAAGGTGTGACGGCCTACGTGGATGCGGACGTGCGTCGGCCGGCGGACATCCTGCGGGACGCGGGGCACTGGCTGGACCTGTCGCGGCCGGTGGCGGTCTGCGTCGGCGCGCTGCTGCACTTCATCCCGGACGAGGACGACCCGGCCGGCATGGTCGCCGATCTGCTGGGCGCGCTGGCGCCGGGAAGCTGCCTGGTGCTGAGCCATGGCACGGGGGACTTCCGCCCGAAGGAGGCCGACGCGGGTGTGCGGGCCTACCGGGATAGCGGGATCACCGTGCGGGTCCGTAGCCGGGCCGAGGTCACGGCGCTGGTGCCGGCTGGGATGCGGATCGGCGCTCCGGGGGTCGTGCCGGTGCAGCGCTGGCGGCCGGACCATGGACCCGGCGGGGTCACAGACGGGCAGGTCGGTCTCTACGGGCTGCTGGCGCGTAAGCCATGAGCAGGCCGGGAACCCCGGTGACGGTGACGGTGGCCCGGGAGGGCGGCGGCGAGATCACCGTGCCGGTGCCGCGCCTGACGGTGGAGCTTCCGGCCCGGCGGGGCGGTGTGGTGTACCGCAACCGTGATCCCGAACTGGATCTGTCGCTGTCGGCCACGGCTGACGGGGTCGGGTTCGTGCCGGTCGTGTGGTCGGAACGGACCCGGGTCGCGTGGGACCTGCGCCGGTCGTCGTCGGTGGCATCGGCGGTCATCTGCGGGGCCGGCGCGTGGCCGGTGCGGGTGGCGCTCGCGCTGGCGGTCGCGGACGTACTGCGGGCCGGACGCGATGACCTGCGCACGGTGGTGACCTACGCGGACCGGCCGCTACCGGCTCCGCGTCAGCTCGCGATCCCTCATGAGGTCCTCGTGTCCCACGGCGGTCACACCCGGGTCCGGGCAGTCTGGGAAGTCACCCCGGAGTGGTACGCGCCGGACTGGCTGGCGGGCCTGTCGCCCGACCGGGCCACGGCGGCGACCGCGTGAACGACCGGACCATACCGATCAGCCTGCCGTGGTCAGACGGGTGGCGAGTGCCGCCGTACCTGGCGCCGGTGTCGTTCGTGGAACAGCTCGCGGCGGCCCGGCTCTACGCGGCGGCCGAGAAGAAGACTGCCCGGCCTGGTGACCAACCAGGCGCGGGTACGGACGCGACAGGTCGTGAGGGTTCACGCTGAAAATGTGGTCCGACAAGGCCACCACACAGGAGATGGGCCTTCGGCTGCGCGTTCCGTCGGGCAGGGGCACAGACAACGATGTCTGTGCCCCTGTCTCGTGTCCGGGGATGGCTCGGGTGCGGATCGGGTCGGCGTCGTGCGGGTCAGGTGGGGCGGTGCCAGAGAGCGACGGTGCCGTCGGTGGAGCCGGTGGCGATGGTCGTGGCGTCGGCGCTGATGGCGAGGTCGGTGACGGGGGCGCCTGCGGTGGCGAACGCGCCTGCGTCGGTGGGGGCCTTCGGGTCGTCGATGTGGATGAGGTAGAGGTCGGGGCCGGCGGCTATCGCGGCGAGCGTGCCGTCGTGGCTGAGCGCGATCGCAGTTCCGGCGGGTGCGACGACCGCGATGCCAGATGCGGTGAGGTGGGCGGGGTCGGCGATGTTCCAGAGGAAGACGGTGCCGTCGTCCTGGGCCGCGATGGCGCGGGTTCCGTCGGCGGCCATCGCGATGCTGGTGGGGTGCCCGGTGGTGGCCGCGTCGGAGGTGTCGATGGTGAACGTGTCGGCGTGGCGGAGTTGCATGCCGTCGGGGACGGTGATGAGGAAGTCATCGGCGCGGGAGTCGTAGGCGAGGCCGGTCACGGCGCGGCCGGGGAACTGGAGTGCGCCGTTGGGGGTGAGGGTGGCCGCGTTGGTGATGTTCCAGAGGGAGACACGTCCGGCGTTGTTGCCGGCGGCGAGGATTTTCCCGTCGTCGCTGATCGCGATGTGGTGGTCGGCGGTGTCGGGCATCGACGCGGTGAGTGTGGGGTGCGTGGGGTCGGAGACGTCCCAGAGCCGGACTGTCCCGCTGTCGGTCGTCGCAAGGGTCCGCCCGTCGGGCGTGAAGACGGCGGCGAGCGTAGGCGGGCCGGGTAGGTAGCCGAGGGTGAGGGGGTGGGCGGGGTCGTGGATGTCGACCAGGCGGGCGCTGCCCCCGGTCGAGGCGACGAGAAGCGCCGGGGCGCCTGGTAGGTAGCGCACGGCGGTGATCGCGCCGGGGGCTTTCAGGGTCGCGAGAGGCTTGGCGCTGGTCAGCGGCGAGAGTGAGACGTCCGGGCCGGGGGTTGTGGTCTGGCTGGTGGGTGTGCCTGCCACGACACGGGAGCGTTGCGGGTCTGCCCGGTGGGGGCGGGTGAGGGTGAGCGTGAGGACGACGGCGAGAACGCCCGCGGTGAGGGTCGCGGCGGCGAGAGCGGCACGCCCGCGGCTTGGCCGGTGGCGTGGGGGTGCGGGTGGGTCTGGCCATAGCGGGGTGAGCGCGGCCGGGCCGGGATGCTGGGGTGGCTCGTCGTGGGTGACCGGGCCGGCGGGGAGCTGGTGGGCGGCGGGCAGATCGACCAGGGTGTGGTGCAGGTCGGTGGCGCTGGGCCGGCGGGTGGGGTCTTTCGCCATCGCGGCCGCGACGACGGCTGCCAGCGGGGCGTCGATCCCGGTCAGGTCGACCGGCTCGAACAGGATCTTCTCGATCAGATCCTCGGCGGTGGTAGCCCGGCCGAAGGGGTAGCGGCCGGTGGCGGCGTAGAGGACCAGGCCACCCCAGGCGAACACGTCGACGGCTGAGGTGATGGGTAGGGCGTCGGCTTGTTCGGGGGCCATGAACGGCAGGCTCCCGACGCGGGCGCCCTCGACGGTCAGGCGCGTGACGTCGGTGTCTGTGGCCCGGGAAATCCCGAAGTCGATGACCCGGGGGCCGGACGGCGACAGGATCACGTTTGACGGTTTGAGGTCGCGGTGGATCAGCCCGGCGCCGTGGATCGCGGAGAGGGCTGCGGCGACGTTGACGGCCAGGCCGAGGACTTCCAATGGCGGGAGCGGCCCGGTTGTACGGACGGCGTCGGCCAGCGTGGCGCCGGGGATGTAGTCGGTGACGTAGTACGGCGGCGTCGCCTCGACCACCGCATCCAACACAGCGGCGGTGTAGAAGCGTGGGACGCGGCGGGCGTAGGCAACCTCGCGGGCCAGGCGGGCGCGGGCTCCGGGGCCGCTGGGGGTGTGGATGACTTTGACGGCGACCAGGTAGCCGTCGGGGTTGCGGGCCAGATAGACGGTGCCCATGCCGCCTGTGCCGAGGCGGCGGCGGATCAGGTAGGGGCCGACCCAACGCGGGTCCGTGTCGCCGAGGGGCTCACCTCCTGGCCCGTCGGGCACGGTCACGGCCGGTCCACGCCCGCCACCCGCTCACCGGCCGGCGCCGGGTACTGGCTCGGCGGCGGCGGGCCGGCGGTGGGGAAACGGTCGGCCGGTGGCGGGGTGTGGTCGGGCTGCGGGTCGGTGGCGTGGGTGGTGGCCTCGCCGAGGTGTGCCCGCTGGTACAGCTCCACCGCGAGCCGGTGGATCAGACGGTCTTCATGGTGGCGGCGGACCGTTTCGCTCGTGACGCGGTAGTAGGTGCCGGCCTGCTCGCGGCGCTCCGTCCTGGTCAACGGCGCCCGTCGTGATACGGGCCGCGCGGCCGGGTGCAGGTCGAGCAACGCTTCCAACGCGGGTGTGGCGGGCCGGCCGAGCGCGGCGACGGCGGCGACCAGGACCCGGTGCGCCCGGATCGCCCGGTCATGACGACTCCCAGCTCCCTGCGCGGGCGGGCAGAGCAGGTCGGTCAGCGCCTGGCCCGGATCAGTCGCGACCAGGTCAGCCGCGTGGGACACCCCATAGGCCAACAGCTCGTGCAGGAGCCCGTCGAGCAGGTCAACAGGGTCGGCGGCGGGCGGGTCAGGCTGTGGCACGGCTACTCCCGGATGATCAGTCCGCGTACGGAAGACACATCGAACACCTATCGCGATCAGACAGCTACACCACGGCGTTCGCGGGTGGCTTGTCGCGGTGTTGTGACGGCGGCGCCCACTTCCCGCCGGATCCACGCCGGATCCACGCCGGATCGGCGCCGGGTTCGCGCCGGGTTCGCGCCGCCGGATCGGCGCCGGTTCTGCGCCGGGTTGGCGCCGGGTTGGCGCCGGAAACACCTGGCCATATTTGACGGTCTGCGTACTGCGCGATCCACGCGGGCAGCGGAACCTGAAAGGGCACCGGCACGGGCCACCACCGGCCGGGGGTCGTTTCCGTTTGTCTGACGCTGGGAGGTTTCCTTTGATGCTGCCCTCAGAGCGGCGGCCGTTGTTCCGGCCGCTGGTTCTCGGGTTCTGCGGCCTGTATCTGACGCTCGCGGGCCTGGACGGTCAGCTCCCGTGGCCGGTCGCGCTGCTCGGCGGCGGGATGTGCTGGTTCGGGCTGCGGCTACGCCGGGGCCGACCATGACCAGCCCGAGACAGCAGGCCCGTGACGAGCGGGAACGCCGCGCCGCCGAACGTATCGCGGCTACCGCGCTGATCCTCTACGTGCTGTGCATGATCGCGGTCGGTGCGGCGGGGATCATGCTCGGCTGGCTCGCGGCCCGGTACGAGGAACGCGCGGCGCCGCCGGCACCTAACCCGGTCTACCTCATCCAGACCTAACCCCTTCTCTCTCCCCCCTCTTTCCCTTTCCCTAGCCGGGGCGCTGGTTTCGTGCGCCCTGAAACCGGCCGGTACCCGGCTGGCCGGAACCTTTTTCCTTTCGTATTGGAGTGGTCATGAACGTTATTCCGGTCGACATGTCGAAGGTGATTTCGGCGGTCGTGATGTCGGACCCGGTGCCGTCGCTGTACGACGGCAAGCAGCGGACGAACTTCGACGGGGTTCCGCTGTGGGACCTGGACGTGACGGTCGCGGTGAGCGGGGCCGGCGCGTCGGTGCTGAAGCTGCGGGTCGCGTTGGCGTCGGCTCCGAAGGTCGAGATGTGCCAGCCCGTGACGCTGTCCGGGCTGCGGGCGCGGGTCTGGGAGATGAACGGCCGCCACGGCGTCGCGTGGAGCGTCGAGACGGTGGCTCCGCTGGGCGCGACGCCCCCGGCGGGCAACCCCGGTAAGCGCGAGAACTGATCACTGCGGCGGGCGGCGGCCCTGGCCTTCGGGCCTTG
The DNA here is from genome assembly GCF_000966285.1 of Pseudofrankia sp. DC12. Taxonomy (NCBI): domain Bacteria; kingdom Bacillati; phylum Actinomycetota; class Actinomycetes; order Frankiales; family Frankiaceae; genus Pseudofrankia; species Pseudofrankia sp. DC12. The sequence goes on from NZ_KQ031391.1 coordinate 5,422,479, forward strand.
GGCTGGCCGCCCGTCGTCGTCTCCCGGCCCTTCGCGCCGGTTCGTCCTGGTCTTCGGTCTGTGATCGGAAGTGGGGTGCGGGTGATGTCAAGGATGTTCACGGTGGGCTCGGCGCGGATGACGTCGCGGGGGTTTCGCCTTCTGGTGCGCCCGTCGGTGGCCTGGATGGTCGGGCGGGTGGTGGCCCGGTGGGTGTGGGACTGGCGGCGTGAGCTGACCCTCGGGGTCGGTGTGCTGCTGACGCTGGGCATGTTCAGCGGCTCGACCGGCGGCCGGGTGGTGCTGGTGGTGGCCGGCGGGCTGGTCCTGGGCGTGGGCCGGCTACGCGCGGGCCTGGCCGGGTGGCTGGCCGGGGGCCGGTGGCGGCGGCGGTGGGCGGGAGCGTGCCGGGCGTGCCGGCTGTCGGTGGCCTGGGAGCGAACCCCTCGGGTCCGCCGGATACGCACGACCCCGGCCGGCTTGGAGCTGGCGGTCCAGGTCCGCGCCGGCCAGTCCCTCGGCGACCTCGACAACGCCCGTCCGGCGCTCGCGGCGGCACTCGGCGTCCGGTCACTGGCCCTGTCCGGTGACCCGCTGCACGCCGGGCGGGCCACGGTCCTGCTGCGGATGCACGACCCGCTGGCCCGGACGGTGGACCCGGACCCACTGCCAGCCACGACGGACAGCAACGACGGATCGGGCGTGCCGGCGGCGCGGTCGCTGCCGGGGTCGGGTTCGCGGCCGGCGACACGGTCTGCCGGGTCGGGTCTGGTGGACCTGCGGGCGGTGCCGGTGGGGCGGCGGGAGGACGGCCGTCCGTGGCTGCTGCCGCTGGCCGGCTCCCACGTCCTGGTCGCCGGAGCGACCGGGGCCGGTAAGGGCTCGGTGTTGTGGGCGATCGTGCGGGCACTCGCCCCGGCGGTCCGTGCCGGGCTCGTCGAGATCTGGGCGTGTGATCCCAAGGGCGGGATGGAACTCGCCTTCGGCGCACCCCTGTTCGCGAAGTTCGCCTACACGTTGGACGACATCGCCGATCTCCTCGATGAGGCGGTGGAGCGGATGCAGGCCCGTGCTGGGCGGCTGCGCGGGGTCGCGCGGACACATGTGCCGGCGCCGGGTGATCCGCTGGTGGTCATCCTGCTCGATGAGCTGGCGCATGCCGCGTCGTATGCGCCGTCGGCGATTCGTCAGCGGGTGGCGTTGTCGGTGCCGCTGCTGCTCGCGGAAGGCCGCGCACCCGGCTTCGTCGTAGTCGCTGGGGTGCAGGACCCGCGTAAGGAGACGGTCCCGTTCCGGGACCTGTTCCCTACCCGGGTTGCGCTGCGGATGACCGAAGCCGGGCAGGCGGACCTTGTCCTTGGCCGGGGGTCGTGGGCGGCCGGCGCGCACGCCGAGACGATCGCGATGGACGCGGGCGGCACGGGCTACGTCCGCACCGATGACCAGCCGGTGCCCTCGCTGGTCCGGGCGGCCTGGCAGGACGACGACGACATACGTCTAGTCGCGCGGATCTTCGGCACTGGGGACCCGTTCCCCGCACCCGACCGGCCCGACCTAGCCGACGCGCCGGACATGCCCGGGGTGCCGGATGTGCCGGCGCTGCCGGGGCCGGTGGGCGGCTGGGTACCGGACCTGACTCCTTACCAGGCGGCGCCTGGCAGTGGTGTGGCGTGGGCGGACGGCGGCGGCCTGGCCGATCCGCCGACGGTGCCGCTGCGTGGTTGGTGGCCCCCGCCCCCGCCGGCGGCTCTGCCCCCTGCCGAGCCGGCTGGTCCGCCCCGGATCGACGAGGACGATGTAGACGGCTGGGAGCGGTGGGCGGCCGACTGGCGGCGCCGCAACGGCCTCGACGGTCTCGACGGCGGCGGGGCCTGACGATGGCCACCGACACGGCAGGCGGCGGGGAGTGTGTCCGTCCGATCCGGCTGGCCGGACAGACCGATCACGTTGACCTGGCGACGGGGGAGATCCGCCGGGCGTCGGGTCCGCCGGTGGTGCATGTGCGGTGCAGCAACCGGCGGGCGTCGGCGTGCCCTACCTGCTCCAAGCTTTACCAGCGCGACGCGCGGCGGATCGTCGTGACCGGCCTGGCCGGCGGGAAAGACAGCGCGGCCCGGCTCGCGGGATGTCCCGCCTGGTTCGTGACGTTGACCGCTCCGTCGTTCGGGGCGGTGCATTCCCGCCGGGCCGGCAAGGGCGCCGAATCGCAGGTGTGCCGGCAACGACGCGGGACCTGTGAACACGGCCGGGCGCTCGGCTGCACCGTGCGCCACGGCGCCGATGACCGGCGCCTCGGGGAACCGCTCTGTCCGCGCTGCTTTGACTACGGCCGGGCGGTCGTCTGGAACAGCATGCTGCCCACGTTGTGGAAGGCGACGCGGGATCGGTTGGAATCCGCGGTGGCGTCTGCTGCCGGTCTGACGGTCACCGGGCTGCGCCGTGCGGTCCGGGTGTCGTTTATCAAGGTTGCGGAGATGCAGCGGCGGGGCCTGGTCCACCTGCATGTGGTGATCCGGGTTGATGGGCGGGACGGTGATGGCGGGCTGACGGTCGCGCCGGGCTGGGCGGCCGGGGAGCTGGTCGCGGACTGCCTGCGTGACGTGCTCGCGACGGTGGCCGTGGATGCTCCCGACCCTGCCGGGGTGGCGTTGCTGGACACGGCCGGAGCGCTGCCCGTGCAGCCTGCGACGGATGGCCGGTACGCGGTGGGCTGGGGCCGACAGGTCGATATCCGCCGTATCCGCCTCGGTGGGGACACGGACGCGGGGAAGGTCGCGAACTACCTCGCGAAGTATCTGACGAAATCGACGCTCGACGGCGGCGCGCTCGACTCCCGGGTCCGGTCGCTGGCGCACCTGGCGCGGCTGCGGCTGCGGGATCACCCTCGGCGGTTGGTGCAAGCGTGCTGGCGGCTGGGCACCGACCGGGCCTTTGCCGAAGCGCTCGACGCTGCGGCGGGCCGTGCTCCGGGCCGTACCGTCGGGCTGTTGCGCTGGTCGCACGGTTTCGGGTTCGGCGGCCACTGGATCACGAAAAGTCGGCGGTACTCGACGACGTTCGGGGCGGTGCGGTCGGTGCGGCGCCGGTGGGCGCGGATGCTCGCGGCGGCCCTGACCGGCCGTCCGTTCGCCACCGATGAGACCGGCGGCTATGTGGCGGTCGATGAGTTCGGCCGGCTCGACGGTGACCCACAGACCGTGGTTCTCGGGTCCTGGCGGTATGCCGGCCGTGGCCGTGACCCCGTGCGGGGTGGTGGGTCATGAGAGGGCGTCGGTCTGGTCCGCTGCCGGGAGAGAACGCGTTGCCGTTCGACGTCGAACCGGAGCCCTCCGGCGAACCTGGCGGGCTGTTGGCCGGGGTGGAGGTGAGCACCGTAGGTGCCGCTCTGGCTGTTGACCCTGACCCTGTCCCTGTGCCGGTGGTGTCGGTCGACGAGGTGGGAGCGGACGTGTCGGGGGTGGGTGGGTGGGCCCCCGCCGCGGCGGCGGAGGTCACGGCGGCGGGCCGATCGGCCCGGTCCGCGTCTGCCCGGCGGGCGGGTCGCCGTGCGGCTGGGCCTGGTGGGCGTGGTGCTCGGCCGGTGGCGCGGGCGGCTGGCTCGCCGGTCCTGGCCGGCGATGACGGGGCGGTGACGGCTGCCGGTGTGTCTGAGTCGGATGCGGTCGGGCGGTGGGTGGCTGCGCAGCTCGCGCGGGCTCCTGCGCCGAGTGCTGCCCGGGTGGCGTCGATCGTGGATGTTCTGACGGCGTTGGCGGACGGTGAGACCGGCGAACCTTCTGCGGGTCGCCGCTGACGGGTCGGGCGCCTGGGGGCCGGTGCCCCCGATCCTGGCTGGGGATCGGGGGCCGCTGCGACCGGACGGTGTGGGGTGCCGGCGGGTTAGGTGTGCGCGGTGTCGCTGTCGGGGCGCTCGGCGCGGTCTGGGTCCTGGCCGTCGTTGTCGGGGAGTTCGTCGGCCCAGCGGATACGGACACGGGTGACGTCGAATGCCCGGCGGCTTTGCAGGCCCGGGGTGATCTCGACGCGGTCGACCACGTCGGTGAGGACCTTGCGGGCGGCGGCCAGTCCCTGCGGGGTGGTCGTGTTCGCGGTCGCCCACGTCTTCGCGGCGTCTGGCCCGGCGAGTGAGCGGCGGACCTGGCGGCGTCCTCGGATCTTGCGGTCGAGTTCGGCGATCTCGGCGAGGATGATTTTCTCGGTGCGGCCGGCTAGCTCCAACGTCATCGTCTCGGCGGCGACCTGGGCGGCGAGTTCGTCCAGGCGGCGTTCCTTCGCGGCTTTCTGCTCGACCAGACCTGCCGGGGTGTCCTCGGGCCGGTCCCAGCGCTCGCGGGCCAGGTAGCCGGTTACGGCCTTGCGGACGGCGTTCTCCAGGGCTGGGCCGTCGATCGACGTCGGCCCGGCGCAGTCCTTCACGGTCCGTTTGCGCGACATCGTCAACAGGGCGTGGTGGTACCGGTAGCCCTCGCCCAGCGGGACGGCCCGTAGCTTCGACTGGCATACCGCACAGACCACGATCCCGGACAGCAGCCGGCGCGCGGCCGTACCCGTGGCCCGCCGGCGGCTGACCGCGTCCAACGCGACTTGGACCGCGTCGAACTCGGCGTCAGACAGCAGGGCGGGGAACCGGTCGGTCCGCTCGACCCGTGACCAGCCACCATCACCCGTGCGTTCGGCGTACCAGCCGGCCAGACGCGGGTTCCGCATGATCTGACGCATCGACGTCATCGCCCACCACGTCTGTTCATGGTCGTGGTGGGTCTTACCCGGCCCGGGGATACCCCGGCGGTTCAGGTCGGAGCAGATCGTCCCCGTAGCCTCACCACCGGTCAGACGACGGGCGATCTCCCGCACGACCGCCGCGGCCTCGTCGTCGACCACCCACGTCACAATGATCTTCTTGCCGTTCGGGGACAGCGCCGCTGTCCGGCGCCACCCATACGGCCGTCCGCCACCGGACCACTCGTGCGCGGCCCGCTTACGGGCGTGCCACCGGTACATCCGGTCAGAGATCTGCTCGGACTCGTTGACCGCATCCGTCGCCTTGTCACGGAACGCCACCCGTCCGGCTGTCGTCGCCAGGTCATAGACCGTGGCCCCGCCGGTGATGTCGATCGCCACGACCGAACCGCCGGCCTGGCGCATCAACTTGGAGAACGCGGCGACCGCGACCTCTTCCCGGTTCAGCCGGGACGCCTCCACCACGAGCACCATCGGCACATCGGCGCTGGCAGCGACCTCCGCGATCATCCGCTCATAGTCCGGCCGCACGACATCGTCACGGCTCGCCGTGATCCCGTTGTCGCAGTAGAACTCGGCGATCTCCACACCCTGGACCGCAGCCCACGACAAGATCAGTTGCCGCTGCGCCTCGACGCCCAACGCTTCGCCCGTCTGGTCAACCGACCGACGAAGATACGCGACATACCGTGACCGACGGTGCGCCATGGGATCAAACCTACGGCCTGACCTCGACCGACCGGAAGCGTGTACCACCTGAGACATGGGTGCGCAGTTCTCGATCAAAGTGCAGCAGAATGCCCAGGTAGCCGCTTGATCGGCGTCTGCGCAGGCAAGTCGGCGCCTGGGATCAGGCGGGACGGCGCCGGTGACCGGGGGAGCCCAGGCACGGGCGTCGGGGGGCTGGCGGATCATGGGGCCGGGCATCGGGAGTGCGGGCGGGCGGACGGGGGCCGGGGTCCGGGCCGGGCGTCGGAAGCGCCGCGGTGCAGCAGGCACTGGGGCGATGTTTCTTGGAATCTCTGTGTTCACTCATGTGCCCTGGCTGTGGTGGCGGCCTGGTTGGTGACCGCCAGGTCTGGGCCGAGCTGGGACAGCGCGCGTGCTGGCGGAATGGGGCGAGGTCCGAACCGGGGAGGGACACCGCAGGTGCTGGCGGCTCCGGGGCACCGCCGATGTAGGCGCGACGCTCCGCGGAATGTCTCGTCACTCATCTGCTGTGGCTGTGGCTGGGGCTTGGCCAGTGACCGCCACGTATGAGTCGAGCCGGCCTCGCGGGCACGCTGAGACAGGCCTCGCGCGGGCGGCCCGCGGCGACGTGGGGCACGACCGGGCCGGGGCGGACTTCTGCCGATAGCGCGAGGTAACTGGATGCCGGAGGCCTTTCGGGTCGCAAACGAGACAGGCTGGGGGGCATCTGTCCGTTCCGTCAGCTACCCAGGCGCACTAGCCTGTCAGGCCAAAGGTCGACTTCTTTGGGGGAATCCGGGTGGGCAGCACCACGCTTCGAGTGACGACATCTTCTGGCGAGGTGCGGCTCCAGGGCTCCGAACCCGCGTTCATCGGCCGGTCCCGGGACTCGGCCGTGCGGGTCAATGACAGCAAGGTGTCGCGGCAGCACGTGCAGCTCTCGCCGTCCGCCGCCGGCTGGCGGGCCGTCGACAAGAGTGCCAATGGGATCTGGCGCGACGGCCGGCAAATTACCGAGCTGGAGCTGTCCCTCGGTGAAGAGGCCCGGATCCGGCTCGGCGGCGTCGACGGCCCGGAGGTCGTACTCGCCGCTGTCTCCGCGACCGCGTCGCCGGCCGCACCGCCGGTCTCGCCGCCTGTGGCGAGCGGGCGGCTGACGCCGTCCGCCGCCCCGGCCTCACCCTCGGCCCCGACCGAGCGACCATGGAACAGCGCCACCCCTGCCGGCCTGTCTGGCTCTGCCAGCCCCGCCAGCCCCGCTAGCTCCGCCGGCCCCGCCGGACCGCCCAGACCCGTCAGACCCGTCAGCCCCGCCGCTGCGCCGCTGTCGCCCGCGGCGAGTAGCGCGCCGGTGCCATCGGATGCGGCCGATCTCTCGGCCCGCGGCACGGCCCGGCACGACCAGCCGGGCCAGCACGGCCCGGGTGGCCCGGCGAGCGGTGCGATCGACCTGCCGACCGGCGCGAACCCGTCCGTGCCCACCGCCCGTAAGTTCCACGCGATCACGGCCGGGCGGATTCGGCTCGGCCGGTCGCGGGACAACGACGTGACCGTCCCCGACCTGCTCGCCTCCCGCCACCACGCGGAGATCTACCTGCACCCGAACGGTGCGGCCGAGGTCGTCGACCTGGGCACGGCCAACGGCACGTTCGTCAACGGCCAGCGGGTGGCGCGGGCCCCGATCAGTCAGCGGGACGTGATCGCGGTCGGGCATCACCTCTTCCAGCTCGACGGCGCGTCGCTGGTCGAGTACCGCGACTCGGGCGACGTCGCGTTCGAGGCCCAGAGCCTCAACGTCTGGGCGGGCACGAAACAGCTCATGCACGACATGACGTTCCGGCTGCCGGCCCGTTCGCTGCTCGGCGTCGTCGGGCCGTCCGGCGCGGGCAAGTCGACGCTGCTGAACGCGCTCACCGGCTTCCGGCCGGCCGACGCGGGCACCGTCCGTTACGCCGGCCGCGACCTCTACGACGAGTACGACGAGCTGCGCCGCCGGATCGGCTATGTGCCGCAGGCCGACCCGCTGCACGCCCAGCTGACCGTCCGGGAGGCGCTGGAGTACGGGGCCGAGCTGCGGTTCCCGGCCGACACCACCGCGGACGAGCGCCGCGTCCGGGTCGAGGAGGTGATCGGCGAGCTCGGACTCACCCAGCACGCCGACACCCCGGTCTCGCGGCTGTCGGGCGGCCAGAAGAAGCGCACCAGCGTGGCCCTCGAGCTGCTGACGCGGCCGTCGCTGCTGTTCCTCGACGAGCCGACCTCCGGCCTCGACCCGGCCAACGACAAGGCCGTCATGGACACGCTGCGCAACCTGGCGAAGGGCGGTGGCGCGGGCTCCGCGGACGAGCAGGGCCGCACCGTCATCGTCGTCACCCACAGCGTGCTGTTCCTCGACCGCTGCGACTACGTGCTGGTGCTCTCGCCGGGCGGGTACATCGCCTACTTCGGGCCGCCGGAAGGCGCGCTGACGTACTTCCAGCGCACCGACTTCAAGGACTTCGTCGACACCTTCCGCGAGCTGGAGGAGACCCCGGGCGAGCAGATGGCGGCCCGGTTCCGCGGCTCGGAGTACTACGTGCCGTCGGCGATGGTCGCGCCGCTCGTGCGCACGGCCCCACCCGCGCTGCCGAGCGTGCGCCAGCAGCCGGTGTCCTTCCAGCTGTCGACGCTGACCCGCCGGTATTTGAAGGTCATCGTCGCCGACCGTTCGTACCTGCGGCTGATCGCGCTGTTCCCGATCCTGCTGGGCGTGATCCCCCGGGTGATCCCGGCACCGCACGGGCTGGGCGTCATCGCCAACCGGCCCAACGGGGACGCGGCCAAGGTGCTGGTCGTGCTCGTGCTGTGCGCGTCGTTCATGGGCATGGCGAACTCGGTCCGCGAGATCGTCAAGGAACGGGACATCTATCGCCGAGAACGCACGATAGGCCTGTCCAGAACGGCCTACCTCGGCTCGAAGGTCGTCGTCCTTACCGGCATCACCACGCTGCAGTGCTTCGTGTTCACGCTGATCGGCCTGCTCGGCCGCACGCCGCCCGAGGCCGCCGCGCTCGGCTCGCCGCTGCTGGAATGCCTCATCGCGATCATCGTCGCCGCGCTCGCGTCGATGATGATCGGCCTGCTCGTCTCGACGCTGGTCGACAATGCCGACAAGACGATGCCGTTCCTGGTGCTGGTGACCATGGCGCAGCTGGTGCTCTCCGGAGGTCTGATCACCGTCAGCAACTCGGTCGGGCTGGCCCAGCTGAGCTGGCTCGCCCCGGCCCGCTGGGGCTTCGCGGCGATGGCCTCCACCGACGACCTGAACGCCGTGGAGTTCCTCGGCCGCACGCCGGACAGCGACCCGCGTGACGCGCTGTGGAACCACACCGCCGGGGTGTGGTTCCTGGACATCATCCTGGCCGCGGTGATCGGCGCGGCGATGCTCTACCTGACCACCGTCATGCTGCGCCGGATCGAGCCGAAGGTGGGCCGCCCGGCCGCCGTCGGCGTCGCCGCCGGGGCCGTGGCCGCCTACGGGGCCGCGCCGGCTCCCGGCTACGGGCCGCCCGCGGGTGGCCCCGGCTACACCGCCCCCGGCTACGCGCCGCCGGCCGGCCCCAGCCCGTACCCGCCGGTCACCGGCCCGCCGAGCGGCGCCATCCCGTGGCCCCAGCAGCAGCCAGGCTCGCCGCAGCCCCCCGGCCAATGGGGCGGCCCCGCCACCTGACGCGCCGTCCGCCGCCGGGCGAATAGGACCCAAGATCCCGAGTAGGAACAGCTCCGGCCCCTGGCTTCCAGCTTCACCACGAACCGCGTAGGGGAGGGCGCTCAGCGCTTGACCAGGCGGAGCCGGGGTCCCTGCCGGATCGACGGAGTCGATCTGGGAGGTCTGCGAAGGGCGCTCCGCGCCCGGTTCCGGCCGATCGCCCTAGATGACGCGGGGGACCTTCGGGCCGGTGACGCCCCAGAAGACCAGCCGGACCATGGCCTCGCGCAGCTCGCTGACGTGGATGTCCCAGGACTCGAAGCCGGGCTGGTGCGCGGCGACGTGCGCGAGCATCGAGACGAGCGCTCCGGCCATCGCCATCGGCTCCAGCTCGGCGCTGCGGCCGGCCCGGGTCTGCGCCTCCTCGATCACCGCGGCGAGCGCTCGGGTGATCGCGTTGAGCATCCGTACCCTGGCCCGGCGGAACCGCTGGTCGCCCTCCTCGGTGAGCAGGTCGACGACCCGCAGCACCGGCTGGTGGTTCGTCCAGAACGACAGGAACCCGTCGACGAGAACCTCGGCGCCGCGCCACCCCGTCACGCCCCGCCAGGGCCTGTCGCCGACGAGGCCGGACAGCTGCGCGCCCTGGTCGGCGACCTGCTCGGCGAGCACCAGCATCGCCGTCTCCATGTCGACGAAGTACTGGTAGAACGTCGCGGGCGACGTTCCCGCCTCGCGGCTGATGTCGGTGACGGTCAGCTCGCGGTACGGGGTGCTCTCCAGCATCGCCGCGGCGCACTCCAGCAGACGGGCCCTCGTCGCGAGCCCGCGGCGGCCCGGGACCCGGCCGTCGGCCGCGCGTGGCGCCGGTCCGCTCGCGGTCGTCCGCGGGTCCGGCCCGGCGCCCGCGGCGCTCTCGGGGCCGGCCTCCGGCGCCGCCGCCGCGCCGGCCGGGCCGGGCTGGTGGCCGGGTTCCGTGCCGACCTTGAGCCGCGCTGCCGCGGTACCGGCCCCGGCTCGGGACCGCGCGCGGGCGGGCTTGTCCAGGGCGGGTGCGTCGGTAGGAGACACACGGTAAGCGTAAGGCGACGACCCGACGGTGCGTCAGAACCCGGCATGTGACCGTGTTCACCAGTCACCGCGTATTGCCCGGCCTGAGGCCCGTGACCGGCGTGGCCATCGGCTTCCAGGGTGGTCAGGCCGGGCGCCGCCGGGGGCCGCCCTGCTGACGCCCGGTCAGGTCAGCTGGCCGGTGACGGCGCTTCGGCCTCGTCACGGACCAGGTGCGGGTGGCGCGATGCGATCATCGCGCGCACTCCCTCCTTCCAGGGCACCAGGGCGATGCCGACCCGCTCGTGCAGCGTCCTGAGGTCCATGACGACGCTGCCGAGGGTCGCCGTGGTGTAGTCGAACGTCGCCGGGATGCCGGTCAGTGCGGTTAGCTCGGCGCACCACTCCTGGACGCTGACCGTCTCCGGCCCGGCCCAGTTCAGCGTCGTCGCCGGCACGCCGGCGACCGCCAGCAGCCCGGGGATCATGGCGACGGTGTCGTCGTCGTGCAGGAGCTGGTAGCGGGTAGGGGTCGCGTCCGCCTCGTTCGGGCCGAAGACCGGCACCGCCATCCCGGCGGCCATCATCTGCAGGTGGTAGTCCGGCAGGCCGCCGGCCGTCGGCCCGTACGGGACGTTGAGCCGGGCGATCGTGGTCGGCAGGTTGTGGCGGCGCGCGGCGTACCGGGCTGCGGCCTCGGACGCGATCTTGCTGATGCTGTAGGTGTGCAGGAACGGCCAGACCGCGTGGCTGTCGCCCAGGTCGTGGCTCTCGGCGAGCAGGCCGTCGTGGTCCGGCGCGTAGACCGCTCCCGAGCTGCAGTGCAGGAACGCGGTCGCGATCCCGGCGTACCGCTCGGCCAGCGCCAGCGTGCCCCCGGTGTTGCCGTCCAGGTCGACGGTCCACCGGTTCGACTTGACGACGCCGAAGTTCAGCACGAACTCGACCCGCTCGGGCAGCTGGGTGAGGTCACCGCTGACGAGGTCGACCGGGGTGCAGCGCACCCCCGCGGCCGTCAGCTCGTCGCGCAGCGCGGCGTCCTTGAACCGGGCCGCGCCGTAGACGGTGTTGGTGCGGGCGAGCGCGATCGCCAGCGGCCTGGCGACCTGGCCGGTGACGCCCGTGACCAGGATCGTCCGGTCGACCAGGCCGACCGGGCCGGCGCCGTGGGCCGGCTCGGCCTGGTCCTGCGGGCCGGTGGCGCCGCCGGAGAGCCGGTCGTAGCTGGTGGGTTCCGCCGTGTCAGCCATGCCCGCCTCCGTCAGCCATGCCCGCCTCCGTCAGCCCACGTCGTGCACGATGACGCCGCGGATGTTGCGTCCCGCGAGCATGTCCGCGTAACCGGTGTTGATCTCCCCGAGTGGGTAGCGGTGGGTGATCAGCTCGTCCAGCTTGAGTTGGCCGGACCGGTACAGGCAGAACAGCACCGGTAGGTCGGCACGTGCGTTGCAGGCACCGAACAGGCTGCCCCGCAGCTCCTTCTGGAAGATCGTCAGATCGAACAGCGAGAGCTTCACGTCCGCGTCGAAGACCGGCGTCACCCCGGTGACGACGACCCGGCCGCCCTTGGAGACCAGCGCCATCGTCGGTGCGATGTGCTCCTCGCCCCGGACGACGCCGATGGTGATGATCGCGGCGTCCGCCATCACACCCTGGGTCAGGTCGCGGACCAGGGCGGTCGCCTCGTCGAAGCCGGCCGCGGTGTGGGTCGCGCCGAACAGCTTCGACGAGTCCCGCTTGCCGGCCACCGGGTCGACGGCGACGATCCGCTCCGCGCCGGCGATCCGCGCGCCCTGGATGGCGTTCATGCCGACCCCGCCGGCGCCGACGACGACGACGGTCTCGCCCGGCCCGACCTTCGCCGTGTGGACCGCCGAGCCGTAGCCGGTCGGGACACCGCAGGAGACGAGCGCCGCGACGTCCATCGGGATGTCCTCGTCGATCTTCACGACGCTGCGCTCGTGCAGCACGGCGTACTCGCTGAACGTCCCGAGGAAGCAGATCGCCGAGCAGTCCTGGCCGCGGGCGTGGAACCGGGGGGTGCCGTCGACGCCGTAGCCCATCATCAGGTTCGCGCCGAGGTCGCACAGGTTCGACCGGCCGCTGGCGCACCAGCGGCACTGGCCGCAGCTGGGCATGAACGTGCAGATGACGTGGTCGCCCTCGGCCAGGGTGGTGACGCCCGGGCCGACGGCCTCGATCACGCCGGCACCCTCGTGGCCGCCGACGATCGGGGTGCCCGCGCCCATGTCCCCGGTGCGCAGATGGTCGTCGGAGTGGCACATGCCGGCGGTGTGCCACCGGACCAGCACCTCACCGGCCTTCGGCGGGTCGAGCTCGATCTCCTCGACCACCCATGGCTGGTTCAGCTCCCACATCACGGCAGCCTTGGTCTTCATGGCCTCAGGGCCTCGCTCTCTGCTGACGAGCCGGCGGGAAGGTGCATCTCACGTCTTCTACGGCTGCTGCACGTACTCACCGAGCACGTACGCGTGCGAGCGGTAGCGCGCCGCCGTCGCGTCCGGCAGCGTCACCAGGTCGACGGCGTGCACCGGCGGGGCGTCGGGGCTGAGCGTGCCGAGCACCCGGTAACGGACGGTGCCCGGGATCGCGGCGGGGCCGGCGGCCTCGTCGGTCGCGTCCTGCGCCGCGGCGCCGTCCAGGAAGATCTGGGCGAGCACGACCCCGGGCGTGCGTGCCCGCACGGTGGTCGGCTCGGCCGCGCCGGCGGCCGGGACGAGCACCTCGCGGCTCACCCGGTACATGTGGAAACCGGCCAGGAAGCTCGCCGCGTCGTCGATCACCAGCTTCCAGTTCTCCGCCGAGTCCCAGCCCTGCTCCGGGTCGACGAAGGCGTCGACGGACGCCGTGTGGATCTCGGTGATCGCGTCGACCGGCAGCGGCAGCGAGCCGTGGCCGCCCTCGACCAGGCGGACGACGTAGCGGCCGGTCGCCGTCGAGTGCGCCACGCTCATCGGCGCGTGCACGCCGAGGTAGTGCTCGCGGAACTGCTCCTCGGACATGCCGTCCCTGCGGGTGAACAGGAACAGCAGGATCTCGCCGGGGGAAGGCCCGTCGAGGCCTGCCCCGGTGGCGGCCAAGGCGGCGGGGGCCGCGTCGGCGCTCACCCCTGCGCTCCGGCGGAGCCAGTTCCCTCGGCTGTCGGCGCGGCTTGCCCCGGCGCGGGAGCCCAGCCCGCCGGGAGGCTCACCGACTGGTACTCCAGGTACGCGGACAGGCCCTCCGGCCCGAGCTCGCGGCCGACGCCGGACTCCTTGAACCCGCCGAACGGGGCCGCGTTCTCCAGCATGAACGTGTTGACGTTGAACGTTCCGGTGCGAATCCGGGCGGAGACCTCGAGGCCGCGGTCGGTGTCGGCCGTCCACACCGAGCCCGACAGGCCGTAGCGGGAGTCGTTGGCGATCGCGACCGCCTCGTCGACGCCCGAGTAGGGGATCACCGCCAGCACCGGCCCGAAGATCTCCTCCTGGGCGATCTTCATGCCGTTGTCGACCTCGGAGAACACGGTCGGCTCGACGTAGAAGCCGCGTTCTAGCTCGGCTGGCCGGCCGCCGCCGAGCGCGACCTTGGCGCCTGCCTCCCGGCCGGCGGCGATGTAGCCCTCGACCCGCTCGCGTTGGCGGGCGGCTACCAGCGGGCCGATCTCGGTGGCGGCGTCCAACGGGTCGCCGACCTTCATGGCGCCCACCTTGGCGACCACCGCCTCGACGATCTCGTCGTAGCGTTCCCGCGGCGCGAGCAGCCGGGTCTGCGCGACGCAGGCCTGCCCGTTGTTCATCAGCGCGGCCGGCAGCAGGCCCGGCAGCGCGGCGTCGAGGTCGACGTCAGGGAGCAGCAGAGCCGCCGACTTGCCGCCGAGCTCCAGGGTGCAGCGGGCCAGCCGCTCGCCGCAGATCGCCGCGATGCGCCGGCCGGCCGCGGTGGAGCCGGTAAAGCTGATCTTGTCGACGGCGGGATGGCGGACCAGGTGCTCGGCGACCTCGCGGTGCGCCGGCACGATGTTGACGACGCCCGGCGGGAGGCCGGCCTCCTCGACCGCCTCGGCGAGCAGGATCGCGGACAGCGGCGTCTCCGGCGCCGGCTTGATCACGATCGTCGACCCGGACGCCAGCGCCGGGCCGAGCTTGAGTGCTGTCACGTAGAGCGGCACGTTCCACGGCACGATCGCCCCGACGACGCCGACCGGCAGCCGCCGGACCAGCGCCGGGCCGAGCATGCCCGCGCGCACCTCGCTGAACGGGAAGGTCCGCGCCAGGCCTGCGAAGTAGTCCAGCGCGAACGTCGCCGAGTAGACCTGGCCGAACAGGGCCCAGCTGACCGGGCTGCCCATCTCGGTGCTGATCACCTGGGCGGCCTCCTCGGCGCGCCGGTTCAGCACCGCCGTGAGCCGGCCGATGGCGCCGGCCCGCTCCGCCGGTAAAAGCCGCGGCCAGGGGCCGTTGTCGAAGGCGTCCCGGGCGGCGGCGACGGCGGCGTCGAGGTCGGCGACGGTACCTTCCGGCACCCGGCCGACGACCTGTTCGCTGTGCGGCGAGACCACCTCGATCGTGCTCGTCCCGGCCGGCGCCACCCAGCCGCCGCCGATGAACAGCCGGTCCTGGACCTGCATCGTCGCCTCCGTGTACCGGGCGGCCCGGCGAGGTGGGGGAGTGGCATGCGTCACTGGTTCAGCAGCGGAAAACTAGTACGAGTTCTAGAAATCCGCAACGCTGTCCGGGTACGCGCACGTCCGGCCGACGACGCCTGGCGGGATCGAGACGAGGAGACGCGATGACCGCGGACCTGAAGTTGGGCCTCAACCTCGGCTACTGGCCGGCGAGCCCGCCCCCCCAGCTGGAGCTGGTGCGGGCTGCCGACGACTGCGGGTACGACTCGCTGTGGACCGCCGAGGCCTGGGGGTCCGACGCCGTCAGCCCGCTGGCCTGGTACGGCGCCCACACGAAGCGGATCAAGCTCGCCACCGGCCTGATCCAGCTCTCGGCCCGCACCCCCGCGTGCACCGCGATGACGGTGGCCACGCTCGACCACCTGTCCGGCGGCCGGGTCATCCTCGGGCTCGGCGTCTCCGGGCCGCAGGTGGTCGAGGGCTGGTACGGCGTCCCGTTCCCGAAGCCGCTGGCACGCACCCGCGAGTACGTCGACATCGTCCGCAGGGCGCTGGCCCGCGAGGATCCGGTGACGGCCGACGGACCGCACTACCCGCTGCCGTACCCGGGTGGCACCGGCCTGGGCAAGCCGCTGAAGATGATCCTGCACCCGTTGCGCGCCCAGGTGCCGATCTATCTCGGTGCCGAGGGGCCCCGCAACGTCGCGCTGGCCGCCGAGATCGCCGACGGCTGGGTGCCGGTCTTCTACCACGCCGACCGCGGCCCGAAGACGTACGCCGACGCGCTGGCCGCCGCCAGGCCGGGCTTCGAGATCGCCTGCCCGGTGACGGTGTCGATCACCGACGACGTCGCCGCCGGCCTGGAGCTGGTCAAGTGGATGGTGGCGTTCTACATCGGCGGGATGGGTGCGAAAACGGCCAACTTCCACTTCGACCTGATCGGCCGGCTCGGCTACGCGCAGGAGGCCGCCGAGGTGCAGCGGCTGTTCCTCGCCGGCGACCGGGCCGCGGCGGCAGCGGCCGTTCCCGACGACCTCGCGGACGGCATCGCGCTGGTCGGCCCGCTCGCCCGCATCCGCGAGCGGCTGGCCCTCTGGCGCGACTCTCCGGTCACGACGCTCCTCGTCGGCGGAATCCGCGACCCAGCCCAGCTGCGAGTACTTGCGGACCTGCTCTGAGGGCAGGAGGACGCGGGCGTAGGTCTTGTCCGTAGCTTGCGGAGGACGGGGCTGTAGCTCGCGGCCGACGGAGCGAAGCAGGTGCTCTGAGCGGCACGGCGAGCCGCGCGTGGTTCTCAGCCGGCGAGCAGGGGGCCGACCTCGGCGCCAAACGCGGCGACCTGGTCGACGAGCTCGGCCTGGGTGCGGCTGGGGAACCGTACCTGCAGGTGGGTGACGCCGAGTGCCGCGTACTCACGCAGGTTCTCGGCCAGCCGCGCGGGCGGGCCGCTCACGCACGGCCGGTCGACGTCCCAGCCGGCAGCGCCGACGTAGAGCCACTCGGTGACGGTGCCGATCGCGGCCGGCGCCTCGAACCCGGCGGCGGCGCGCTCCTTGGCGAACAGCTCGACCAACGGGCGCATCTCGCCGCGCGGGGTGCCCTGCGGCAGCCAGCCCTCGTACCGGGCCGCCCGGCGGACCGCCGCGGGCGACGACCCGCCGACCCAGATCGGTGGCCGCGGCGCCTGGACCGGTCGGGGCGCCTGGCCGAGGCCGCCGTCGAGACCGGGGGTCTCGCCGCCGGCCACCGCCGGGAACTCGTCGCGCAGGGCGGCGTCGACGCCCGCGAGCCCCGCGTCGAGAAGCCGGCCGCGGTGGCGGAAGTCCACGCCGAGCGCGGCGAACTCCTCCGGCACGTGCCCGGCGCCGGCGCCGAGGATCACCCGGCCGCCGGACAGCGCGTCCAGGGTCGCGAACGCCTTCGCGGTCAGGAGCGGATGCCGGTAGGTGATGTTGAAGACGTGCGAGAGCAGCCGGGTGCGGGTCGTTCGCGCGGCCAGCCAGCCGAGCGTGGCGACCGTGTCATACCAGACCGTGCCCATCGCCGGGGCGAGCCGGCGGGGGATCGCGACGTGGTCGCACACGCCGACGTAGTCGAAGCCGGCCTCGTCCGCGGCCACGGCCACGGCGGCGAGCTCGGTGGGTCCGGCGGTCCGCTCCCACGGCTCGGCGAACAGCGTGCTCTGTGCCTGGACCGGCAGCTGCATGCCGAAGGCGAGAGAACCGGGGGCGGGCAGGGGCGCCGGCTGCGGCGCGGTCGCGTTCACGGGGCGGGAGTGTAGAAGATTTTCTGACGGGTCGACAGATTCGCCCGGACATGGTGGCCTACGCTTCCCAGGCCCGCGACGTGGCCTGGCCGGCGGCCTCCGTCGGGTGCTCGGGTGATCTTCACGAAGGAGCCCCCATGACGACGACCAGCGAGCCAGGCCAGACGACTGGCCAGCCGGGGCGCCACACCGGGCCGGTGGCCTGGGCCGAGCCCGACCAGGCCTACACGGACCTGGCCGCGGCCGGCCCGTACGCGGTGGAGATCGGTTCGGCCCTGATCACGATGGTCGAGCCGCGGCCGGGCCACGAGCGCGCCTACAACCGCTGGTACGAGGACGACCACTTCTTCGCGGGCGCCATGGCGATGCCGTGGATGTTCACCGGCCGTCGCTGGGTCGCCACCCGCGAGCTGCAGCTGCTGCGCCGGCCGCACGACTCGGTGATCGCCCAGCCGGTCACGCTCGGCTGCTACATCGCGACCTACTGGATCACGAAGGGCCGCCAGGAGGACCACATGCGCTGGACGGTGGCCACCAACCAGCGCCTGCTCCCCGACGGCCGGGTCTACCTGGACCGCGACCACGTGTTCACCGCGTTCCAGCGCTACCTGGGGGCCGCCTACCGGGACACGCCGGCGCCGGGAGCCGCGGCCCAGCCGCGTGACATCCACGCGTTGGAGTACCCGTACCAGGGGCTGGTGGTCGAGGTCATCGACGCGCCGGCCGAGTCGGCGGACGTCAGCGAGGGAGGCGGCGGCACGGGGGTGGCCCGGGTCCTGGACTGGCTCCGGACCAGGCGGGCGCCGCGGGTGCTCGGTGGGTCGGGCGTCGCGATGGGCCTGTTCTTCACGCCGCTGCCGCTGCCGGACAACCGGATGTCCTACGTCAAGCAGGTCGAGGGCCTGGGCCGGCGGGTCACCGTGCTGTGGTTCCTGGGGACCGACCCGCGGCAGGTGTGGGACGAGTCCTTCGCCCGGGCGGGCGAGGAGGCCGAGCGGGGCGGCGTCGGCCGCCTTGAGCTCGTCGCGCCGTTCATCCCGACCCTGCCGGGCACCGACGCCTACGTCGACGAGCTGCGCTGAGCCCAGCCGGTCCCAGCCCAGCCCGGCCCGCCCCTGCCGGCACGTCACGGCTGGCACCGTCCGGGCGTCGGCCACCGTCGCCGAGGCTCGCCACGACCGCTCTGGCCCGGACGCCGGCGGTCGGCCTGCCTCGGCGACGTCGTGTTTCCCCAGGTGAACGGTGCACCGGCCGGGCCGGTGGCGCGGGTGGGCCAGCCGGTCGTTGGCTTTACAAAACTGCTCCGTGCTGACAGGGCCGTAGGGGTCTTGGCAACTTTACAAACTTGCCCTTTACTGGAAGGCCCGTAGGGGTTGCAACCTGACGGCTACTCAGGTCTCATAGCAAGTGAGAACGTGTTCTAGTGACGGCCATCGGGAGGGCGGGAGCGCCAGCGCCGGCCATCACGAGCACCGCCCCCACGGGACCGTGGTCCCCGCCCACCCGTTGTTCGGCGTACCGGTCGCCGCCGCACCCGGAGGTCCCCATGGCAGCTCGGATCAGCCTCGACAGCATCGACATCTACGACCCGGAGCTGTACGTCAAGGGCCTGCCACACGGCCAGTTCGCCGTGCTGCGCACCGAGGCCCCGGTCTTCCGTCACCCGGACTTCGAGCAGCCGAACGGGTTCTGGTCGGTGACCCGGCATGCCGACGTCAACTTCGTCTCGCGCAACCCGGAGATCTTCTCGTCGTACCGGCAGACCTGCTTCCTCAACGAACAGACGCCGACGTCGCTGGCCGAGCAGCAGATGATGATGGTCAACCTGGACCCGCCGGACCACACCCGACTGCGCAGCCTGCTCAACCGCGGCTTCACGCCGCGCTCCGCCGCCCGGATGGCCGAGAAGATCGAACATGCCTGCGAAGTAATTGTGGACAAGGCGTTGGCCACGGGCTCCGGCGACTTCGTGACGATGTGCGCGGCCGAGCTGCCGCTCGTCGTCATCGCGGAGCTGATGGGGGTCCCCAACGCGGACCGCTACAAGATCTTCGAATGGTCGAACCGGATGCTCTCGGCCGACGACCCGGAGCTGGCACCGGCCCCCGACGAGGGCCTGCAGGCCGCGGTGGAGGCCTATGCCTACGCCAACGAGCTCGGTGCCGCCAAGCGCGCCTGCCCGGTCGACGACATCGTCAGCAAGCTGGTGGTGCCGGACGAGAACGGCCGCGAGCTCTCCGAGCTGGAGTTCGACCTGTTCTTCATCCTGCTGATCGTCGCCGGCAACGAGACGACCCGCAACGCTATCTCCGGCGGCATGCAGGCGATGATCGAAAGCCCGGACCAGTGGGAGTGGCTGCGCGCAGACCCGGCCGGGCTCGCCCGCAAGGCGGCCGACGAGATGGTCCGCTGGGTCAGCCCGGTGATGGCCTTCCGGCGCACCGCCACCCGCGACGTCGAGCTAGGTGGCCAGCTCATCCGCGAGAACGACAAGATCCTCATGTACTACACGGCGGCCAACTTCGACGAGACCGTGTTCGAGAACCCGCACACGTTCGACGTGGGCCGGGACCCGAACCCGCACGTCGGCTTCGGCGGCGGTGGCCCGCACTTCTGCCTGGGCCGCCACCTCGCCCTGCTGGAGATCGAGATCATGTACCGGACCCTCGCCCGCCGCGTCGCCCGGGTCGAGCCGCTGGCCGCGCCGCGCCGCCTGCGCTCGAACTTCATCAACGGCATCAAGGAGATGCAGGTCAGGCTCGTCCCCGCCTGATCGTCCGCGTCGTCGCCGGCCCGGCTGGTAACCAGGTGAGACCGGTCCGTCCGGGACTGTCGTCGACGGTGGCCGTTGACGGCGCGGGGTCGACAATGAACGGAACCTCGGTCGCTTTCTGTGTCAACATCGCGACATGAGGACGCTCGGCGACGTACTGGCCGCGATGGTCACCTGCGGCGAGCGGTGGCCCTCCGTCCACGCCGAGCTCGTGCACCGGTTCGACCCCGGCGCCGCGGCGGACGCCCGCCGCGCCCAGCAGGTGCGTGATCTGGACGGCCAGGGCGCCGAGAACGGCGCCGGGCTGCCCGACGGGCCGGGATCGGCGGTTGTCGCCCCGCCGATCCCCGCCTTCGGCTTCGTTCCGGTGCCGGCGGCGCCCGCCCCGGGCGAGGACGCGACCGACCCGGTGGTGCGCCGCGGCCGGCTGCTCGCCGCCGCCGGGATGCTGCGGGTCGAGTGGCCGGACGAGGACGAGGTCACCGTCGTGCACGGCGAGCTGTGGCGCCGCCGGCGCGGCGAGGAGATCAGCGGAACCGGCACCGTCGGCGCGGCCACGGCCAGGCCAGGCTCGCCGCGCCGTCCTGGCGTCGTCGTGCGCGAGCAGTTGCTCGTGCGGCCCTGGCTGCTGCTGGCCTGGCTGCGGCCTCGGCTCACCGCGTCGACCGAGGTCGCGGGCCGTGCGTCGACGCGGCTGGCCGCGGTGCCGCGTCCCGGCGCGCGCCCGCCGGTGCTGGCCGGGCTGGCCGACGGGGCACAGCGGTTCGATCTCGTCGTCGACGACGCGACCGGCGTCGTCGTCGAGCTCGCCGCCTTCTTCCGTGGCCGGCCCATCGAGCGGGTCGCGCTGCGCCGGCTCACGGTCGGCGACACCGCCGATCCCCGCCTGTTCGACCTCGCGGCCCTGGACCTCGGCGTGGCCGGCCGGCCCGGGGCCAGGTCGCCTTCGGCGGCCGGCGCGTTGGGCGAGGCCGCTTCGCCAGGCGAAGCCGTGCCGCGCGGCGAGCCTGTGCCGTCTGGCGAGCCTGTGCCGCGCGGCGAGGCCG
Organism: Pseudofrankia sp. DC12; assembly: GCF_000966285.1. NCBI lineage: Bacteria > Bacillati > Actinomycetota > Actinomycetes > Frankiales > Frankiaceae > Pseudofrankia > Pseudofrankia sp. DC12. Next base: position 5,443,338 of record NZ_KQ031391.1, read on the forward strand.
TGCCGCGCGGCGAGCCTGTGCCGTCTGGCGAGCCTGTGCCGTCTGGCGAGCCTGTGCCGTCTGGCGAGCCTGTGCCGCCCGGCGAGGCCGGGCTGGCTGCTGAGGACGGGCGGCCAGGCGAGGAAATGCCGCCGGAGCCGGGGTCGTCAGGTCCGCCCAACCCGGTCGCGCTCGTGCCCTCTCGTGGCGTCGCCGAGCCGGCTGGCCTGCGGAATCCGGGCGCCGGCGAGCCCGTGGTGCCGGCCCGCCCGCGCCCGCTCGCCCAGCTGGCAGACGAGGTCGATTTCACGCTGTGCGTCCCGGTCGGGCGAGCGTTCGTCGGCCGGATCGAACGGCGGCCGGAGGGTGCGGTCGTGGTCGCCTTCCCGGCGGCCAACAACGGCGAGCTGCTCACCGTCAGCCAGTCCACCGGCGCCGGCATCGCGGACACCGCCGGCTGGGAGCGGATCCGGCTGCCGGACGGCACCCCCGCCAGCTGGTGGCCCCCGGACGGCCTGCTGTTGCAGGGCCACCTCGTCTTCGACCGCGCCGGTACGCGCATCTGGGTCCGCGGCGTAGACCGCCACGCCATGACCGCCCTGGCTCTCTCCCTGCACCCCGCCCGCTGACCTGCGCGACAACCTGAGTCGCTACCTCGCCGAAGTGCGCACGGGGCGCACCCTGACCATCACCGACCACGGCCGCCCCGTCGCCCGCCTCATGCCCGTCACGGAGCCCACCCAGCTCGAACAACTGATCGCGGAGGGACTGGTGGAGCCGGCCCGGTCGGGCACCTGGACGAGACCTCGACCGATCGCGGCGACTGGCACTGTCAGCGATCTCGTCAGCGAGCAGCGCGGATGATCTGCTATCCCGATACGTCGGCGTCTGTTGCGTTGCTGATCGACGAGCCGGGTTCGGCCAAGGCGATCCGGGTCTGGGAGGCGGCCGACCGGATGGTGTCGTCCAGGTTGTTGCACGTGGAGGCCGCCGCCGCGCTAG